>DATKPK010000167.1:0-2944 GCA_035524095.1 Binataceae bacterium (SeqCode) | reverse complement strand
CATCTACCTGCTCGCGCTCGCAAGTTGGCTCGGCAGCATGGTCTTCTTCATCGTCACGACCGCGACCATTTTCGGCACTCTCCCGCTGCCGGATGCCGGTAAAGTATTGGCCGCGCTCTTTCCGCGCTATTACCTCCTCGGCTATATCGCGGGAATTGTCGCCAGCTTGCTCGCGATTTACTTCACGATTTCCTTCGCTCCCAGGCTATGGTGGGGTTTCTCCAGTCTCGCTCTGCTGATCGCTCTCGGACTCACCCTTTATGCCGGCGTAATCATCCGCCCACGCGTTGACGCTATTCGCACCGTTAACGAGGAGCCGAATCCCGATCCTGCCCGCAAGGCCGAATTCGACCGCCTCCATCAACTATCCGTTCGCCTCAACGGCGCCGTTATCATCCTCAATCTGATCGCGCTCGCGACGACTGCGACCGCCGTCACCCGTCATTCCTGAGTAAACTCCCCAACGATGCCTAAACACCCCTACAAAGCGGTCGTCCTCGACCTCTTCGATACCCTCGTTAAATGGGAGCCCGAGCGGCTGCCACTGATGGAAGTTAATGGACGCAGCGTCCGCACCACGATGCCGTTCGTTTTCCCAAAACTCTCCGAGCGGCTCGGCAACCGGTTCCTTCAAGATCACTTTGTCCAGGTTTGCACCGCGACCGTCGACGAAATTAACGCCGAGCGCGAGGCCGACTGGATCGAGATTACTTGTGCCGACCGCTTCGCCCGCATTCTTGAGCGCTATCACGCTACCCATCACGTTGGCGACGCTATCGAATTGCGCCAACTCGCCGAGGAACTGACCCGCGTTCACATGGACGGCGTCCGCGCCGTCACTTGGGCGCCCGCCGAGCGCGCCGAAGCGGTCCGCCGCCTCGCTGGTCACTATCGGATGGGCCTCCTTTCCAACTTCGACGATGCCCAATGCGGCCGCGAGGTCCTCCTCGATAGCGGCGTCGCCGATCTCTTTGAAGCCGTGATCATCTCGGCTGAAGTCGGCCTGCGTAAGCCGAATCAGCGTATCTACCAGCAGATGCTTGAGATGCTTCACCTTGACGCCGCCGACGTCCTCTTTGTCGGCGATACCCCGCGCGAAGACGTGCAGGGTCCGTTGCTCGCTGGGATGCACACCGCCTGGATCAGCAAGGGCGCCATTGCCATACCCGATGGGATTCCCGCGCCTCATTTCATCGTCCGCGATCTTTCCGAGCTGCCCGACCTGCTCGGGGTGTGACGATGGCTTCTCGTCTCGCGATCGCCGTAATCGGCGCTGGCGACGCCTCACCCGAAACTCTCGCGCTTGCCCGCGAGGTCGGCCGCGGCATCGCTGAGCGCGGCGCCGTTCTAATTTGCGGTGGACGTACCGGTGTGATGGAAGCCGCTGCCGAAGGCGCGCAAGCCGCGGGCGGCCACACCATCGGTATCATGCCTACTTACGATCGTAGCTCCGCCAATTCTCACATTGAATTTGTCATTGCCACCGGGATGGGCCAGGCGCGCAATGTAATCGTCGTCGCCAGTGCCGCCGCCGTCGTTGCCCTGCCCGGCGAAGCGGGTACGCTTTCCGAAATCGGCCTCGCGCTTAAAATCGGACGGCCGGTCGTCGCGCTGGGCGCTTGGCAGAATATTGACAGCATCCGCCACGCCGCCACGCCCGCAAACGCCGTCTCAATCGCGTTCGAGCTTGCCGAACGCGCAACCCGGTGACGCGCGATGTCTTCCATCTTCGACCGCTATCCCGCTCTGCGTTCGCTCGAGCAAGCGCCGTTCTCCATTCTACTCGGTCATAAGATTGAATCCGCCGCCGACGGCGAGGCGGTCGCGCGGATGCCCTTCGACCTGCGCCTGCTCAACTTCGGCGGTCTGTCGATGCCTATCCACGGCGGCGCAATCGCTTCCCTCGCCGACTTTGCCGCTTGCGCTGCTGTATGGACGATGCCTGAAACTCAGCGCAGCGCCACCATCTCCATAACCGTCAATTACACCGGTCCCGGCGTCGGCAGCGATCTCGTCGCGATCGCCCGCGTTCGCCGCAAGGGCCGGCGCATCGCCAGCCTCAATGTAGAAATTCGCGACAACCAGTCAGCTCTGATCGCCGACGCCCTGGTCACCTACAAAATCGCATGACCGCCGATCATCCGTTGCTCGCTTCGATTCGGCAGGCCGCCGCGCCCTACGGTCTCAACCTGATCGCCGCCGTTCCCGCCGATCGCTATGACGCCATCTCGCCCCTAACGATGCGCGCGCGTTCCCTCGCCCCTGACGCTCAATCAATCGTCGTCATCGGGAACGGTGGCGGTGCCTTCTGGGATGGATTCAAAGCTCACGCCGACGCTCACCCCGCATGGCGCGATCGTTCCCATCCGCTCGACGACTTCACGCGTGAACTAATCTCAAACGAAATTGTGCCAAAGGTGATAGGGCAGGGCGTCTCATGCACTCCCGCCTTTCCTTTTGTCGGCGAGGCAACGCTGAACTTTATCGGCTTGGGTAAGCTC
The DNA here is from genome assembly GCA_035524095.1 of Binataceae bacterium (SeqCode). GTDB lineage: Bacteria > Desulfobacterota > Binatia > Binatales > Binataceae > DATJUF01. Next base: position 443 of record DATKPK010000167.1, on the reverse strand, counting down.
GCCGGACTCGGCGGACCGAGCATCCTCGGCCTCCTGATTCATCCGGTCTACGGCCCTTGGATTGCCTTCCGCGCCGCGCTTCTGCTCGACGTTCCCCTTGATCACTCCGGCGACGCCGCGGATTTCGATCCTTGTCCGCGATGCCTCCCGCGCAGTTGTATCGCCGCCTGCCCCGCTTCAGCCGTCCGGTTCCCCGCCGGTTGGGACATCCCGGCGTGTCTTACTCATCGAATCGAAGTTGAGGCCGATTGCGCCTCCCGATGCCACTCACGTGTCGCTTGCGTAATCGGCCCCGAGCATCGCTATCCCGACGACGAACTCGCTTACCATCACCGCCGCGCCCTCACCGCAATGCGCCCCTACTACAACGCTCATTTGCGCAAACTGCCCGATAGCCAGTAGCTTCGCCCTCAGCGCAAGTGCTGCGCGACCTTCGTCGCGAA
>DATKPK010000166.1:0-13248 GCA_035524095.1 Binataceae bacterium (SeqCode) | reverse complement strand
TGGTGGACGACGCTCGGCACTCGCCAGAATGTCAGACTTGGTACTGCATGCGCCAGTGGCCAAAGAAGGCGGGGTGCTGGGCCTGGCACCACGCATCAGCGTGCTCGGTCAAGTCGCGGTGGTGGCGGCGTTATCAGTCGGGCTGGAGGCGGCGCGAGGACTGACGCTCGAAGAATACAGTCGATGGCATCGTGCGGGCGCGATCGGCGAGGCAGCACGCCGGCTTGCCACGAACGGCCAGAAACCGGACGCCGCTGCCGCTGCTAGCAATGGTAAAAATCATACCGCGCGCAAGCGGCCGCTCGCTTAAATAATCACTTAACACTGGCGCCGGTTACCTGGTCGCCGCACAGCAACTATATAATTAGTCTTGAAACTGACCAGTCAGCTGGAGGGCGTAGCGATGAAATATGGTATTGCGATTCGGAATATGGGACCGCAATCGACGGAAGGTACCATTCGCGCCTGCGCCAGAACGGCTGAACAGTTGGGTTACGATTCGATTGTCGTCTCCGACCATTTGTGTATTCCGCCAGATCAGACCGAAGGATCGGGCGGACGTTATCTCGATGTGCTCGCGTCTCTTGCTTTCATCGCGGGAGCAAGCACGCGAATCCGGCTGGGAGTGTCGGTACTCGTATTGCCCTATCGGCCAGCGGTATTGACGGCAAAGCAGGTCGCGACAATCCAGGAGCTGTCGGCTGGGCGCATGATACTCGGTGTGGGAGTCGGATGGATGGAGCAAGAATTTCAGGCGCTGGGCGTGGAGAAGCGGTTGCGCGGCAAACAGAGCGACGAAACCTTGAGGGTATTGCGGCATCTGTTTATGCGCGAGGCCGAGGCGTACAGCGGTGAACTGGTCAACTTTCCTGCATTTGTCTTCGCGCCGCGTCCGGCATGCCCGCCGATCTGGGTCGGCGGCAATGGCGAAGCGGCGATTCGGCGGACGGTCGAGTTCGGTGACGGATGGCATCCGATGCTACCGGCGGAGAAGTTGAAGCCTGCCTTAAAAGAATTAAAGGAACGGCTGCGGCAGGCGGGGCGTTTCGATGATATCGAAGTAGTAGTACGGCGCGGACTGAGATTTGACGATATTCACGGCGCAAAGGCCAAGGTCCAAGCCGAGAGCGAAGCAGGAGCGACGTACTATATTCTCGACCTCGGGCGCTATGCGGATGAGAAGGAATTCGCGACCAAGGCCGAAACGTTCTTTATGAAGGTCGCGGTGTGAGGATGTAACTTGGAGGATGCACTCCATTGCACCTGCGATACATGGAACAAGCCGTTGGATAATTTGGAACCGAGTCGGGGTACGAGACTCGAATCGCTTGTCAGTCAGGCGTTAAAGACTTATCCGACTGAAGTGATCTATTCGTTTCTCGAAGATCCTTTCGCAATCGTACGAGGCAAAGCCGTTGAGGAACTTGAGTCTAGGGGCGAGCAGCTAACGGCCGAACATCTATTGGCTATGGGTTTCAGTCCCCCACGGGAGACGGATCTAGAACTGGATGAAGATGACCTTTATTCCCTAGGCTCAGAGCTTTGGCTCCTGGTTTTTCAAGCACTGAGGTCATTGGATACCCAGGCACTTTATCCGCTCTTAGAAGATGATGCTGTGCTTGTCCGGTGGAAGACGATCGGAGCGCTGAGGATCAGAGGGGAGATTGATACTTTCGAACGTGCGCAAGCGATGTGTCACGATCCGCGTGACAAGATGCGTGAGATTGGAGTCCAAATCCTATGCCAGCTCGGCCCGCCGGATTCGCCTCTGCGGGCTCAATCTGTCCCGCTTCTTCTTGAACTTCTCGTAAAAGACCAATCGCCGTCGGTGCGCGCGGCCGCTGCGACCGGCTTCGGATTCTTGGAAGCTTTCGAGCAAGCACGCAACGCTCTCGTCGCTGCAGCCAAGGACGGTAGTGCGGAAGTTCGCGAGGCTGTCGCTTTTGGCTTGGGCTGCGACGAGGATCCTTTAGCAACCACTACCTTGATCGAACTCATGGAGGATGGCGACGAGGATGTCCGAGAATGCGCGACATGGTGCATTGGGACTCTGCGCGAACATGACAGTACCGCGATTCGCGAAGCCTTGTTGAGACGGCTCACAGACTCAAATGAGGAGGTCCGCTTCGAGGCGTTCGCAGGCCTGGCCGTGCGAAAAGACGAGCGCATCCTCGCCCAGTTAATCCATGATCTAGAGACGGCCCCCGCTAGATCAACATTGTGGGAATCAGCTCTGCTAATGTTAGGCCGCAATCGCGAAGAGCCCGAACCGGCTCTAGGTGAAGTACTGAACGAACTAAAACAACTCCTAATAGGCTGAGCAGATCGGTTCCGAACATCGGACCATCATTTGTGAAGAAAAATGACGATCGAGCGGGGTTGAACCGAGTAAGTTAGTGAACTAATCGGTGGCTCGGAACCAGGAACAAAGATGTCGCTTGGACTCGGCTGTGAAGTGTCGACGGTTAAGAGCCAATCGCTCGGCTGTCCCTCCTGAATCGTAAATGTCAGTGGCTGCCAGTAGGAATTGATCATTACGTAAATCCCAGAATCGCCGACTGTCGCACCCTTCAGTGAGTAAGCGAGGGAATGCGAGCTGTCGGATTGGTCGGTGTTGGCGCCGACGCCATACCATTGCACATCGGGATTTTGTTGATCCCAGAAGGTGCTGCGGCCCAGTGAAGGGTGAGCTTTCCGGAAGGCGATCATATACTTGAAAAAGCGGAAGATATCTTGATTCTTAGTTAGTGGATCCCAGTTCAGCCATACCGAGGGACCGTCAATATTGTACGGATTGTCGTTACCGTTCTGAGTGTGCATGAACTCGTCTCCCGCACAGAACATCGGGGTGCCGTTCGCGAGCATTAGCAGCGCGCAGAAGTTCTTGACCTGCTGTTTGCGTAGCACAGCAACCGACGGCGAGGTTTCGCTATCACCGGGACTGATGCAGTTCCAGCTATGCTGGCCGTCGTTGTTGTAGGCGACCAGATCGTACATGCAAAACCCGTCGTGGCAATCGATAAAGTTGACACTCTGATATGGACGGTACTGCGTATTCGTGTCGTCGTAGAAGAGGTCGCTGCTGCCGTAAAGCCGCGTCATCAGGGACGGAACCATGGCAGCGTCGCCCTTAACGAAGCTGCGCACGTCGTCGCGATACTTGCCGTTCCATTGACGCCAGGTAAGGCCGGGAAAGCCACGCCCTAGTTCATAGGCAGCCGGATCCCAAGCCTCGGCGATGAGACGGAGACTGGAAAGATGCGGATCGCCACTAATCTCCGAAATCACTGGTGGATCGAGCGAGATAGCGCCATCTTCGTCGCGGGTGAGAATGCTCGCGAGATCGAAGCGGAACCCATCAACGTTTAGAGTCGTCGCCCAATACCGCAGACTATCGGTGACTAACTGACGGACGGCAGGATGGGCTGTACGCAGATCGTTGCCGCAGCCACTGTCATTGATGAACTCGGAAAAATCGTTGGGATTTAGCAGATAATAAGTCGAATTGTCGATACCACGAAAACTATAATTGGGACCGAGCTGATTACCTTCAGTGGTGTGGTTATAGACCACGTCGAGAATTACTTCGATCCCGGCGGCATGAAGCGCGTCGACCAATTCGCGCAACTCCGCGAGAGCGTTATGCGGGTCGGCACCGCGCGCATAGCCATTATGCGGCGCAAAGAAGCCGAGTGTCATGTAACCCCAGGTGCTACCCTCCTGAGGATCCCACTGATGAATCGGCATCAGCTCAACGGCGGTAATGCCTAGCTCCTTTAGATAAGGAATCTTAGCGATGACTCCGGCGTAAGTGCCGCGTGTTGAGGTATCGAGGCCGGAACTAGAATCGTTAGTGAAGTTGCGGACGTGGAGTTCGTAGACAATAAGGTCAGACGTGTGAGGTGCCGGTCGATGGTCAGGAAGCTCAACTGGCGGAGTCTTGGCGGGCAGAATACCGAGCGGCGCCTTGCCGTCGTTGGGACCCGGCGAAGCCGCCGCTCCGCGCGAGAAGTTCGGCGGCAGAAAGATGCCGCGAGCGTAGGGGTCGAGTAGAACCTTACCGGAATCGAAGTACTGACCTTGAGACGGATCGTAAGGGCCGCTCACTTTGAACCCATAGTATATGGCGCCAGGTACGGCCGAAGCAGGCACGAGGATGTGCCATACCCGGATGGTCTTGTTCAGGCGGGAATCGAGATCGAAGCTTTGAATCGGACGGACGAAGTCGTCCTTGCCATAGATGAGCAGGCGGACACTGATCGCGTCAGTGGAGTAAAGCGCGAAGTTCCAGGACTTGATCGAATCGACCCAAGTGGCGCCGAGAGGAGTCGGGGAACCCTGAACCTTACTCCATGAATCCAGTCGAAGCCCGCTACTTGCCATCTCGTCACCTCGCACTTGGTTGCGAAGGCAAGTGTACGCGCTGGTGGCCGCTGGATCAGCCGAACCAGCGGCGGCGGAAGAACTTTTTTATCTGAATAGCGCACCCGTCGTTTAACCCCGTTTCAGATTTGAAACTGCAAGCTCGATAAAATTACCGTCGGGATCGCGCACGAATGCGGCGCGTGCGACAGTACCGAAGGTCGCAGGTGCAACTCCGATCGTGGCGCCAGCAGCCGTCGCCGACTGGAAAGCCGCGTCACAGTCTTTAACATGAATCGAAATGTAGCGGATGCCGAGCACAGCCATCGCTTTAACCACTTCGAGAAGATTTGCCAGCGGAGCGGGCCTGACGGCTTTTGCCAAGGGATGTCGGAAGGTCGCAAAGACAGTCTCGCCGATTCTGTAGCGATGCCCGCCAATCGCGACAGCGCCCAAGGCTCCGGTGTAAAAGGCGTCGAAGCGATCAACATCGCTGACACCTAGACGCACTTCGATTTGGTTCACGTCATCACGGCCGGGAGGGACGAAGACGACTGAGTTGCCGTCAGGATCGTTGAAGGCCTCAGGCTGCGGGAAGCGGTTCGACGCGATGATGATCGTCTCGTAACCGCCGGGATGACGGCGCGGCAAGGGATTGCGCGCCTCCATCAGCTTGATGATCGAACCATTGGCGGCGAAGCGGTGCTGAGTGAAAGCGTCGCCAATCGGAAGCTCCGAATCAAACTGAAGCCCGAGCGTTCCGCCGTAGAAGGCCTTCATTTCGTTGATGCGGTTGGTGAAGAGGCCGACGTCAACTTGAGGCAGGTTGAGTTCCATCAGCGCGGCACCTCCCGTGAAAGATATCGGCTTCTCTTCTATGCCTTTGGCTGAACGGGCGTCAATGCGCGATCACGTTGCGCAGAGTACCAACACTAAACTTGCGTTGGAGATTGAGGCGTGTCGGAGAAGTCTAGTCTAGTTCATTGCGGTGGAGGGCTGACTGGAGCCAAAGTCGTGGATGATCTGGCTGGCGTTGAGCGCCGGATCGACCTTGGGATAGACGCTGACGATCTTGCCGTCCTTGATGACGTAAGTGACACGGCTATCAAGGCCGAGGCCTATAATGCCATTTTCGACACCGTAGGCATCGGCAATTTTCTTGTCTGGATCGACCAGCAGCGGGAAAGGCAGATTGTATTGCTTGATGAAGCTGCGATGGGAATCGGCAGTGTCAATGCTGCATCCAAGAAGAACGATACCAGCTTTTTTCAGCTTCGCGTAACCGTCGCGAAAGGCGCAGGCTTCCTTGGTACATCCTGAGGTGAAGTCCTTGGGATAGAAGTATAGGACGACCGTGCGATCTTTGAGAGCGCTGAGATTAATAGTTTCGGTCTGATCGCCAACGATGGCTTGAGTCGAGAAATCAGGTGCGGGATCGCCGACCTTCAACAGATCAGCGCGGGCGATTCGCGGAGCGAGCGTGAGAGAAACGAGCAAAAGCGTTAGGGCAAGAACGCGAATCGGAGGTTTCATCGGCTATTCCCTACCAGCAGCCGGTCGCTGAGCCATCGTTCTCCGCAGTGATGGGCTGCAACTGTGACATTAAGAATACGAGGCCAGTCCTGAATCTAATGGACCGGTCTCATTCAGCTAACAAAGCGCGCACTACAATCATAAGAGAGTGCGCGCTAGCGGATTTGATTAGGCGGCGTGAGCAGGCATCGTCAACGACGCAGGCTCATGCAGCGGTTCGGTCCTCCATTTCTTCACTTCGGGCAACACGTGCTTGGCGAAGCATTTCAGGTTGCGCTCGGCCTCGTCGTAGGGCATGCCAGCATAACTGAAATTGAGCATAAAGCCGTTGGCGTCGATGGTGTTGCGAATCATCGATAGCTTCTCAAGAACCTGATCGGGCGTACCCCACGGCATCAACTGGGCGAAGTCGGCGGCAGCGCCGTCGATACCGTGCTTGGCGATAAACTTGCCGACCTGGCTATAGAACTCGTAACTCTTGGCCGTACCGAACTTATTAGATGTCATCTCATAATGTTTGATGACGGTCTTATAGTTTTCGGATAGCCACTTCATCGCTTGCTCTTCGGCGCGATCTTTATTTTCATCGACGAAGACGAACCCGCCACTGAGAGGTTTTGGTGGAGGCGTCGCGCTGTTAACTTCACGCCACACCTGATGGTAGACCTCGAAGTCCTTCTTGACCGCATCCCACGGCTTTTGCGGAATGACGAGAAGGCCGACACCTAGTTTCGCCATGATCGGCATCGACTCGGGCGAGACGGCCGCCGCGTAGGTGCGGCCCTTGAAGGACTTGAACGGGAAGGGACGGATTTCCCGGCGGGGCTGGCGCGTGAAGCTGCCGCCTTCCATGTAGCCTTTTTCGAGCGCGTCAATAATCAGTTGCGCATATTCGACAAAGAGATTGCGCCCTTCGTTCTGATCGAGACGGAAACCGTCATACTCGATGCGCGCGAGCCCGCGGCCGATACCGAAAATAAAGCGGCCGTCGGAGACGTGATCGAGCATCGCGACCTGCTCGGCAACGCGAATCGGATCGTGCCAGGGCAGAACGACGACCATCGAGCCAAGCTTCGCAGTCTTGGTGCGGCCGGCCATATAGGTGAGAAATTGAACCGGGTCGGGGCACATCGTGTAGTCGTCGAAATGGTGTTCGATCGACCAGACGGAGTCGAAGCCGAGCGGCTCCGCCATCTCGCAGAAGCGGATTTCGTTGCGCCACACATCGCGATCACTCAGTTTATTATTGGGGTTCTGAAAGACTGCACCGTAGCCGACATGCATAACGCTTCTCCTTGGAGGATTTGCAGCGGTTCGAGCTTGCAGCAACCGCTTGACCTACTCAATTCAGTGAGGTTCGTGAGCAAGCAGATGCTCAATACTCGCTATATTACGTCAATAGTTAGTTGACCTGCGCCGCCCGCTCGACCGAAGGGGCGAACCGTTTGATGAAATCGAGCGCCTTGCCAGCGGCGGTCTCGGCAGCGATCGCTTGCGAAAACAAAATCACCCGAGTGGCGCCGGCGTCGCGATAACGTTTCAGGTCGTCCAACGAAGGGCCGTTTTCGCCCGGGTCGACAAATGGGGAAATCGAGAGCTTGTCAGGATTGCGGTCGTGCTGCTGGGTGAGCTTGCGGAGCGTCGCGACGTCACGCTTCAGTTGATCCGGTCCTTCAACGATGGGCATCCAGCCGTCGTAGGTGCGGGCGACGCGATCAAGCGCCTTGTCGCCGTGCGCGCCGAGCAGCACCGGCGGATGGGGCTTCTGTACGGGCTTGGGTTCGCTGCGTACGGCGGCGAATTTGACCAGCTCTCCAGTGTACGAGGCCTCGCGATGAGTCCATAGGACACGCAAGGCTTCGACGGTCTCGCGTGTGAGCTTCCAGCGCGTGCCGAAGTTGGCGCCCATGACCTCAGTTTCCTCGCGCAGCCATCCAGCACCGACGCCGAGAATCAGACGGCCATTCGAATAAAAGTCCAGGCTGGCGGCAACCTTCGCGGTAATCAGAGGCTCGCGCTCGGGCAAAAGACAGATGCCCGTACCAAGCTTGAGACGCGTCGTCGCACAAGCGGCAACGGTCAGTGCGACGAAGGGATCAGGCCAGCGGGCATAATGCTCAGGCAGTTTGTTATCAGGTGTGAACGGAAAGAGCGTTTTCATCGCGACTGGAATCACCGGATGCTCCGGGATCCAGAGCGACTCGTAACCCGACGATTCGAGGGTGCAGGCAATTTGTGCGAGGTCGCCAGTCTGATCGGTGACGGCGAGAATAAAGCCGATATCCATCGAGAGCAACTCCTAGACTGTTCGCCTTCTCATAGCACGGCTGGAGGCGTGAGAGGTAGAGTCGCCAAGGCTCGATACCTTGACAATCAATCTAGAGCGATAGTATGCGGTAGATAGCGGATATAGGTTGAAATCTGGTTTATCTAATTCAATGAGAATAAGTTCTTTTTATCGCGGCTTTGTAGTGCTCGCAGTGGCAGTATTGATGGCCTCGCTGATGGGTTACGGCTGCTCTCTACGCGCAGCAAACCGGACAGGCTAAGAAGGCCAAGCCGACCCCTACGCCAACACCTCTGGCATTATGGGTCGTGAACACGGTCGGTCGTTCTGACATATCGACTTTCGCGGAAAAAGGACTGAGCAAGAATACCGGTACGGTCGCTTCCGCCGGTATCAGCGTCACAGTGGAGGGTGCGACATTGAATGCACTGACCTTCAACGCTGCGGGGAATTTGTGGCTGGCCTTCTGCAGTGGAGAGACCGCATCGGGCTTCCTGATAGAGTTGAGTGCCGCTGAATTAAAACACCTGGCGACTATAGGTGGGGGGAAATTAACTAATGTAATCCAGGACCCGGCAGAATCCACGACCGGAATTCCTGAGTATCTGACTTGTCCGCAGAGTCTAGGGTTCGACGGCCAAGGAAATTTGTGGACGGAGACCGAAGGAGGAACGTTGACATCAGGATTGCCCGCACTGCTTGAATACACGAGCGAACAACTAGCGCGGGGTAAAGAACTGGTGCAATCTCCCAATCCGACTATTGCGATCGAAACTGGCGCTATACAGACGGACATCGATCCCGCTCTGACATTTGATAAGGCGGGCGATTTGTGGTTGTCGGGCGGCGTGATCAGCACTGGTAATCCGGAAGATGAGCAGCAGACAATCGTCGAATATACCGCTCAACAGCTCGCAGACGGAACTGGTCCGAATCAGACCCTAATCGTGGCGGATACCTCGATCAGTGGAGCGCTCAATGGACCTTCCAGTATCGCTTTCGATGCCAATGGAAATTTATGGGTGGCGTTCGCGCTCGGTGGAAGCAGCGGCGCAGGTGGCGTTGAAATGTTCGCTTCGGGCGACCTGACGGGTACCGGTGGGTCGTCGCCCTCGCCTGCAATAACGCTGGGCCCTAACGTATTTGTAGATTCCAAGGCGTTCGGCAGTTTGACGAGTTTTTCCAACCCCTATGGCTTGGCTTTTGACAACGCTGGAGACCTTTGGGTCGCTAATCATTCCAGACAGACGAGCCAATCGTCCAAGGTTGGTGATGGCAGCATCGTCGAATTCACGCCATCGGAACTGACAAACGGGAGCTCGGCGCCGGTGCGGGGAATTCTCGCGACCAAGAAAGATACGAATCTCGGCGAGCCAATCTATATAACATTCGGACCGCATCTGCCTTAAGAATATCCATTGGCGAATAACTAAAGTATCGCTCTAGTTATTCGCCATCCTCTTCATTGGCACGGCTGCAGCGAGAACTGAGCGGCTGCCATCCTTGAGATTCGGCCTTGGCCCGAAGAAATGTTTTGCGAAAACGTCGCGACGGCTATCATTGACGGTAGGGCTCGCTAGCGGGCTCTACTGGATCCGGGCGTCCGAGCGGAGCGAAAATCGTTTGGATTCGAGGGCCGGTGCTTAGACCGGAGCTGATGGACGGTCGATGAAGTTCGTCGAGGTTCGCTGATGAAGCTGATGAATCAGTCGGTTGATCGGCGTGAATTGTGGTTCAAGGCGATGGCTGGCTTGGCCGGCGGTGTGATCGGTTGGGCGCCAATCGAGATCGTCAGCCACGGGCATTCGCTGAACGAAGTGCCCACAGCATTTAGTATCTGGGCCGGAACGCTCACTAGTGCGCTGCTCGGCGGTTTGATCGGCGGCCTGATCCTCGCATTCGATGGCAAAACGCTGGAGGTAACGCCGCACGCGCAGCGGCGCTTCTTGCGAGCCTTCCTTATCTGTTTCGTTCTTGCCGCGATCGGTTCTCGTCTATCAGACCGAATTTTCTCGGACATACTTGCGGCCGGCGGGTGGAGCATCGGTCAAAACGGTTCGTTGGAATACCTGATCCTTGCGCGAGTGACGGGCTGGACGCTGATTGGGCTGATGCTCGGTATTGGCGTCGGGCTGGCCTCGTTCTCGGTCGAGAATATCGCCAAGGGAGCGATCGGCGGAGCGATTGGAGGCTTCACCGGAGGCATTCTTTTTGACTTCGTCGGATTCATGACTCAGACGGGCCTGCTGTCACGGCTCATCGGATTCGCGGGAATCGGATTAGCGATCGGACTGTTCATCGGGCTGGTGCAGGAACTCACCAAGACGGCCTGGATGACGGTTGAGGCAGGCCGCCTGCGAGGGCGCCAATTCCGCCTCGAAGGCGCGACCGCGATGATCGGGCGAGCCGAAGAAAATAACGTCGGACTGTTCGGCGATAACGGGGTGCAACCGCGCCATGCGGTGATCGAACGCAAAGGAAACGGCTATACCCTGCGGAATCTGGCGGTGGCGCAAGGCACGACGGTCAATGGGAGCCGAGTCGAGACGGTGGAGTTGCATGACGGCGACCAAATCGGAATCAGCAATTATGAGATGGTGTTTCATGAGCGGGTGGGCGCCCAGGCGTCGCAAAGGGCAAATCTAGGCCTCAGACCGCCGACGCCGATGAGGAGCCAGACGGAGCCGACGAGGCCGGTTCCGTCGATGCCAGAGAATGCGGCGGCGTCATCGGGCGAGCATGCCGGCAACGGATCGGGCGCTTATCTGATGGCAGACGACGGGCAGCGTTATACCATCAAAACTGGCAGCGTCATGCGGCTCGGGCGTGCACTCGACAACGACGTGGTGATCAATCATGCTTCGGTCTCGCGCCATCACGCAGAAATTGAAGGCAGCGGGCGCAGCTATCGCATACGCGACCTCGGCAGTCAGAATGGAACGTTCGTCGATGGCAGCCCGGTGACTGAGGCGACGGTCGGCGATGGGGCCAAGGTGAAATTAGGCGACGCCGTCCTTACATTCTTTAGATAGTCAGGACTGCGAATCGGCCGATTCAAGAAATGACCGCCATAGGCAATCAAAGAAACGGGCGGCCCCGATTCTGCGCACAATGCGGCGAACGCTTGTGCGTCAACGATGCGAACTTCTGCAAACAATGCGGCGCACCGCTCGCAGCGTCAACATGGTTTCGACAGGAGCTTAGCTGGCGGCCATTGATTGCGTTAATCCTGAGCGTGATCCCGGGCTTCGGGCAGCTTTACAAGGGCCATCCTTGGAAAGCGCTGCTATGGTTTGGCAGCGTGTCGATTGTGTATTCGGCGGCGCCGCCGATCGGCTTTTTGCTCCACATAATTTGTGCAGCGAATGCCGCATTGTCAGGATCGGTGCGGGAAACCGCCTTCACGCGGGGCCGAGGCAGCCTGTCGGCGAGCGGGCCACGTCCATAACCGCTCTTTTAATCATGAATACGGCTTACGCCTGATTGTGAGGCAGCTAACCGCATAGATGATCGCGCCGAACACCATCGTAGGGGGGCGGTACCGGGTCAGCCGGGCGCTCGGTGGCGGCGGGATGAAACTGGTCTATTTGGCGGAGGACCTCCGGCTCTCGGCGCGGCGCTGCGCGCTGGCTGAGATGGTCGACAGCTTCACCAGCCCCGAGATGCAGCAGCAGGCTGTGGCTGCGTTCCAGCGCGAGGCCGATATGCTCGCGCAACTCAACAACGAGCACATCCCGCGGATCTTCGACCGCTTCAGTGAAGCGAACCGTCACTATCTGGTGATGGAATATATCGATGGCGCGACGCTGGAGGACGAACTCAAAGCGCGAGGCGGCAAGCTCGAATCGGCCCGGATAATCGACGTGGCGATTCAGGTACTCGAGACACTCGAATACCTGCATGAGCTGAATCCGCCAGTAATCTATCGCGATCTGAAACCGTCGAATGTAATGCTGACGCCGGATGGAATGGCAAAGCTGATCGATTTCGGGATCGCGCGGCACTTCGCCCCGATGACCAACGCGACGATGATCGGGACGCAGGGCTATGCCCCGCCCGAGCAATATCGCGGCAAGGTGGAGGCGCGCTCAGACCTGTACGCGCTGGGTGCGACGATGCATCAGGCGCTCTCCGGACGTGATCCAGCGAACGAACCCCCCTTCAGCTTTCCACCTCTGCGCAAACTGTGCCCGGACATGGAACCTGCGCTGGCGGCAGTGGTTGATCAAGCGCTGGCCTATGATGTCGTCAATCGCATGCGCGACGCGACTGAGTTCAAGCGGCGGCTGATCGAAATCAAGACGGGTGTGCCGATCGCAGTGGCGCCGATGCAGAATCCAGCGCGATCGCAATTACGTCTGCCGCTGAAGACTCCTATAGAACTGACAGCGGCGCGTGGCGCAGCGACCAACGTGTTGGGAAATGACGCAGCCACAGAACCCGAAGCGGTCGCGGAACCGGCAATCCAGGCAAACGCACCGACTACGGTCACAGTGCTGAGCGAGATCGCATGCCCGCAATGCAGCCGAATTATCCCCGCGGACTCGCGCTTCTGCTCGTATTGTGCGGCAAGCGTTAATGGCGCGGCGACGCCGATCGCCCTCGGGCACGACGCTGAAGCAGAGACGCAAATTCTGGGCGACGTAGCCTCTAGGGCCGGTGGCGCGGGCGACGGCTTACCGCGCTATCGCGATCAGATGAGAGATCGGCGCGAAGAGCGATGGAGGCGGCGGCGCAGGCGCCGGCCTTGGCTATGGCTCCCACTGATAGCGGCGCTATGGCTCGGAGCGCGCCTCATACACTTCATGTATCAAGTCGGACCGCGCGACGATGAGAGCGGAACATCTGAGCCGGGCGTGGTTAATCCGCCGATGGCAGAAGCGGGGATACCGCCTAACGCCGGGATGCTGGAGCCGAATCTCGACGGGCTGCGTACACTGCTCTTTGCCAGCGGCTACCGCGCAGTCAGATGCCAGATGCATAACGGCGTCTTGGTGATATGGGGCACGGTACCACGCGAAAGCGATCGCATGATGATCCAGATGATGGCGATGGCCAGCGTGGGC
>DATKPK010000165.1:0-7772 GCA_035524095.1 Binataceae bacterium (SeqCode) | reverse complement strand
TACTGATAAATTGCGTTATCAGCCGAATTCGCCACGTAGAGGTAAGGGATCCCGTTGGTAGCCGTGCCAAGGCCAACCGGACCATTCACTGTGCCGGCAGCCGCCACAGTGCTTGACGTTATGCCACCAGTCTTCGGATTGCGGTGGTACGCGATGACGTCACCGGCGGCGTAGTTGGTTACATAGAGAAAACTGCCGGACCCAGGGGTCGGAGTTCCGGTTCCCCCGGTCGAGGACGAAGAGGCCGCGGCTTGCGGAAATAGGCCGCCACCGCAAGCTCCCCACAGGATCACCATCAAGACCATCGCGGTGAAGAACGGTACCAGCCGGAGGACCGCAGCGAGAGCCACGCGTAATTTCCATCCAGTATCCTTAATTTCCGACTGTTCCACGCCGCCCGCCTTTCCACTGTCCGCCATAATCCGCCTTACTCTAGCTGATGACCCGCGATCATGAACTCGCAACCAACCTAGCTAACTCTCAGTCGCATGTCTTGACGTAAATACGCTCAGATAATTCAACACCACTTGACAAACGCGGCCGCCCCATGGCGCGCTACTGTTACACGTTCGGGATATGCTTGAAGTTTCAAGTAAAGACGCAATTGGAGAATCGTTTATGGCTAAAATTGACTTTGATAGGCTTCCAAAGTTTGCTCAGCTTCCCGTCAAGCCCGGTGCCCCCGCCGATTCCAATTGGGGCGTGTTCGGCGATAACGACGAAACCGGATGCGTTAACTTTCTGACCGCTGAAGGGGTGGTCGAAGCGGCGCGTCTTGTGCGCAACGGCAAAATCTTCCGGCTCGACACCCCGATCAATTACGCCAGTCCACCATTGTTCAATCGCGAGCCCGTGCATCATACCAAGAAGAGCTTCGAGAGCTATGGCCTGCTGGGCTTCGACGACGTCCTCGACGGCTACAATACGCAGGAAGGCAGCCAATGGGACGGCCTCGGCCATGTGGGCAATCTACGCGCACAGGCCTATTACAATGGTGTGAAGGACGGCGAGATTCGCGCCTCGAACAAGCTTGGTATCCACAACTGGGCGGATCGGTTCGTTGGCCGCGGCCTTCTGGTCGACGCTTTCGCGTATCGGGCCGCACAGGGCCGGCCGGTTAATCCGCTCAAGAATGAGGTCTACAGCCTCGCTGATCTTAAGGGCGCACTTGACTCTCAAGGCGCGCAACTCAAGCCTGGCACAATTCTGCTCGTGCGAACGGGTTGGATGCAGGCTTATCTGAATTCAAGCGATGACCAGAAGCGTGCGATGGCGCCACTAGATAAGCTCGAGGCCTGTGGCATCGATCCGGGACGCGAGATGGTTGCCTGGTTATGGGACAACCGTGTCGCCGCAATCGGCACCGACTGTCCGGCGGTCGAGCCTTGGCCATGGGACTTCAAGGATGACGGCGCTCTTCATTACCGCACGCTCTCACTGCTTGGCTTGCCGCTGGGCGAGCAATTCGTACTCGATAAGCTTGCTGAGGATTGCGCGGCTGACCGTCGATGGGAGTTCATGCTCGTGTCGGTGCCGCTTCATCTGCGCGGCGGGATCGCCTCGCCGCCCAACGCGGTCGCGATCAAGTAATTCTCGTTTGACGAATCCCTTCGGCTCGATCCTCCAAACAAGGAGGATCGAGCGCAACTCGCCAGCGCAGGACGATTAATTCGACGGCTGCACGACGGTAGTAGTGGTTGCCGGCACCGGCTGCACTACGACTGTCTTTGGCGGCGTGCTGCTCTGATAGGTGCACGAGAAACATCCGCTGGCCATCAGGCATGCGGCACCACTCACTAACAAAATCATAATCCGGTTACTCAGCATCGTTAGTCCTTTCATTCTCCTTCAACCCGCATAGCTGGGTCCTTTATTTCTTTCGCTTCAGCCGTTTCGCCACTACTGTCAGCGCTGTCTCGACTCCGGCGGTCATCAGGTCCACGGTCATGCTCGGAGTGGATGAATGACGCACGGCTTGCCGTGCCTCGAAGGGCAAGTGGATAAAGCCGGCTGCTACATCGGGCAGCCGCCGTAGCTGATGCAACGTCACATACATCACTGTATTGCAGACATAAGCCCCGGCGCTGAGTGACATAGCCGCAGGAATGCCTCGCTTCGTGATCGCCTCAATTATCGAAGCGATCGGCAAGCGTGCGAAATAGGCATCGGGACCGCCACGTACGATCGCGCGTCCGGCTGCCTGCTCGCCGGATTCACGATCAGCGCGTTCATCAGCCAGGTTGATCGCGACCTTTTCAATCGACAACGCCGTTCTTCCCCCAGCTTGCCCGAGTCCGATCACGGCCACCGGTTTGAGGCGAGCGATCGCAGTTTTGATTTCGCTCGCTGCGCGTTTGCAATCGACAGGTAACCGCGCGGCTTTCACTTCCGCACTGCCGAACTTCGTTCGTGCAAGACGCGACGCCACTTCCCATGAAGGGTTAGAGGTTTCTCCGCCGAACGGCTCGAATCCGGTCAGCAGGATGATACGAGCCGCCATCTATGCTGATTTGCGTCGCGGATGGTCGATTGGCAGATCGTCGTGATTACCCCATTCGCCCCATGAGCCGAGATAGTTCCGTACTCGCGGATAGCCCGCGAGCCGTAATGCGAAATAGGCGTTGGCCGAACGATAACCACCCTGGCAGTAAGGTACGATTTCATTTTCGGCACGCAACCCGAGCGTCTCGAATTCAGTCCGCAACTGCTGGGCCGGTTTGAAGCGCCCGTCAGTTCCGAGGTTCTGAACCCAGTCACGATGGACCGCGCCGGGTATCGCGCCGGCGTGCCGCGCACGCACTCGCTCGCTGTAATATTCCTCATCGGTGCGAACGTCGAAAATTTGCACTCCTGGCCCGCCGATCCGCTCACGAATATAAGTGTGCGAGGCGATTTCGGTTTCTTGCGGCGCACTCTTAAAGTTCGTCGGCGCGTACGCCGCGACCGTCGAGACCAGCGGGAGCGTGGCGGCTTGTTTCAATCCGCCGTCGAGGATCCGCACATCCCGGTGCCCCATATAGATCAGCGCCCAAGCCGCGCGCGTCGCGCGCATACCGGAGTCGTTTTCATAGAACACCACAGTTTCCTGACCGCTGATGCCCAAGGCCGAGAAAATCCATTCGAGTTGTCCGCGAAACTCGCGCATCGCGGGTTCGCCAGTGTCGCTATGATGGAAAGGAAACGGGTCGAAATGGCGCGCCCCTTCCAAATGACCCTGCCAGAAGACATCCGCAGGCCGTGTGTCGATCAGCACGGGACCGTTGCCGCCACGTGCGGCAAGCCACGCCGCGTCCGCTAACAAATTCTGTCCGCTGTCAGCCATCCTCCCTCCAAGCTACGACAGATTTTTCACCATCAGGCTAGCGCAATCGCACGCAACTGCGCACGTGATAGCTTATACGTCCGCTCCGACTACTTCGCTAATGGAACGGCATCCGTGACGAGCGAGTAACTGCCGCAACCCCATTTTGATCGAGGCGGCTAATCCCGGGCCTTGATAAATCATCCCGGTATAAAACTCGACCAGACTGGCACCGGCTCGAATATGACCCCAAGCATCCTCGGCGGATGCAATCCCGCCGACGCCGATGATTGGCAGCTTGCCACCAGTTGCACGATAGACTCGGGCGATCAGGCCGCGCGCGAGATTCGTCAGGGGCTGGCCACTCAATCCTCCTTGATAGGGACTCGTCACTCCAACTTCGGCGCGTTTGATCGTACTATTGGTTGCGACGATGCCATCAATTTTCAAACCGAGTGCGGTAGCCGCAATTTCATCGATGACCGGCAGCTCCAGATCCGGCGCGATTTTCATCACCAACGGCGTCCGCGGCCGCAGAGCCTCGGGCAATTCAGCTGTTCGAAGAGCCTCGACAATCGTGCGAATACGCTCAGGCGCTTGCCAGTCGCGCAGACCCGGCGTGTTAGGCGACGATAGATTCACCACGACGAAGTCTGCCAGGCTGCCGCATCGTGCCATTAACGCCGCATAGTCAGCAGCGATTTTTTCCGGCGGCGTCTCCTTGTTTGGCCCGAAATTAAGCGCGAGACGCATCCCAAGCTTGCGTCGGCGCACTGCTTTGATCCGCCTAGCGACGACTTCCATCCCCTCGCTAGGAAATCCTAGCCGGTTGATCATCGCGCCATGATTCGGCAGGCGGCAGATGCGCGGACGCGGATTCCCAGGCTGCGCCTGCGGCGTGATCGTGCCCAATTCGGCGAAACCGAAGCCGAGCGACTGCCACGCCGCAATTGCGCGTGCGTCTTTGTCCATCCCGGCGGCAAGCCCAACTGGATTAGCGAAGCGGAGGCCGAAGAGATTAACCGCAAGCTGCGGCGAATCCACGATTGGCTGTCGTGCGGGCCATCGCGACAAGATCGCCAAAGTCAGGCGATGGACGGCTTCCGCGTCGAAGCGAAACAGTATTGGCCTGATCAGCCGTTGATAGATTTCGGGTTGAACGATTTTGTCTCCAGTCAGCGGCATCGATTGCAATCTCGCAGCCGTGCGTTGTCCGCGCAACGCTCCTAGGGTAGCGCGCCCGTTATGAAAATGTCGTTGAGTGAGTCTCGCTGCAACGGCTAAGCTCCTCCCTAGTGCCATTCGATAGCATTGAGATAACCCAGCCGACGCATCCACTGAACGGCTCAATTCAGGTACCCGGATCAAAAAGCATCACTAACCGCGCGATGCTGCTGGCGGCGATGGCCGACGGCCGCTCTACGCTGCGTGACGTCCTGCTTAGCGACGACACAGCTCGCATGACAGCGGCGCTTACCGCGCTCGGCTTTGCAGTCGCGATTGATACGTATGAACCTCGCATCACCATAGATGGACGTGGCGGCACTATCCCAGCCGCATCAGCCGATTTGGACGCGGGTGGCGCGGGTACCGCGATGCGCTTCATCGCGGGCTTTCTGACGCTAGGCCATGGACGTTACCGGCTCGACGGTAATGCGCGGATGCGTCAGCGTCCCATCGGCGCGTTGCTCGACGCATTGAATGGCCTTGGTGTCAGCGCCGTAAGCGAATTCGAGAACGCGTGCCCCCCGATCGTGATCGATATATCGACGGCGCTCTTCAAAGGCGGTGAAGCGACGATTGACGCCAGCCTCTCGTCACAATTTGTCTCAGCGCTTCTGCTACCAGCGCCGTTTTGGCGTGACGGACTCCGGCTCAAAGTCAACGGCGATACCGCACGGCCCTTCATTCTGATGACCCTGCGTTTGATGCAGCAGTGGGGTGCCGCGAGCACGACGGACGGCGAACTAATTGTCGTGCCGGGCGGGCAGCATTACCATGCGATGGATTTCACGGTCGAACCCGACGCCTCGAGCGCCAGCTATTTTGCCGCCGCCGCAGCCCTCGTCGGTGGGTCGGTGACGCTAACCGGGATGCGGCGTAATTCGGTGCAGGGTGACCTCAGCTTTCTTACTATTCTCGAACGGATGGGCGCGCAGGTGGATTGGCGCCTCGATGCGGTCACGGTTACCGGCAAAGGGAATTTGCTCGGCATCGACATCGCAATGAACGACATTCCCGATACGGTGCCGACGCTGGCCGCGATAGCGCCGTTCGCCTCCTCGCCGACACGAATTCGTCAGGTCGGTTTCATTCGCCATCACGAAAGCGACCGCATTCGCGCGCTGGCGACTGAGTTGGCACGTGTCGGGGCAGCCGTGACGGAGCATGACGACGGCCTGACAATTCTGCCGTCGCAACTCCATCCAGCCACGATCGAAACCTACGATGACCATCGGCTCGCGATGGCGTTCGCGGTAACGGGTCTGCGCCAGCCCGGCCTGCGGATCAGCAATCCGGCCTGCGCCGCCAAAACTTATCCCGAATTCTTCAACGATTTGCGCCGCGTCATCAGTTAGTGTGGCGCGGCCGCGACGACCGGCCGCGCGTGACATCTAACTTATTCCTGTGAGAGTTTCTTCAGGTCTTCGGCCCAATCTTCGTAACGCCGCAACGGGACGATTTCGACGTCGCGCGCGAAATGCGAATAGCCAAGCTTCCAGATCGGCAGCGAAAGAATTGCCTGATCGAGGTCGTCAGCGCCAGGCAGGTCCAGGATCGCGATCACTTCGGGCCGTCCCGCTGCCTTCCAGATACCTTTGATCGCGCCCGCTTTGAGCGCGGCGAGCGCAGCCTCGGATTCTTGGCGCCAGACTGTGTAAAATTCCTTATTCGATACGTCGTCGGGCTTGTCGATATAAGCTCGCAGCAAAAACAACATAACACTTTACCTGCCTTCAATAATTAGCTCACCCGGAGAATGGCCAGCGCGATTAGCGTTACTTTCCCTTCTGGTAAATTCAACAGTACCAAGTTGCCTCGTTGCCTCGCTGAAGCCGTTCTATCGATTGCGCTGGCCTTGCAAACTCGCAGTCATTTACCCTAAGTAACAAGCGCGGCTGCAATAGGACTGCAGCCAAATCACTCTGGAGATGCACAATTATGGCGCTCGACCCGCAAATGCAGGCGATTCTCGACCAGGCTGCAGCCGCTGGTGGCAAGCCCTTCCACGCCATGAGTCCGGTAGAGGCGCGTCAGGCGATCGACGTAATGTTTGCGGCGTTCCGCGGTAATCCAGCGGAAATCGGGCGGGTCGAAGATCGCAAACTGCCGGGACCAGCCGGCGACATACCCGTTCGTATCTACTCACCTGCGGGCCGCGGACCCTTCGGTGTCCTAATCTATTTCCATGGTGGCGGATGGGTTATCGGCAATATAGAGACCCACGATTCGCTCTGCCGCGATCTCACTAAGCAGGCCGGCATTGTGACGATCTCGGTTGATTACCGGCTTGCGCCAGAGCATAAGTTTCCGGCCGCTCCAGAAGATTGCTACGCCGTGACCAAATGGGTTGGCGCAAATACGGCGCTGCTCAGCGTCGATGCCGATAAGATCGCGGTCGGTGGCGATAGCGCTGGCGGGAACCTCGCCGCAGTAGTTACGTTGATGGCGCGCGATCGCGGCGCGCCAAAGATCGCATATCAGGCGCTGATTTATCCCGCGACTGATGCCTCCAACAGCACGCCGTCACAAAAAGAATTCATGAAGGACGGCTATATCCTATCGAAAGCCGATATGGATTGGTTCTACGGCCATTACTTCAAGCCTGGCGACTCGACCAATCCATACGCTAGTCCGGCGCTGGCAAAAGATCTGAAGGGACTCCCACCGGCGCTCGTTCTGACCGCCGCTTACGATCCGCTCCGCGATGAAGGCGAAGCCTACGGGGAAGCGCTCCGTAAGGCCGGCGTACCCGTTAAAATCTCTCGCTACGAGGGCGTCTGCCACGGGTTCGTCAGTATGGCCGCCGCGCTCGACGAAGGTAAGCGCGCGGTCGCCGAGATCGCGTCGGAACTCCACAAGGCCATCGGCACCTGACTCCGGGTCAGTTCCCACGCGACCGGGTCGGTTAGGCGACATCCATGAGCGACGATCGGCTCGCGATGCGGATCAGCTCCTACCAGGTGGAAGACGGTGCGAATGGGATGCGCCGGGCGATTCTCGAGACCAACCGGGGCACCATCCCGATCCTGCTGCACGAAGCAGAGGGAAAGGGCCGTGCTGTGGCATGCGTCAGCGGAGCGCTCGGCGGTTTCGACGGTCCCCAGCGCCTCTATGCCCGCCTCGGCGAGACCCTGCTATCAAAAGGAATCAGCATTGCTCGGGTCAACTATCGCCTTCCCAACGATTTCAACGAATGCCTGCTCGACGCGCTGGCCGGTCTCAGCTTTCTTAAAGGGATCGGCCATGA
>DATKPK010000164.1:0-25738 GCA_035524095.1 Binataceae bacterium (SeqCode) | reverse complement strand
GCTGAGGACGGTGCGGATTTGCTCGAGTCCAACGCCGTATTTGTTGAGCGTATTGGGATTTAATTCTACCCGCACACCCGGCAATGCGCCGCCGCCAACTGTGACTTGACCGACTCCGGGCATTTGGGAAAGTTTCTGCGCGAGAATCGAGTCGGCAGCATCGTAAATCTGGCCCATCTTCAGCGTATCGGAGGTGAGCGCAATTATGAGAATCGGCGCATCCGCAGGATTTACTTTACGATAAGTGGGATTGCTTTGAAGCGTCGTAGGCAGTTGGCTTCGCGCGGCGTTGATCGCTGCTTCGACATCACGCGCAGCGGCATCGATATTCCGATCGAGGCTGAATTGAAGGACTATGTTGGTAGTGCTAAGCGAACTGGTGGAGGTAAGTTCCGTTAGCGACGCGATCCGCCCAAACTGCCGCTCCAGCGGCGTCGCCACAGAGGACGCCATGGTTTCAGGAGAGCCGCCGGGGAGCGTTGCCTGGACCTGTATCGTCGGGAAATCAACCTGAGGCAACGGAGCGACCGGCAGCAGACGAAAAGCTACGATGCCTGCCAGCGCTAGCGCAATAGTCAGAAGAGTTGTTCCTACCGAGTTGCGGATGAAGGGTTCGTAAATGGTCATGACGCACTGGCGGGAACCGAACCAGGGTACTCCGATTTGCCTTGATGTCCGGCGACGCGTTCGGCTAATCGTTCGAAGGCGAGAAAGATCACCGGCGTGGTATAAAGGGTGAGAATCTGGCTGATGAGCAATCCGCCAACGATCGCGATTCCGAGCGGACGCCGCAACTCAGACCCTGTTCCGCTGCCCAGCGCAAGAGGTAAGGCTCCGAGCAAAGCGGCCATGGTGGTCATCATGATCGGCCGGAAGCGCAAGAGCGACGCTTCATAAATCGCTTCGTGTGCGCCTTTGCCCTCGTTCCGTTGAGCGTCGAGTGCGAAGTCGATCATCATGATGGCGTTCTTCTTAACAATACCAATTAACAGAATGATCCCGATCAGAGAGATCACGTTGAGGTTATCGCCGCAAAGCATCAACGCCAGAAGAGCACCGACGCCGGCCGAAGGCAGCGTTGATAGAATGGTTATCGGATGAATGTAGCTCTCATAGAGTACGCCCAGAACGATATACACGGTAACGAGCGCCGCAAGTATCAACAGGGGTTCGTTTTTTAATGAGGCTTGAAAAGCAGCGGCACTGCCTTGGAAGGCGGTCTCTATACTGCGAGGCATATCAATAGATTTCACCGTAGCATTGATCGCATCGACGGCGTCGCCGAGCGAGTAACCTGGAGCGACGTTGAAGGAGACCGTGACCGATGGAAATTGACCTTGATGGTTGACCAGTAGCGAGGTGGTTTGAGGGATGAAGTGGGTAAATGTGCCCAGCGGTATCGCCGCGCCATTGGTTGCCGGCAGATATATATCGTTGAGAGATTTTGGACTTTTCTGATATTTAGGATCCACTTCAAGTACTACGTGATACTGATTTAGCTGGGTGAACATCGTCGAGACCTGACGCTGGCCGAAACCGTCATACAAAGTGTCGTCGATAGTTTGCGGGGTGATGCCAAGCCGTCCTGCAGTGAGCCGGTCGATCGTAAGCTGAGCGCCAAGACCACCGTTTTGTTGGTCCGTTGAGATGTCTTGTAATTCGGGCAGCGTCTTGAGCCGATCGATCAAATTGGCGGTCCAAGTATTTAGTTCGGCAGTGCTCGGATCTTCGAGACTGAACTGATATTGAGCGGGACTCACGCGGTCATCGATGGTTAGATCTTGAACGGCCTGCAGGTTAGCTGAGATTCCTTTCATCTTGGCGAGATTATTTTGCAAGCGATCGATGATGTCGCCGATGTTACTATCACTGCCGCGCTCATCGAGCGGTTTCAGGTTAATCAGAAAACGGCCGCTGTTAACCGTCGCATTGGTACCGTCGATGCCGATAAAGGAAGATAGGCTATCGACCGCAGGATCCTTGAGCATGACGGCGGCGAGTTGTTGCTGCATTTTGACCATTGCCGGAAAGGATACGTCGGCAGGAGCTTGCGATGTCGCTTGGATAACTCCGGTATCCTGTACGGGAAAAAAGCCCTTGGGGACGATGGTGTAGAGAATAATCGTCAAAATGAGGGTTCCGATGGCCACCAACAAAGTGAGATCTTCATGCCGTAGCACCCATCGGAGCGTGGTTCCATAATGCGCAATGACCGATTCGAACCCGCGTTCGCTGGCGCGATAGAAACGGCCTTGGCGGGATGACGGAGTATGACGCAGCAAGCGCGAGCACATCATGGGGGTCAGCGTGAGCGAAACCACCGCAGATACGAGAATCGTTACGGCTAGAGTGACTGCGAATTCGCGGAACAGGCGCCCGACGATATCGCCCATGAAGAGTAGTGGGATTAAGACAGCGATCAGCGAAATCGTGAGTGAAACGATTGTAAAGCCGATTTGCCGCGATCCTTTGAGCGCTGCTTCAAGAGGGGAATCGCCTTGCTCAACGAATCGCATGATGTTTTCGATCATGACGATCGCGTCATCAACAACGAATCCGGTAGAGATGGTTAACGCCATCAAAGAGAGATTGTCGAGACTATAGCCGAGCAGGTACATCACGCCGAAGGTGCCAACGAGAGAGAGAGGCACGGCGATGCTCGGGATCGCGGTGGCAGCCAAATTTCGAAGGAATAAGAAGATGACCATCACGACGAGCGCGATGGTCAGCAACAACTCAAACTCGACGTCCTTGACTGAGGCTCGGATGGTAGTAGTGCGATCGGTAAGCACAACTACCTTCACCGATGCAGGCAGCAGCGATTGCAACTGCGGCAGGATGGTCTTGACGCGATCGGCTACGGCAATGATGTTGGCCCCGGGCTGTCGCTGTATATTAAGAATTACAGCCGGAACTGTGTTCATCCAGGCGGCTTGCTTGGTGTTTTCGGCACCGTCGACGACATTGGCGACATCCGACAGGCGGACTGGCGCGCCATTGCTGTAGGCAACAATTATTGGCTTGTAATCATTCGCGGTAAGCAATTGATCATTGTCGCCGATCGTGTACGCGAGGCTGGGTCCGTCGAAGTTGCCCTTGGCTTCGTCCACGTTGGCATCGGCAATTGCAGTGCGTATCTGTTCGAGGCCAATACCATATGAAGAGATGGCGGTAGGATTGACCTGAACACGAACGGCGGGCTTTTGTCCGCCGCCGATACTTACTAATCCCACGCCGGCAACCTGAGAAATCTTCGGACCGAGCCGGGTGTCGGCAAGGTCCTCAACCTGAGATAGCGGGATCGAGTTGGAAGTAAGGGCGAGCGTCAGAATCGGTGCGTCCGCGGGATTGACCTTGTTGTAGATGGGCGGTGTAGGCAGGTCAGTAGGCAAGTAAGTAGAAGATGCGTTAATGGCGGCCTGCACCTCTTGCTCGGCAACATCGATATTGAGGCTCAAGACAAACTGTAAGGTGATGACCGAACAGCCGAACGAACTGCTCGAGGTCATCTGATTAAGTCCAGGAATCTGACCGAACTGCTGCTCGAGCGGGGCGGTCACACCAGAGGCCATGACGTCCGGACTCGCTCCAGGATAGAAGGTCATGACCTGAATCGTAGGGTAATCAACTTCTGGCAGAGTTGAAACGGGCAACTGCTGATAGGCGACTATGCCAGCCAGCATGATCGCGATCATCAATAATGTGGTCGCGACCGGGCGCTCGATGAATAGGCGTGATGGATTCACTGATTATTTGTGGAAGGGCTAGTCTGGGCCATCTGGAGCACGACTTTGGACCCCTGATGCAGCCGATCAAGACCGCTCGTAACTACCACGTCGCCATCGGAGACACCGGTCTTAATAGCGACAAGTCCACCCTCCGTACTTCCCGGTGTCACAGTACGAGTTTCGACACTATGGTCTGGTTTAACTACATAGACAAAAGTGCCTTGAGGGTTGCGCTGGAGCGCGGCTACTGGAATCAAAATCGCATGGGGCTCAGTGCTGGTCAGCATCCGAACATTAACGAATTGGTTGGGAAATAGTTTATTGTCCGTATTATTGAACAAAGCTTTCAATTCGAGGGTACCGGTCGTCTGGCTGATCTGACTATCGAGTGCCAGCAGGGTCCCGGCCGATATCTCCTTATTAAAACTACGATCGTAAGCGGTAACGACCAGTTTGGGATTCCGATTCATTGCCGCCATCAGTTCTGAGATATCATCCTCGGGTATCGAGAACGTTACTGAGATTGGCTGGACTTGCGTTATTACCGCGAGGCCGGTGCTCGTGGGCTGGACGTAATTCCCAGGATCGACCAGACGCAGGCCGATTCGCCCGTTAATAGGTGACGTAATTCTGCAGTACACGAGGTCGAGTTTTATGGCGTCCGCGGCCGCCTGATCACTAATTATCGTCGCCTGATCTTCTTTGACCGTCGCAGCCTCCTGGTCATATTGCTGGCGGGCGATTACCAGTTGTTGGACGAGAGTCTTGTAACGTTCGAGAGTAAGGGTGTCTATCTGCAGGGTTGCGCGGTCCTTGGCGAGTTGACCATTAGCCTGTTCCAGTTGAACTTGATATGGCCGCGGGTCGATTTGGATGAGGAATTGTCCTTTTTGTACGTACTGGCCTTCTTTGAATCCAACGCTCATCACCTGGCCGGCGATTCGGGGGATCAGCGTGACCGTGTAGAAGGCCGTAACCGAGCCAAGTGCCGTGATGTAATGATTGAGGTCCCCCGTAGTAGCCGTCGCAATTTCGACCGGGACCGTCGCTTGGTGCGCCGAGGCTGCGGTTTCCGCAGCCGGCGCGCGGCCGTCAATGCGCCCAAAGACGATATAACCGCCAACCGCGAGCATCACAATGAGGACGAGCCAAAACCACCGCCGTGACATCGTGACCGGACGATCCAACTCGGTGGATTGCCGTTCGGTGGGCGGCGTATCCAAATTCATCAATTCCCTCCAGTTCCTGTCTAATAGTTGGCGGACTAAGCTAATCTCGTGCCTATCCAGATAAGGACGAGTGCGCCAACCAGATGGTTACGAACTAGCGAACGGTTCATTCACGGGAGGCGTGAAGCGGTTCCGCGAGCACTGAATATTGGGCGAAGCCACAAGCCTGAGCGTCAATTATCACAGATTGTGGACTGGCTAGTCCAGATTTAGTTAGCCACCGCATAAAGCCGCTTTACCCGGCACTCGGCCGCTCGCCGCCTCATCATGCAACCTTAGTCCGCTAGTCAGCGTCAACCAAATGACTGAGATGCTCGTCTGGAAAGGCAGAACAGTGAATCAACGGCCAACGTTCTTGCATAGCGAGAATTATAGACAACCAGATCATGATGCGATTTTCCGCGCGCATCGCCAACGGATTCTCGGCTTATGCAGATTGATGCTGCGCGAGAACGAAGAGGCCGAAGATGTCACTCAGGAAGTTTTTATACGTGCGTTCGAGCATTTGCGAACCGGAGAACCACCCGCGGTAATGGAAGCCTGGCTGGTACGAGTGGCGGTCAATGCTTGTCGCGACCGTCAACGCTCAGGTTGGTGGAAGTATCTGCGCAAGCACGCCGATCTCGATGAGGTCGCTCCACCAGCAACGCGGTCGAGCGAGAGCGAAGCGATCACGCGCGAACGCGAGAAGCGAATTTGGCGGCAATTAGGAGCACTGAAGCCGCAGCAGCGCAACGTCTTCGTGTTGCGTTATATCGAAGGATGGTCAACGGCCGAGGTTGCGAAATCACTCGGCCTCACCGAAGGAAGCGTCAAGACGCATCTGTTCCGCGCCGTACGCCATTTGCGCAAAGCTCTGGAGCATTCGCTATGAAGCGGTGTCTAAACGAAAAGGAATTGTTAGCAGTCCACGCGGGTGAGGGTTCCAATGAAGCCCGGTCCCATCTCGAAAGTTGTCTGAGCTGCGCGCGGGAGTATCGCGTCCTCCAGGGTGACATGGAAACCCTGATCACGGCATTGAAGCAGCCTGGTCCGTACGCGATTCGGCCGCGAGCATTAGCTTTTCCTAGTGCATGGCCGCGAGGGCTGGGATGGTCACTGGCGGCGTCGGCGGTGGTAACAGCATTCGTATGCGGCCGCGTGACCGGCCTTGATGCGACAGGCTCGGCATTCCGCTCATCTTTTTCGCCAGCAGTAGCGAGCATTCAGAGTTCGCCTCGCAGATCCGGTACGCAAGTCGCGATGGTGGATGGTGAGGGCTCGCAAGCTCCCGCCGCCTACGGTCTCTACATCGATGACTTGATGGATTCGGACGTGAGCGATCAAGGGCAGGCGACTGACGACCAGGATACGGACGAGACTGACGCGGATGCGAGCTCATTTTAACAGGTTTTAAGACTGGATGTTTTGGGGACGCGGTTCATTTACGCGGCCTCTTTGAAAAGAAGGAGAAAGTCAAAATGAAGAAGGTAGTCAGCAGATTTATGGTGGTTGGACTCGCGACAGCGGGATTGGCTACCGCCGGGATAGCCTATGCTCAGGGCTTTGGCCATGGGCATGGCCATGGCCACGGTGGGTTAGTGCCTATGATCGTTCGCCAATATGTGACGCATGATCAGTTCAAGGCGGCTTACGAAGCGAACGGAGCCGCGCTTAAGAGCGACTTTAGCGCAGTCAAAACAGCGCGCCAGCAGCTCGAGACTGATCTGATCGCCGGCAACAGTTCGGCTGTGCAGACTGACGTGCAAACGCTTGAAACGGCGCAGAATAACCTGTTGCAGCAAAAGGTCACCGTCGCCGAGGCTATACTGGCTAATTTGAGCTCGAGCCAGCGGACTCAGGTGGGTAATTTCGTGACCGCCTATCGTTCGATGGAGGAGCAGAACGCGGCAAGCCGTAAGGCGTTGTTCCAGCAGTACGGCATCGGTTGGGGCGGAAGCAGCAGCTCCAGCACGACGACTTCGTCAGAAACCGCGGAATAGCCGCTGATTTGGCTGTAATAGCTGTAATAAAGGAGGCCCGGCGCAATCGCGCTGGGCCTTTACTTTTGCTTCAATTAAGGGGGCTCTATTGAGGACTCAGGGCCGAAGCTGATTGGAAGCTCGGAACTGCTAGCGCACCCTCAGCAGGGGCGCGCCGCTTCAGCGCTGACTCGAGAATCGCGAGGTTAGCCTGAGCCGGAGCGAAGTTCGGCTCAGAGCGCGTCAACTCAGTCCAAATCTTCTGGGCACCCAAATAATTGCCTTGCTCGGCATCAACGAGCGCCAGCATATTTCGCGCGTCGCTCTGCGATGGGTCCAGAGTCAGCGACTTGTTGAGCTCAACGGAAGCAGCATCCAACATTCCCTGCCGTTCATAGGCGAGCCCGAGATTGAAATGGCCTTCAGGGTGATCCGGTCCGAGCGCTACCGCCGTCTGAAAGGCCTGGGTCGCAGGTCCGATACGTCCTTGTTCCAGATAAACTCGACCCAGGTTGAGATAGAGGTCCCAATCCTTGAGGCCGAGGAGCGCTGCGGTCTGATATTGTTCAAGCTCGTTACGGGTTTGGCCCATCATGCCCTCGGCGTAACCGAGATGATAATGAGCGAGGGCATCATTGGGACGTTGTTCAACAATCAGGCGATGCAGGCGGACAGCTTCGGGATAGTCGTCATTTCCGAGGAAGTAATCCGCGGTCGCGTCGCAAATCTGGCTATTCTCAGGGTCGGCGGCGCGCACGAAGCCAGCGTTGCCGATTATCAGCATCGAGGTCAGGAGGACGGTGACAGCGTAGCTTGCGCAGCCACGCGGACTAAAGCATCTCATTTGAGCCCACGACACGCGCGTTGAGAAATCAGGCGGTCGTGGGGTGAACCCGAGCAAAACCGATACCACGATCCTCGAATGGTTTCCAGAGACAGTCGAAACCCCGCGATTCGCTTGAAGAAAATCTAAGCGATGGGAGAAATCAAAGAATGTTAAGGCTGATTTAGAGCCGCAAAGTTCTTCTCAGACTGCAAAGAAAACCTAGCAGTTTGTCACCGGACGGTACACTCGATGGTGCGTTAGAAGTCACTGATCGTCTGAATTGAAACAGCAATGATGTGCAAGGCAGGCTGCCGCCCACCTCGCACGTTCGCGGCTAGAGCGTTTCGAGGAAGCTCACGAGGTCTAGCTTCTGCTCGTCGGTGAAGCCGATATTAAACCGGTTGTCGTAGAAATTCACGACATCGAGAAGGGTCGGCGCCGAGCCGTTATGGAAATACGGCGCGCGCGAGGCCAATCCGCGCAGGACCGGCACTTTGGTCTTGCCTATATCGAAGCAAAGGCCGCTAATCGTCGCTACGCCTGGGTCGTTGGTGATGAAGGTGACCGGCGTAGTTACGTCCTGAATACCGGTCTCGGTTTCGTATTCGCCGCTGGTGCAGGTCAAGGCAAATAAAGGCAGGTCCGGCGTCGGCGGCGCGGCATCAGGATGGTCGCCGGTCAGGCCTATATTGTGTTCGGCACCCTTCGCGCTGTCGCTGCCGCTGTAGACCTGGTTATGACATTCCGAACAGGTGCCTCCGATCAAAGGCCCACCATTGGGTTCGGACTTGCGCGAGACATCATTGAGGCCGGCAACACCTGAAATCGTGAATTCGAAATTGTTGAAGATATCTTCGCCTGCTGCAATCGCTTCGCGCTGCACGTCGACCGGGTCGGTTGCAGTAATCAATGACCACGGCTGGTACATCGTAAAGACATCGTTGTCAGGGGAACCGGGATCTCCCTTCAGGCCCGTCGGATCGGTAACGAGCGGTATCGGGCCGCCGGTCGCGCCGTCATACGAAGTCAGGTTACCCGCGGGCAAGTAGGTGTTCTGAGCGGTAAAAACTCCACCACCAGGGAGGGTGGGATCACCGCCTTCAAATTGCACCATCTGGTCGATTTGGGCGGTAGTCGGCGGAGCTGCTGCCTGGCCGTGAACTTGAGTTGCGTCGCTCGCCTGAGTCTCGAGGGTCGCCTCTCGGCCATCCCACATGATATTGCCAGCTGCGTTGGTAACGAACCTGAGATTCGTCGAGGGCAACGGGCGCCGATAGACGGAGATAATAGGAGTCGAGGCGTTTACGCCATAAGTGGTGCTGTTTTCGCATCCATAAGGATCGTTGAGAACCTCTACGGTAAACTGCGCCGGGGCGCCGTTGGTGCAGGTTTTGAAGGCGCCAGGGGTGCAGTCCTGTACCGTCGGAACCGGCAAGAAGATCCGGAATAACCCCTTGTTGAGCAGCAGGCTGGAAGCCGCGGCTTTGGCGGCCGGCGTGGTGGCCGTCGCTGCATCGTCGGGGCAATTCATGCCATCAACCGGAGCGAATACGGGGTCGGTCCCGTTAGTAGCGATGAAACGCTGCTTGATATTAGCCGGCGTCACGCTCCATCCGGTGGGTGGCTGATGGCAGGTTATACAGGAGCGTCCGTTCGCGGTGATTCCCGCGGCGGTGAAGAAAGCGTTGCCAGTGGTAATGAACCCGTTCGGATTGTTCGGCAGATAGTTCTCGACGGTGCCGGCCTCGTCGAGGCCGATTTCTGTTTGTGGCAAGAACGTCGGTATCTGGCCACCATCGAAAAAGACGCTGGGCGGCAGGGTCACTTGAGCCTGCGCGATCGCGGCTTTAGCCCATGCCGGCGGCGGCTTAGGGTGTGCCTCGGCCGCCGGCGCACTCGCGAACACGATGGCAATCGTAGTGATAGCGGCGGAACTCAATCCCTTCAGCCAGAAACAGGCCAGTCGCGGGTCTTGTGACTTCTCTCTGGCCCTGGCCGCGTCTCTTATTCCAGGCCCTTCGCTCGCATCAGCGATCGCTAGCGTCCCTGCACCACACCACATTCCCCCCATTAAAGCCCCTCCTGTATGTAGAATCAGTCCAAGAAGCTATCGGCAGAAGGTGCACCGAGCAATCTACAGATGTAATGAGATGTAAATAGATATTATTATTACTAAATTATTGATAATTATCACTCTTTAACCTTAAAAATCCTTAGTAGTCGCTGATACTCTAAGGCGGACTAATTCCCTGTTGATAAAAGACCAGTCCGCGCCCGGCAAATTTTGTGTCGCTTGTATGGGGTCGCAAGCGAAGGCGATGCTCTAGTCGGCTTATCCCCATCACAGGTATCGGCTATCGTTGAGCCTTTCGATGGATGGAATAATTCTCGTTGACAAACCGATCGGTCCGACTTCGGCCGAGTTAGTACGGGCGGTGAAGCGGCACGTACGTCCTGCGCGCGTTGGCCATCTCGGTACGCTCGACCCATTCGCGTCGGGTCTGTTGCCGATAATGATCGGTGAGGCGACCAAGCTCGCGCCGTTCATTCAAGAGGGGCCCAAGGTCTATCAGGGCGTCATCGCGCTAGGGGTTGAGACGGACACGCTAGACTGTACCGGCACAGTCGTTTGCACCGCTGATTCGCCTGATCTAACTGTGGCCACGCTTGGGGAGACGGCGCGGCGCTTTACGGGCGCGATCGAGCAAATTCCTCCCATATTTTCGGCGATCAAGCGCGACGGCGTGCCGCTTTACAAACTCGCCCGTAACGGTGAAGACGTTGAGCCGCCAGCGCCACGGCGAGTCGAAATTCATCGACTGACGCTGGAGACGGGCGAGCCGTCGGCTTTGCGCTTCACGGTTGCATGCTCGACCGGCACCTACGTCCGCTCGCTCGCACGGGATATCGGACGGGCGCTCGGCACCGTAGGGCATCTAAGCGAGTTGCGGCGACTGAGTAGTGGTAATTTTACACTCCAACGGGCGTTTCCGCTCAGTGAGGTTCTCGACGCTCTCGAACAGGGCCATGCCGCCAACATAACAATAGGGTTGCGTGAGGCCTTGACCGATCTGCCCGAGGTCACAGTGGAAGGGACGATCGCGCAACGCTTGCGGAATGGAGATTCGCGAGCCTTGGATTTTCTCGCGCCGCCTCAGTCGACCTTGTTTAAGGTGATCGCTGACGGTCATCTGTTGGCCGTTGCTGAAGCGGTTTCGCGAGCCACCGCGCGAGTCCTGCGCGGCTTTAATCATCCGTAATCGAGCTCTAATTCCGTCCGATACGGTTGTCGGAGGGTGACTTTACTGTAGGCAGGGGGTCTGCTACTTTGGCGAGTCAAGTAAAAGGAAAAGGGAAAAAGAAGACCTGATGCCCCTCGAGGCCGCCCGCAAGCGGGAAGTAATAGCCGCAAATGCTCGGACCGCTGGAGACAGTGGTTCCTCCGAAGTCCAGGTAGCCATCTTCACCGCACGGATCGAGCAGCTTACGCAGCATCTAAAGACCCACGCGAAGGACCATCATTCGCGCCGAGGTTTGCTGCGGCTGGTTGGCAAGCGCCGCCGACTGCTCGACTATCTGCATTCGCGCGATTTCGACCGTTATAAAGGGCTGATCGAGAAGCTCGGTATCCGGCGCTAGCTGGAAGCTTGTGAGCGATATCGGCGTACGTAGGCCAGGCTGAAGCTAGGAGGCCTAGCAGACGCGAGTCTGTGAGTCCATCGTGGTGATTCACGCCTGGATCGGTATGCAGTTTGGGGGCATCGGGAATGAGCTCTGCGGATTCTCCGCAAACTCAAAAGAGCTCACTCCCCGGTAATGTATCAATGTACAGAAAGTTAGAAATTCAGTTCGCGGGACGACCACTGTCGCTCGAGACGGGTCGCCTTGCACGTCAGGCCCATGGTGCGGTGCTCGCCCAATATGGCGACACGATGGTGCTAGCGACGGTCGTCTCGGCGTATCAAGGGCGGGACAAGATCGACTTCCTGCCACTCACCGTCGATTATCAGGAAAAGACTTATGCCGCCGGTAAGATTCCAGGCGGGTTCTTCAAGCGTGAGGGGCGGCCTTCGGAAAAAGAGATTCTGACCTCTCGCTTGATCGATCGTGCGATGCGTCCGCTGTTTCCCAAGGGTTACGACCGGGAAACCCAAATCATCGTCAATGTGCTATCGGCCGATCGCGATTGCGATCCAGACATGCTCTCGCTGATTGCCACGTCGGCCGCGTTGGAAGTTTCCGACGTACCACACAAGGGCCAAGTGGCAGCCGTCCGTGTGGGGAGGATTGACGGAAAATTCGTTATCAATCCGACCGCCGACGAGTTGGAATTCAGCGATATCGCTATGGTCGTTGCGGCCCAGCCGGACTCCATAGTGATGCTCGAGGGCGGAGCCCAGATCGTCGACGAGGAGGCGATTCTCGAAGCGCTCTTCTTTGCACATGAAGAGATGCGTCCGATCTTCGAGATGCAGGAACAATTGCGCAGCCTTGCCGGCAAGCCAAAGCGTGAATTCAAGCCCAAGGTGCTCGATCCCGAGGTATTGGAAGCAGTCCGCGGCCGCGTCGCCGCGGAACTCGAAGAGGCACTTAAGATATCCGGCAAGAAAGAACGCAACACTGCGATCTATAGTCTTTCCGATCGCACGGTAGCCGAACTTGCCGAGCGTTTTCCGGATCGGAAGAACGAACTCTCAGAAGCGTTCGATAAGGTGCTACGCGAGCGCGTGCGCCGCGTGATCCTCGAGCAGGACCGCCGTATCGACGATCGCAGTTCAACCGAGATTCGGCCGCTCAGTGCGCAGGTGAAAGTACTGCCAAGGGTTCACGGCTCCGCGCTTTTCACCCGTGGCGAAACCCAGGCGCTTGCGACAGTAACGCTCGGAACTTCGTCAGATGAGCAGCGTGTCGACGCGCTGTTGGGCGAGCGCTACAAAAAGTTTCTGCTTCACTACAACTTTCCGCCGTTTTCAACCGGTGAAGTAAAACCTCTGCGCGGGTCCTCACGTCGCGAGATCGGGCACGGTGCGCTGGCCGAGCGAGCCTTGATTCCAGTACTGCCGCCGGAGGCCGATTTCCCTTATACCATCAGAGTTGTCTCCGAAGTGTTGGAGTCCAATGGCAGCTCGTCGATGGCCACTGTATGCGGTGGCAGCCTCGCGCTGATGGATGCCGGTGTGCCGATCAAGGCCGCCGTCGCTGGCATCGCGATGGGTCTGGTAAAGGAAGGTGAGCAAGTTCGGGTCCTGACCGATATTCTGGGTGACGAAGACCATCTTGGCGATATGGATTTCAAGGTCGCAGGAACGTCTGAAGGTGTTACCGCGATCCAGATGGATAACAAGGTTGGCGGGGTGAATCGCGACGTGATGCGCCATGCGCTTCATCAGGCGCGCGAGGCCCGGCTTTTTGTCCTCAGTGTGATGGAGAAAGCGATAAACGCGCCGCGCACCGAGATGTCCACCTATGCGCCCCGCATCGTGACCCTGCATATCAAGCCTGACAAGATTCGTGACGTGATCGGACCTGGTGGCAAAGTAATTCGCGGGCTCGTTGAAGACACCGGTTGCAAAATTGATATCGAAGACGACGGCACGGTACTCATCGCCTCGTCCGACGGCAATGCGATGGAAAGAGCTATAAGCGCAATCGAGGCGATCACTGCCGAGCCTGAAGTCGGCCGTATTTACCGCGGTATCGTGCGTAAGATCGTGGACTTCGGCGCTTTCGTCGAGATTTTCCCCGGCACTGACGGCCTGCTGCATATTTCCCAGTTGTCCAATGAACGTGTCCGCCGTGTCGAAGACGTGATCCACGAAGGCGATGAAATCATGGTGAAGGTGCTTGACGTCGACCGCAGCGGCAAGATCCGCCTTTCACTCCGCGAGGCGCAACAAGACCTCCAGCAGAAGGAAAGCTAAACGGATGGTGCGCAAGAGCGTTCTTTCCAATGGCGTGCGTATACTCACGGAGTCGATGCCGCAGGTATTGTCGGCGACGATCGGAATTTGGGTCGAAAACGGTTCCCGCTACGAAGAGCCACACGAAAATGGTGTTTCGCATTTCATCGAGCATCTGTTGTTCAAAGGAACAAAGAAGCGCACGGCGGCGGAAATCGCTGAACAAATGGACGCGGTCGGGGGTGTACTGAACGCGTTCACCGGCAAGGAGTACACATGTTACTACGCCAAAGTCCTCGGCGAGGACTTGGCGATGGCAACCGATCTATTGGCCGACCTCTTTCTTGAATCGACCTTCGCGCCTGACGAGATTGACCGCGAGCGGCAGGTGGTCCTGCAAGAGATCTCGCAGGCGGAAGATACGCCTGACGATTTTATCCACGACCTCTTCAATCTCCATTTCTGGAACGGACATCCGCTGGCGCTGCCGATTTTCGGCTCTAACGACACTGTCAATGCCATCGACCGAGAGATGCTCCTAACCTTTATGGCCGAACGTTACCGCGCCGGCCGGGTCTTTATCGCGGCGGCCGGAGCGATCGACCATGACAAGCTTGCGGCTGACTGTGAGCGCTTGTTCAACGTGGTAGCAGGCGATGGCCATCCGGACCCGATTACTCCGCCGAAAGAGCGCGCGGTGGTCCTGAATCATACGAAGAAGCTTGAACAGGCTCATTTGTGCCTCGGCGGCCCGAGCATCAGCCAAGTCGATCCGCTACGTTACGCGGCCTACGTGATGAACACGGCGCTGGGTGGCGGGATGTCGTCGCGGCTGTTCCAGGAAGTCCGCGAAAAACGCGGGCGCGTCTATAGCATCTACTCGTTCCTGTCGGCCTTCATGGATTGTGGTTATTTCGGCGTCTATGCGGGAACCAATCCTGAGTGGGTGGAAGAAGTAATCGAGGTAACGCTCAACGAGATCGGCAAAGTCGCGCGCGACGGCCTTGAACCACGCGAACTGTCACGAGCCAAGAGCCAGCTCAAAGGCAATATGCTGCTCGGCATGGAATCTACTGACAGCCGTATGAACCGGCTGGCGCGCAATGAAATCTATTTCCGCCGTGATATCCCGCTGGAGGAAGTCGCGCATGGGATTGAGCAAGTGACGAACGACCAAGTGGTTGAACTGGCGTCGATATGCTTCAAGCCTGACCAAATGGGGATGGTTTTGGTCGGCGATTTGAAAGGGCGGGAATTGACCAACGAAGTCTGGTCGGCGATCAACTAGCTTTTCCGGTCGCGAATTAATTGAGGTCAGCTAATGGGCGCGCGGCTTTGGCCGGGCGCCCTTTTTTATGACTGAGGGCAAGCATTTCCGCTGCAAACGTTGCCGCCGAGATTGGTGCCACCGATTACATCCGTACCAGTATCGTTAAGGTTAAGGACATTGTTCAGAAATCCACTATGCACGTCACTGAAGTCCAAACCGGCCTCGCCGTTCCCCGTTATAACGCTTCCTGTGACAAAGCAGGCTGTCGAAGTTCCGCCGCAGTCCACTCCATCTCCGCGGTTGTTATAGATCTGCATGTTTTCGACGGTGCTGTTGCTCCCGAGCAGGATACCGTCACCACCAAAGCCAGTGATTACCCCATTCGCGATTGTTACCCCGGTGGCCGCAGAGGCATTGATGCCGACGCCGGAAGTAGCGGTCGCCCCGAGGCCCGAAATAGTGAAACCATTGAGGTTAATGGTTACATTGGAGGCAGTCACGATGATCGCCGTTGTGGTCTTAGTCGTGACGGCGAGATTGCTACCAAGGAAATAGCTGCCTGAGGTCTTGATTTTATACGGCAAGCCTCCGCTCGGCTTGGTGATTTTGGTCTGGGCGCGAGCGCTGCCATGCAGCATCAGGCCCACAACCAAAAACGTGAGACAGATTACTAAAAGTCGCTTGCTCATTTAGCTTTTCTCCCGCCCAATTCCACTGCCCACCGCAGTCTAGTTGCTGGCTCTGACGATAGCGAGGAGCTGATGCAAGTTCGTATACGGCCTGTTGCACCGTTTTTGCGTTTTTGCGTTAACTGATGCAGGAAATTGGTTGGGAAGGTTGCCGAATGAGTGGCGGACTTCCAGGAGCGTGATGATCCCTACAGTCAAGATCAAGCGGCTGCGCGAAGCCGAACTTCCACGCTATCACAGCGCAAACGCGGCCGGCTTTGACTTGATTGCCTCAATCAACGAAGAATTCGTGCTGCGTCCGCTGGAACGGATCGCCATACCGACTGGCATCGCTCTCGAAATTCCGGCCGGCTTCGAGGGTCAGGTTCGTCCCCGCAGCGGGCGTGCTCTGTCTGAAGGATTAGCACTGATCAATGCGCCCGGTACAATAGATGCCGATTATCGCGGCGAAATTAAGGTTATACTGATCAATCTTGGCAGCGAGCCGTTGATGATTCAGCCCGGCGATCGCATTGCCCAACTGATAATTGCGCCGATCGCGCGTGCGGCCTTAGTCGAGGTCGAAGAGTTGGAAACGAGCGATCGCGGTGAGGGCGGCTTCGGTCATACTGGGCGCTGATATTCTTGCAATGCGCCTGTAAATTCATACTGCCCACTTCAGCTATACTTCGACAAATGGACTCCGAGGTTAAAGTTCCGCTTGGCGAGCAGGATTTAACGCTGCTCGAAGCCGGCCCGATTGATGGGCGTTATCGTTCGCGTACGCGCGCATTGTCTCGCTATTTCAGTGAAGCGGCGCTGATCCGTTACCGCCTTCGGGTTGAAATCGAATGGTATCTAGCGCTGGCGTCAAATCCCGCAATTGATGCACTCCCCGCGCTCAACGCGAGTCAAATTGAAGGGCTTCGAGCATTGGATTCAGGATTCACAGTCGCGGACGCGCGGCGGGTCAAGCAACTCGAAGCGGAAACCAACCATGACGTTAAAGCCCTCGAATATTTCCTGAAAGAGCGCATCGCGCAGGTCGACGCGTCTTTACCACTTGAAATGATCCACTTCGCCTGC
Source organism: Binataceae bacterium (SeqCode) (assembly GCA_035524095.1). Taxonomy (GTDB): domain Bacteria; phylum Desulfobacterota; class Binatia; order Binatales; family Binataceae; genus DATJUF01. The sequence goes on along the minus strand of DATKPK010000164.1, from coordinate 9,070 downwards.
ACGTCTGAGGACATCAGCAACCTCGCTTGGGCGCTCATGCTCAAGGAGTTCGCCGAAGCCGAGTTGCTGCCGGCGCTGGATCGGATCCTCGGCACGCTAGCAGCTAACTCCCGGCGTCATGCCAAGGTCGCGATGATCGCGCGAACGCATGGACAGGCCGCATCTCCGACCACGGTCGGCAAGGAATTCGCAATTTTCGCCTGGCGGCTGGAACGGCAAATGAAGCAGTTACGGCGGCAGGAGTATCTTGGCAAGGCGAACGGTGCGGTCGGTAATCTTAATGCTCATCATACAGCCTATCCCGAGGTCGATTGGATTGAGCACAGTCGTCGCTTCGTCGAGGGACTCGGCCTCGTGTGGAATCCGTTGACGACACAGATAGAAAGCCACGATTTTCTCGCTGAATTGTTCGATACGGTAACGCGGATCGACACGATCTTGCTGAGTCTCGCTCGCGATATATGGGGTTATGTATCCCTCGGCTACTTCACACAGAAGCTGGCCGAGGGCGAGGTCGGCTCATCGGTGATGCCGCACAAAGTCAATCCAATCGACTTCGAAAATGCCGAGGGTAACTTTGGGCTCGCGAATGCGATGTTCCAGCATCTCGCAGTCAAGTTGCCGGTCGCGCGCTGGCAGCGCGATTTGAGCGACAGCACGGCCATGCGGGCGATTGGGAATGTCTTCGGCCACGTGATGGTTGCGTTGAGCTCGCTCGCTCGCGGCCTCGGCAAACTGGAAATTGATCGCGCGCGCATCGCGGCTGACCTCGAAGACGAGAAATCCTGGGAGATTTTGGCTGAGGCGGTCCAGACCGTTATGCGCCGTTATGCATGTGATCGGCCGTACGAACGCCTGAAGGAACTAACGCGTGGGCGAACAGTCAATCGCGAGACGATCGCGAGTTTCGTCGCCGATTTACCTATCGGCGATGCGGCGCGTGCCGCTCTACTCAAGCTTGAACCTCGCGACTATGTCGGACTGGCAGCCGAACTCGTAGAATATTACGCTCCGCGTGTCCCGTCCGGTGAAAAATAACTCCTCCGACCCCATTCCAATCCATGCAAACTGTGAAATAAAGCCTTAATTTGTGGACATCAAATGAGCGTTATGCCCATTGTCCGGTTTGCCTGGGGCTCGGCAGCACGTAAAATAAATTTCATACGAGGCCAAGGAGATCGCTTTGGAAAGCACGCCTGAAAAGCTCGAAATGTTCTACGAGGGCAAGGCCAAGAAACTCTATTCGACGCCCGATCCCGATTACGTAATCGCCTATTTCAAGGACGACGCTACCGCATTTAACGCTAAAAAGCGCGGTACGATCGAAGACAAGGGCGTGATCAACAACCGGATGTCTGAGCTGTTTTTCACGCTTTTGGAGCATAATGGCGTCAAGACCCACTTCGTCCGCCGCCTCAACGACCGCGATATGCTGTGCAAGCGGCTGGAGATAATCCCGGTCGAAACGGTCGTGCGTAATATCGTGGCAGGCTCGATGGCGCGGCGGCTCGGCCGTGAAGAAGGCGAACAGCTTCGTTACCCGATCGTCGAGTATTACTATAAGTCTGACCCGTTGGACGATCCGCTCATCACCGCTGATCACGCAATTCTCTTCAACTGGGCTACCAAGGCCGAGTTGCAGCAGATTGACGAGATGGCCCTTAAGGTGAATCAGGTCCTGAGCAAATTTCTCGACGAGCGCGGTATTCTGCTGGTCGATTTCAAACTCGAATTTGGACGCCATCACGGTGAAATCCTGCTCGGCGACGAGATCTGCCCGGATACTTGCCGTTTCTGGGACAAGCAGACGCGCGAAAAACTCGACAAAGACCGTTTCCGCCGTGACCTTGGCAACGTCGAAGAGGCCTATCAGGAGATGCTGCGGCGGGTTGAGGGCTAAGGCGCAAGCTTCGCCGCGATCATCATGCAAGCACGCATCTACGTCACCCCGCGCAAAGGGATTCTTGATCCGCAGGGACGAGCGGTCGAAGGCGCGTTGAAAAGCCTTGGCCTGACCGGCGTCGAGAGCGTACACGTCGGGCGATATATCGTTGTCGAGTTGGATGCGCCTTCGCAAGCAGCGGGTGAGGAGCTGGTACGCAAGATGTGCAGTGATCTGCTCGCCAATCCGAACATTGAGGACTACCGTTTTGAGGTCGATGCCTAATGAAGTGGGGCGTCGTACGGTTCCCCGGCTCGCTCGACGATTTTGACGCGCTCCATGCGCTGCGTGATTTGCTCGACCAGGATGCCGAGCTTTTGTGGCACAAGGACCCTAGCTTGCGCGGCGCCGAATGTATCGTACTGCCGGGCGGGTTCAGCTACGGCGACTATCTACGTTGCGGCGCAATCGCGCGTTTCGCCCCGATCATGGAAAGTGTAGCGCGCTTTGCCGCAGATGGCGGTCTCGTCATCGGTATCTGCAACGGGTTTCAAATCCTGTGCGAGGCCCATCTTCTGCCCGGCGCACTGACGCGCAATCGCTCACTTTCCTTCATCTGTGATTGGGCTTTCGTGCGTGTTGAAAACGCGGGAACACCGTTCACTAGGGCTGCTAAAGCCAGAGAGATTTTGCGCTTGCCGATCAAGCATGGCGAGGGTTGCTACGTTGCTCCAGCCAACGAACTCGCAGGGATGGAGGAGCGCGGACAGGTGCTTCTGCGGTACGTCGACGCCGAAGGCCATGAAAGCGACCAAGCCAATCCCAACGGCTCGATGCACGCGATCGCGGGAATCGCCAACGGAAGATTCAACGTTTTCGGCCTGATGCCTCATCCGGAGCACGCGGTCGAAAAGATGCTCGGTGGTGAGGACGGTCTAAAGATTTTCCGTTCGATGGTCGGTGCATCAGCGTGAGGTCACGGCCTGAGGCCGACTTACCAGTGGCCTTGCCGGGCGAGCCCCCCGTCGACGAGGCACAGGCCCGCGCCCACGGTCTCACGTCCGAAGAATACCGCGTAGTCCTTAAGTGGCTAGACGGGCGAACCCCGACTTTCACCGAACTCGGCGTCTTCTCGGTGATGTGGTCGGAGCACTGTTCTTATAAATCTTCGCGTAAGTATCTGAAAATGTTGCCATCGCAGGGGCCGCTCGTCGTGGGCGGCCCAGGCGAAAACGCCGGGGCGCTCGATATCGGGGACGGGCTGGTCGCGGTTTTTAAAATCGAAAGCCACAACCATCCATCTTATGTCGAGCCATATCAGGGCGCTGCCACCGGCGTTGGTGGGATTCTGCGCGACATTTTCACGATGGGTGCGCGGCCGATCGCGAATATGGATTCGCTCAAGTTCGGCGCACTGGACCATCCGCGTACCCGGTACCTGTTAAACGGTGTTGTCGGTGGTATCGGCGGTTACGGCAATTGCGTCGGGGTTCCGACCGTGGCCGGCGAGTTGATGTTCGATGCCAGCTATAATGGCAATATCCTCGTCAACGCGTTCGCGTTGGGCGTGGCGCGACGGAAGGATTTGCAAAGCGCTCGAGCGCGCGGTCCCGGCAATCCAGTGCTCTATGTTGGGTCGGCAACTGGCCGCGACGGTATCCATGGCGCGAGTTTACTCGCCTCCGCGGAGTTCGATGCTGAGAGCGAGTCCAAACGTCCGACCGTACAAGTTGGGGATCCGTTCACCGAAAAGCTCCTGATTGAAGCCTGCCTTGAAGCTATCAACTCAGGCGCTATCGTAGCTATTCAAGACATGGGTGCGGCTGGCCTTTCGTCGTCATCCAGTGAGATGGCGGCTCGTGGCGGCCTCGGAATCGATCTCGACCTCGACCTCATTCCGCTGCGGGAAGCGAATCTGACGCCGTACGAAATGCTGCTGTCGGAGTCGCAAGAGCGGATGCTGATCGTCGCCCAGCTGGGCCGCGAAGCCGAACTAATCGAGATCTTTGCGAAATGGGATCTGCACGCCGCGGTGATCGGGACGATCAATGGCACAGGTCGCTGGCGGGCGTACTTCAAAGGCCAGGTAGTCGCCGATCTTCCGATCCAGGCGCTAGGCGACGGTGCCCCACTTTACGAGCGTCCCGCCGCAGCTCCGCGGCCCAGACGGATTCGCGCGAACTCACGTGCCACGGTTGAGCCGTCACCGGCCGAGGCCTTGCGCGCACTCTTATCGAGCCCTAATGTCGGCTCGCGGCGATGGGTCTATCGGCAATATGATTCGCTCGTTCAGTCGAATACCGTCGTCGGTCCCGGGAGCGATGCCGCGATCCTTCGGCTTAAAGACTCACGCCGGGGTTTGGCCCTCAAGGTCGATTCCAATCCTCGCGCCTGTGCTCGGGATCCTTATCTCGGCACCATCGGTGTCGTATGCGAGGTAGCTCGTAACATTGCGTGCAGCGGCGCGCGTCCAATCGGCATCACCAACTGCCTCAATTACGGTAATCCCGAGCGGCCGGAAATCATGTGGCAGTTTCTCCGCGGGGTCGAAGGCTTGCGCGACGCTGCTTTAGCGTTCGACACGCCGGTGATCAGCGGTAATGTCAGCTTTTATAACGAGACCGAAGGCCGCGCGATTCCTCCGACCCCAACGATAGCAATGGTCGGCTCGCTCGGCGACGTCAGTCTACATCTAAAGCAACACTTCAGGTTGAGCGGCGACTTGATCGTGATGGTACGCACGGCGGCGCCGTCCCTTGCTGCAAGCGAGTATGAGGTATTATTCGAGAGTGATGGCGGAGTTCTCAATCCGATTGACTTGGATCGCGAGCGCCGCTTGATCGATGGCTTATTTGAAGCCGCCAGCCATCGACTGATAAAATCGGCTCACGATGCGGCTGAGGGTGGTTTGGCGGTAGCGCTTGCAGAGGCTTGTTTTAATCCCGATCAACCATTCGGCGCGGCAATTCGGACAAATTCGCGATTGGCCGTGAACCTGTTCGGCGAAGGTCCATCCACTGTCGTTCTCTCAATCGATCCTGAGGCGTTTGCGTCCGTCCAAAAGATCTTTGCTCCTTTGGAGGTTCGAATCCTCGGACGCGTGACGGCGGAACCACGCTTGCGAATCGGCGCGAGCGATAGCGATGCATATATTGTTGATGAGGCTGTCCGCGATCTGCGGGGGCTTTACGACGAGGCGTTAACAGGGAGGTTGAGCGGGTGACGACCGGGCCAGTCGATTCCACATCCAGGCCGGCTGGGTTTTCTTTAGCCTCCCAATCCGGGGTTGGCGAGCCTGAAGGAGTAGCTCTCGGCGATTCTGAGCTTAGCGTCGAAGTGGATGGCCACGAGGCGAATTTTGACGCGTTTCATGATGAGTGTGGCGTTTTCGGCGTCTTCGGCCATCCTGAGGCGGCCAATTTAGTTTATCTTGGCCTCTATGGATTGCAGCATCGCGGTCAAGAATCAGCGGGAATCGTCTCCTCAAATGGCAAATCGCTTATCTCACATCGCGGGATGGGCCTCGTTGCCGATATTTTCAACACTGAAGTTCTGGCGCGGCTCGAAGGTACCGCTGCGATTGGCCACAACCGCTATTCCACCACCGGCTCCACGTCGCTCAAAAACTGTCAGCCATTAGTCGTTGAATATGCGCGAGGTGGCTTGGCGCTGGCACACAATGGCAATCTGGTTAATTTTCAGGAATTGCGCGAGCGGCTCGAAGCGAGCGGCTCCATCTTCCAATCGTCGTCTGATAGCGAACTGGTGATCCACTTGATTGCCAGCTCGCAGGCGCCTGACCTGCCTGAAAGGGTGACGGAAGCTCTGCGGCAAGTGAAGGGCGCTTATTCGCTGGTCGTGCTCTCAGAGCGCGCTTTGATCGCTGTGAGAGATCCGCAAGGCTTCCGACCGCTCGTGCTCGGTCGGCTCAACGACGCGATGATTGTTGCGTCGGAGACCTGCGCTCTTGATTTGGTAAGAGCGGAATATATCCGCGAAATTGAACCGGGCGAGATGGTGGTGATCACCGACGAAGGGATGCGTAGCTTTTTCCCATTTGCGCCTGCGCCAAAGCGCCGCTGCGTTTTCGAATATGTCTATTTCGCTCGGCCGGACAGCCTCCTCTACGGACGTAACGTTTACCAGGTTCGCAAAGATCAGGGGCGAGCACTCGCGCGGGAATCGCCCGCGGATGCCGATATCGTCGTGCCGGTGCCCGACTCCGGCAATGCAGCCGCGCTTGGATACGCTGAGCAATCAGGTTTGCCGTTCGAGATGGGACTCATACGTAGCCACTATGTGGGCCGTACTTTTATCGAACCACGGCAGTCGATTCGGCATTTTGGGGTCAAGATTAAATTTAATCCAGTAGCTCAGATTTTGCATGGCAAGCGGATTGTTCTGGTCGAGGATTCGCTGGTGCGCGGAACAACTCTGCGTAAGGTGATACCGATGCTGCGTCAAGCGGGGGCGCGCGAAGTCCATATGCGGATCGCGGCGCCGCCGACTACGAATTCGTGCTTCTACGGCATCGATACGCCGACGCGCGAGGAACTGCTGGCAGCGCACCACTCGATCGAAGAGATTCGGCGTTACATTACCGCCGATTCACTCAGTTTCTTAAGCTGGGACGGCCTCTATTCGTTCATGGATGGCATCCGTGAGGGTTACTGCGATGCTTGCTTCACCGGCAAGTATCCAGTGGAGATCCCCAGCAACATGCAGCCAGCGCAACTTCATCTATTCGATGCTACGGAACATGCGAACAGCGCTGGGTTGCGCCGTTAAACCGACTTTCCGCAATTCTGGATTAGCGGCTGATCGCCACGGCGTCGGTATTTGCGACCTCACGCAAGAGCTGTTCTACGGGCATCCGCGTCACCAGGATCGAGACGAAGTGGCCCGTCGGATAAAAGCTCAGGCAGATGCTGTAGCCCTTATAGGAATAGAAGGAGCGCATCCCGAGCCAATCGACTGCTCCGATAGGTGCCGCCATGGTCGAGTCACTGAAGCAGAGGCTGACGATCTGGCCGGCGTCGCTCTGGTACATCGTGTAGGTGACGGGGCGGCCGTTGGGCAGGCGATCGACGCGTCCACCGACGATACGGTAGCCGGCGGCGCTGAAGTCAAATAGGTCGTCCGGCATATCGATTTCGCGATACGAGCGCGCGATATCTTCTGACTCGGGATCGTCGTTGGCTACGGGTTGAACCGAATTTCGGTCCATGACCCAGGCATAAAGAACCCCGTTCGCGCCGTTGTATGCTTCAGGCGGTACGTTGGGTTGAAACTCACGGCTGAATTGCAGGTACTTATCGATCGCAACGTCAAACGCGGGCACGGCGGCGCCGGCCATCGCCTCAGTTGGCTGAATCATCCGACCTGTGGCCAGAGCGATGATTAAGACGAGCGCACACGTTATGCCGACAGGAATCAGGACACGCGCTGGGGGCAATCGTCGTGTCATTGAAGGTCGAACCGGCTCGCTGCGAGGTAGGTCGTGTGTGTGCTGACCGGCGCGACGCCATTCACCACTGCCAGTTACTGTCGGGACGGGTGTCTCTTTGAGGGCGGAACGAATGCGCAAACGCAACCCCGCAGGAGCCTTGTTGAGCCTCACTTGCTGCCGAATAGCCTGCTTGATGGCGCGCTCGCGGATCAGGAGCGACCGGCATCGTTCGCAACCACCGAGATGAGCCTCGGCCCCCTTCAGTTGTGAGGGCGAGAGTTCGCTGTCGGCGTGTGCAGCTAGATACCCGCTGATGTATTCCTGACAATCCACGATTCAACTACAGCCATCGGCCACGATCATCGCTCCGTGGCTGGACCGCTGGCTATCTGTCCACTATGCGCGGGGTTGCATGCTGTCAAGAGCCAGTTTTGCCGCGTAGGCAGTCGAGTTTGATCAAAGCTGACCGCATCAGAGCCCGCGCGCGCGAGACTCGCGACTTGACCGTGCCGAGCGGAATTCTCAGTACGTCGGCGACCTCTTGGTAATTCAATTCCTGCACGTCCACGAGTATCAGGGCTTCGCGGAATTCCTCCGGGAGTTCGTCGAGCGCTCTCTCGATGCGCCGCCCGAGCATACGATCCGATAACAACTCCTCGGGGTTGTTGAATGACATGTCGGCGAGGAGTGTATGGGCCTCTAACTCTTCTTCGATCTCGCCCGAAGTGCATGGATGCTCGCGGCCATTCTGCCGGTAGCGATCGCGGAAGTTGTTGTAGAGGATCGTCAATAGCCAAGCCCGGCAGTTGGTGCCTTTGGCAAACTGGTGGAAAGAACGAAAGCTGCGCAGGATGGTCTCCTGCACCAAGTCGTTGGCATCGTCGCGATGGCGAGTAAGACGGATTGCCGCGCTGTAGATGGCGTCCAGATGCGGCAATGCGATCTGCTCGAAGAGAAGTCGCTTGTCCCCCGCTCTGGCCGCTTTGACCGCCATACTGTGAACTTGTGAACATAGCATTCACATCCATTTAAATACCAACCGAATCAAATAGGTTCCCCATGATCCTGTGCCTAGGAGTTCAGTCGTGAAGTCATATAAGGCACAGACTGACTTTTACGCTACCTTCACGTAAGGTTGATTAACTCAATTTGGTTCTCGATCGGCTTTGCAGTACCGTAAATCCGAAAGGGCAAGACTCGCGTAGAGTTAATGAATTGAGCCTGCTAGCGTGACTATCGATTTTCTCGTGAGACCTAAGGATGGCTGCTTGACGGGCAAGAAATGGACGCGACAGCAAGCCAAAGGCTGGAGGAATTTGTGAATAAAGTTAAAGTATCTGGTGCGATTGTGGCTACGATGGTGGGCCTGATGTTTGCGGGTCAGCCGGTGTTCGCACAGGACGGTTCTAGTCAGCCGTCGACCGTAAAGTGCGTCGGTGGCAATTCCTGTAAGGGTCAGAGCGCATGTGCGACCGCTTCAAACTCATGCAAGGGGCAGAACTCCTGTAAGGGCAAGGGCTGGATTACGACGACCTCGGCCGAGTGTACCCAAAAGGGCGGCCAAATCGATAAATCGGATTCATAAGGCGAGTCTTTTGGTCCTTTGGTCCAAGCAGCAATGGGCTGTCGAGGCTAAGGGCTAAGACTCCCGGATGAAGCGCTGATGACAGGTGACGAATTTCCGGCGTTAGGTTGGGGAGTCGGGCTGCGGCGTCCGCACTACGCTGAGATACTCCTCC
>DATKPK010000163.1:0-5120 GCA_035524095.1 Binataceae bacterium (SeqCode) | reverse complement strand
AGCGCTGACGAAGAGGGTGCGGTCACCGGTCATCACTTCGAGCAGGAGCCGCTCGTAGGCGTCGGGCGAGTTCTCGGAGAATTCGCTTTCATAGCTGAGATTCATTTTGACCTGGCGGATCGCGATATCGAGTCCGGGCTGCTTGGCCAGAACGCCGAAGGAAAAGCCTTCGTCGGGCTGAATCCGGATGGTCAAGGCATTGGGAGGAAGATCGTCGTTGTGGTTGAAAAGAATCTGCGGAATTTCTTTGAAGCGAATATGGATCAAGCTCGCACGCGAGGGCAGCCGTTTGCCAGTGCGCAGATAGAACGGGACACCGGCCCATCGCCAATTATGCAGGTAGGTTTTGAGGGCGACGTAAGTCTCGGTCATGGAAGTCGGCGGGATGCCATTTTCTTGCAGATAGCCCGGAACCTTTTGGCCATCAGCGAGGCCCTGAGCGTAACGGGCGCGCACGACCATCCTTCGCGCTTCGTCGCGACTGAAGGGCTTCAAGGCCCGGAGAACGTTGAGTTTGGCGTCATTGATAGCGTGCGAATCGAGCGAGACAGGCGGTTCCATCCCAATCATCGCGAGCACCTGCATCATGTGGTTCTGGACCATATCGCGCAGAGCACCGGCTGGATCGTAGTACATCGCACGCGAGCCCACGCCCTCACTCTCGGCGACCGTAAGCTGAATATGATCGATGTCGCGCGCGCCCCATACGCGCTCAAAGATGGTGTTGGCGAAGCGCATTACGAGCAGATTCTGAACGGTCTCCTTGCCGAGATAATGGTCGATGCGAAAGATCTGCGATTCGTCGCAATGGCTTTGCATCGTATGGTTGATTTCGCGCGCGCTTTCGAGGTCGGAGCCGATCGGCTTTTCGACGACGATACGGCTGAAGTGCCTGTCGCCAGGCTTGGCAATCAGGCCCTCGGAGTCGAGCCGTTCGACACATTCCTGAATAGCCTCAGGGGGAATCGAGAGGTAGAAGACCCGATTAGAGGGCAGGCCACGGTCCTTCTCGAGGGCCTCGAGGCGGGCTTTGAGCCGGGCGAAGCCGTCAGGGCGATCGAGGCCGGAAAGATAATCGAGTCCCTGGGCGAACTCGCTCCAGCATTTTTCGTCGACCTTGAGCCGAGAATATTTTACGGCAGAATCGTGGGCGAGCTGGTGAAACTCTTCGATTGGTATCGGACGGCGTGCGAAGCCCAAGACGGCAAAATTACGCGGCGTGATGTCGTGTCCGCAGGCCTTCAGGTTATAGAGAGCTGGAATAAGCTTACGGCGCGCCAAGTCGCCTGAGGCGCCGAAAATTACGACAGTGCAAGGAGGGGCAGTTTGGGCTTTGGCTATCAGGATTGGATCATTCACTAATTCCCAGCCTCTTCAATAAGTTAGGGTCTATTGCGTGAAGGCCGCCACGCTAACAGAATTGAATCCATTGGATGAGGGCGCGGATAGTCGGGGCACTCATCGCGAAAGGGCATAGGCGGGCAGGCTCACAATTCGAGTTAACGCTGACGGGGGCGACGGAGCAAGCCGGGGAGCTAAAACGAAGGTGCAAGTAAAGTCTCAGTCATCAAGCCATAACGCAGCAGAGAACAACTTCAATAAGTGGGTGCCGGCGCTGATCTGGATGGGATGCCTGTTCGTACTGTCGACGACGGTTTTTTCGGCTGCGAACACCAGCAAAATTATCGAGCCGATACTGCGCTTCATCTTCCCTGGAGCATCGGCGGCGACGATTGCGATGGGACATGGGCTGGTACGCAAGGCGGCCCATTTCACAAACTACGGGATATTGTTCTGGCTGCTGATCCGTGGACCGATGGCGGGGCGCCCCTACGCGGCGTTAGGGTTTTGCGTTTTCTACGCACTGCTCGATGAGGGCCATCAGATTTTCGTGCCCGGGCGGACGGCATCGCTGTACGATGTCGCGATCGATTCGAGTGGGGCTTTGTTCAGCCGATTTTTGAATGCGGCGGTAACCGAAATGGCATAGCTAGCGCAAACCTGGAGCTTACCAACAACGCGACTGTGCCGATCGCTTGAGAGTCTGAAGTCTACAGGTTTGGATCGATTTTCGACGAGATGCAGTCCATACGATCGTAGAAAGCGCGCAAGCCTTCATACTTCTCGGGAAGAGTGAAGTCTTCCGTAAGACTCAATAAAGTCAGTTGCCCGTAAAGGGCAAAATCCGCATAGCCTATTCGTCCAAGCAGAAAAGCGCGTTCGGCAAAGGAATCGTCGAGCGGAGCGAGCAACTGAAATGCACGCTCGCGATTCTCGCTGTGATCAAGAACCATTTGCTCACAGAAGCCGACGCCGTACTTGCGGTCGCGTAGCAGGCGATAGAAAGCCTCGCGGTCGCGGCCCTGACGCGCAAAATGCCTAATTTCGAAAGGGATAGCGGCACGAAAAAGAGCGTCTTCGAGCTCGGTATCGAAGTAGCGCGCGAGAGCGAGATGGACACCACGCCATCCGGCGGGGAAGACCGTGGGCTCAGGCGATTGATCCTCCAAGGCGATCGCGATCACGTCTGAATCCACGAGTGTCACACCGGAAGGCATCGTCAACGCTGGAACCATCAACTGGCCCGACGCAGCGATTAGCTCTTTGCGCTCGAGATAATCAACCTCGATGATCTCGTAGTCGAGACCCTTGTAGTCGAGAATTTTGCGGACTTTCGCGCAAAAGGGTGAGGTCGCGAATTGATAGAGGCGGTGCATGGGGTTGCGAGAGTTAAGGTTTCAGCGTCGCCGTCAACGTCATTGCGGTCACAGTTCCGAAGTTTAGTTACTGCAGCAGTTATGAAGCGAGACGTGCTGCGTCCGGGCGAGCACGTCCCCCGAGTGAACCGCTTAGAACATTCGCGGCGGTTCGAGTCCGCGGCCGAGGGTTCGCTTAAAGGTTTTGAAAAGCTGGTCGATGTCCCAAGGTCCGTCGCTATAGATGATTCGATCCGGCTCCATGTGGGTATAGCGACGAATCTCGTAGCCAGAGGCTCCGAAGCATTGGCCGTTAACCTCGGCGGCCTCGTCGCTGGAGAGGAAGACGATGATGGGCGGGACATTGGCGGGATCCATCGGCGAGCCAGCGGCGGTCGCGCTGTCGAGACCGGCGGCGCCGGGCATCCGGCCGGTCGGGATCGTATCGGTCATGCGGGTGGCGGCGCCGGGCATGATCGCGTTGCACGTGATGCCGTACTTTTGCAGCGAATTGGCAGCGCTGTACGTCAGGCCGAGGATGCCGGCTTTCGCGGCAGCATAATTGGGCTGGCCCGGGCTGCCCTGCGCGGAGTTCGACGAGAAATTGATGATGCGGCCGAACTTGCGCTCGCGCATGTGGGCGGAAGCGGGGCGCATCGTGCAAAAGTGGCCGCGCAGATGGACGCGAATGACGGCGTCCCATTCCTCGATGGTCATGTTGAAAATCATGCGGTCGCGCAGGATGCCGGCGACATTCACGAGGATGTCGAGCTTGCCATACTCTTTGATCGCCTGATTGACGAGGCTTTCGCCACCTTCGGGGGTCGAGATGTCCTCGTGATTTGAGGACGCGGCGCCATCTGCGGCTTTGATTTCCTTGACGACGTCATCGGCGGGCGATTGGGTTTCCTTTTGACCGGCGACTGACACGCCCAGATCGTTGACCACTACGGCCGCTCCCTGAGCCGCAAGCGCTTTGCATACTTCGCGGCCGATACCGCGTCCACCACCGGTTACGGCGGCGACTTTACCTTCGAGATGACGAGCCATCGTTAATCTTCTCCTTGCGGTCCGGCGAATGTGCCGGCCAGTGTAATCGTCGAGCGTTAGTTGCCCCGCTTATAGCGCAAAAACGCTCTTAACTGGGAACGGGAAAGAGATCAGAAGAGAGAAGTTGGATTTGGTTGTTCGGTGAGGCGCCCGGAGAAGGTGGGCGCCTCACCGATGTTATAAGACGGGTATATACGGGGCAGCTCTTCCGCCCCGATTATTCGGCGATGAGATCCTCTCTGGCGGGGCCGAACAGGTAGGGCTCGAGAGTATCCTGCGCGGCGGTACGGTACTTGTGCCAGCGGTTACCGTAATAGGCCAAGCTTCCGGGCTCGGCGTCGCCGTGACCATTGTAATACGACAGGCAGTCGCGCAACGGCGCGCTCATGATGTCGGCCTGGCGGCAGTGCTCGGAATACTCATCTTGCGGCTTGCGGCGAACGTCGACAATTTCTTCGCCGCGTTCGCGCATCGTTTTTAGCATCCAGACGATGTAATCGCCGTGCGCATCAATAGCGTCGGTGAAATTAAAGCTACCGCCGCCACCCTGTGGGCCAGTGACGATGAAGAGGTTCGGGAACCCTTTCGCGTGAAGGCCAAGGAATGTCCTGGTACCCTCGGCGTCCCAAGTCTCCTTGATGCTGCGCCCATCACGACCAATCGTGGTATTGAACAAGCCGCTCGCCATCCACTGGAAACCGGTGGCATAGATCAGAACGTCAAGCGGGTATTCAACGCCATCGTGGACAACGCCTTTCTCATTGATCTTGGTGACGCCGAGCGGGGCGGTGTCCACCAGATGGACATGGGGCAGGTTGAACGTCGGCAAGTATTCGTCATGGAAGGTGGGACGCTTACATCCGTAGGGATAGTAAGGTCTGAGCGCCGCAGCGGTCTTGGGATCCTTCACGATCGCGTCGACCCGAGCACGAATCTGCTCCATGATCCGGAAGTTCGTGTCGAGTTGCTTCTGTACCCGCTCCTCGGGAGTCAGGACCGTTTTGTACTCCTTACGCTCCCTAAAATTCGCGACCTTGCCAGCCAGATAGTCGTCGTTGGCCTGGATCGCGGTGCGGCCCTCGGAGATGCGGGCGAAGCGGGCCCGGCGGGCTTTGGCCCAGCCCGGCTCTTGTGACCACTGCTCGATTTCTTCCGGCTTGGTTTCACGCTGATCGCGGATATCTATCGTCGAAGGCGTGCGCTGAAAGACGTACAGCTCGCCAACGACTTTCGCCAGTTCCGGAATCACCTGGACAGCCGTCGCTCCGGTTCCGATGATGCCAACGCGCTTCCCTTCCAATTCGACGTCGTACTTCCAACGTGAGGTGTGGAACGACTCGCCCTTAAACGTCTCCATCCCTTCGATGCGAGCGA
>DATKPK010000162.1:0-52703 GCA_035524095.1 Binataceae bacterium (SeqCode) | reverse complement strand
TCCGCCTCGCCGAACAACTCGAATTCGATCATCTACTCGTCGCTCAGCGCTGGTGGGGCAATGCTCAGGAAATCGAATCCGCTACTCACGACTGCCTGGCGATGACTTCCTTTTACGCCGCTCACACCTCCCGCATTCGCCTCATCACCGCGATCCATCCGGGCTTCTTTCTCCCCAGCGTCATCGCCAAATGGGGCGCCACAATCGATCGCATCACCGGCGGCCGCTGGGCCATCAATGTGACCTCGGGATGGAACGAAGTCGAATTCGGAATGTACGGCGCGGGCCTGCTCCCCCACGACGAACGCTACGCCCGATCGCGCGAATTCATCGAAGTGCTGCGCGGCGCCTGGCAGCACGAGGAATTCTCATATAAAGGCCGCTTCTACAACGTCCGAGGACTGCGTCTCGAGCCGCGCCCGCTCAATTCTCATCTCGAGGTCTGGCAAGGCGGCCAGTCGCCCGCCGCGATGGAAATGGCGGCCGATCACTCCGATTGGATGTTCATGAACGGCGGCCCGCCCGAGAAGATCCATGGCATCATTGCCGAGGTTCGCCGCCGTGCCGAGCGCACCGGACGCCGCATCCGCTTTGCCCTCTATTCAATCCCGCTATGTCGTGAGACCGACGCCGAGGCCGAACGCACGCTCGCAGCGATGCTCGAAGCTCAAGACCCGGCCATGATCGAACGCCGTAAACTTCGCACTGACGGCGCCCAAGGGATGTGGTCCTCACTCGACGACCGGCTAACCTTGCTCGACAGCAACGAAGGGTACGCCAGCCGCTTGATCGGCAGTCCGCAAACCATCCTGAATCGCATGCTCGAATTCCACGAACTCGGTGTCGACTGTTTCCATCTCACGCTCAACGACGATCTCTTCAACCGCGAAGTCCTCCCGAAGCTCCGCGCTCCCGAGCCTCAATAGTATTCCGATACACTCTCCGTTCATCACGATTTGTCTCGGTCTATTCCCCGTTTCTACACGTCACTCATAATTCTCACGACCCCGACGCAGCCTCATCATCACATGGGTGGTTAACTGTCAGGCTCTGCTCTCAAAGCTCCGTTTTCGTGCCGAGGGCCAATCTGCCACACTCGCTGCCGCGTATATAAGGAGTGCATGGAGTGGCTGACGCCACACACGAGACGCCGTCGGACGCAGAATTGATCGCCGGTATGGCCGCAGGCGACCCAGATTCGTTTCGCGCCCTAAGCAACCGCTATTCCGGGGTGCTCACTGCGATGTCGCGGCGTATCGTCGGTAATGAAACCGATGCCGAAGACGTTGTTGCCGAAGCGTTGTGGCGCGCATGGCGTGCCGCCAAAGACTTTGACCCATCGCGTGGCTCAGCCGCCGCATGGCTGATAACGATTGCCCGCAGCCGTGCTATCGATCTTCTGCGCGCGCGCAAATCCGCAGACCGGCCGCTCCCCCATAACCCTGGACCGGTAGCCGCCGATAGCCCTTCAACCGGCCTGATGCTTTCCCAGCGTGCGCATGTTGTCCGCGCCGCCTTGGGCGAACTCGATGAACGCGAGCGGACAGCGTTGGAAATGGCCTATTACTCAGATTTTTCGCAGACTGAGATTGCTGAACGGCTCGGCATCCCCCTCGGGACGGTCAAGACCAGGATTCGCGCGGCCATGATAAAACTGCGCAAAACCCTCGCGGGGCGACAGCTTTAGCGATGGACCACGAAGAAATAAAGCAATTGCTGCCGCTGCACGCGATCGATCAACTCGGACCCGACGAGGCTTCAATCGTCGAGGATCACGCGCGTACCTGCGACGATTGCGCCGCCGAGTTGCAGGCTTACCGTGCGGCTGCCGCCGCCATTCCGATGGCCGACGAGCCGGCCGCCCCCAACCATCGAATCTGGGCGCGCCTCGAAGCCCGTCTCACGGCCGAAGGCCAGGCCACCTCTTCCGATCCTTCATCGCGTCCGGCTGCCACTACCACTAATGGTACTGAGCGCCCGCCGGCGGCCCGCATCAACGGATGGCGCGCTGCTACCGGTTTCGCAGCGGCCGCCGCCATCCTAATCGCTGTTTACGCCGGCCTCCTTAGCAGCAAACTCGACCAGCAAAACGTCGCCGTCCGCGCGCAAGTATCTCTTCTAAAGGCACAAATCGCTGACCTACGCAGCGCCGTCAGCGAGGCCCGCGTGCAAATGGCTATCATGCAAAATCGGCTCGCCAATCGCGACCGTCTCCAGCGTGTTCTTCTGACGCCCGATGTTACGCTGACCCGCCTCGGACCGCTGCCCGCCGCGCCGAAAGCCAGCGCGATCGTCGCGGTTAGTTCATCCAGCCGCGCCGCCGCCCTCGAAGCTCGCGGCTTGCCGCCCACTCCTCAGGGCAAGGTCTACGAGCTCTGGTGGATCACCAAGGAAAATGGTCCCACGCCCGCCGGCGTGTTCAACACCACTGGCTCCGGCTCGATTACCGCTGCAGTCGCCCCGCCGCCGGCCGGCCAGCATGTCCTGCTCAGCGCGGTCACGCTCGAGCCCATCCCCGGCGTTTCCAAACCAACGGGCGCAATGTTTCTCAAGGGCGCCCCGGGGTAATAGTTAAAGTCTTTCGCCACGACTACTCAGTTCATTATGGGTGTCGTCTATGCGCCGCCGATGCGGCTCGTCGCCTCCATTCCGGTCACTTAATCGCTAATAGACACTCGCCCGACTGCGCATTTCCTCTATATCGCAATTCGTTTGGTATCGACGCCTGACATCTCCTCACAGTCCGCCAATCCGAATCCGCAAATCTTCCGTAGCTAGATCGAGTTCACCTGCGCGCAGGCGCAAATCGTGGAGGACAATCATGCGCAACTACGGATTCGCGGCCGCCACCGGTGCCGCACTCATCTTCGCGATCGCATCCGGCCACGCGATCGCACGGACGGCAGCTATGGGGGACATGGACATGGCAGCTTCGCGGGATGCTACACCCACTCCCGTAACGCCGGGGCCAAATCAGACGCTCGGCTTCGGCAACGGCAAGGCCGTTCTCTTCACCTACACCGAGAATTTCGATTGCGTCGATCAACCCGGCGAGGACTTAAATTTCAACACCATCGTGGCGGAGTCCGATCCGACTGAAATGTACATTCCGATTTGCCAGCCCGGGAATGCGCCGACGATCGACCCTACTGGAGCACTGGTCAAGACGACCGACAAACTCTATGTTTTAATACCGTTCTTCTCGAGCACCGACGACACCAATCCCAGCGACGCCATTCCATGCCCATCGAATCCGGTGCCGGGCGAAGTATGCGGTACCGCCCTCGGCACCTTTCTCGTCGATAATTTCGGCATAGTGCCGGAAGCGTTCGAGACCCACCCCGCGGTTGCCGTCCAATGCCCCAATCCAACTGACCCACCCGGCTCCTGCACGATGCATGGTGACACAGTCGACTTGTCGCTGGTCCTGGCCGCACTCGGCAAGGCCCCGAGTCCACCGACAGGCAACATCTTCGTCCCGCTGCCCAACCATAGCCATCTGATCTTCCAGGATCAGTCGCAGAAAAAGGCGCAATGGTGGCAGGTGCTGCCTGTTCTGGTGGAAAATGAGAGTGACTGGCCCACAGCTGACGGCAGCAGCGGCATCACCACAGTCAAGGCACTCGAAACCGCCGAAAATGATCACGACGCTATCGAGGTCCCAAGCAACTTCTTTCTCTTCTTCGGTTCACAAATCATCAAGACCGCGAAAAACTAGGATTCTGCCGACGCAGCGTTACTTTATCGTGACTCGTGCCGATTATCAGGTTCAGGAACCTTTATTCTCCGGCGCAACGCTCCTGGTTAGATACATCTCTTTATTCTCGGAGAGATTCTTCGTAACGGGGCGCCGCCGGAGACTCCGTTTGTTCATTGCTCAGCCGGTCCACGCCGCCGCCTGTGACGCCTCTTGCTTTCGGCACGCCCGATCTGAAAGTACATTCGATGTGGCGTTGAACTCGGGCGAGGCATCATGGCGATTACGATCTTCCCAGTCACCGAACATTTCGCCGCTGAGATTGGCGACGTCGATCTCTCACGGCCATTGGACGACTCCGATGTCGCTGCTATCAAACAGGCCTTCTGGGATTACGCCGTGTTGATTTTCCCAGATCAGAATCTCACCGAAGAGCAGCATCTCGCGTTTGCTTCCTATATTGGTCCGCTAGAAATCAGTATCGCCGCCCTCAACCAGGGTAAACTGCGGATTCGTCCCGAGCTCGCCGACGTCTCGAACCTCAACCGCCACAACGAAATCTGGCACGACACCAGCCGCCTGCGCGGACTCGGCGCCGGGAATCTCCTCTGGCATACCGATAGTTCCTTCAAGTACCTGCCGGCCCGCGCCTCGCTGCTCTACGCTCGCGCGATTCCGCCACTGGGCGGCCATACTCAGTTCGCCGATATGCGCGCTGCTTATGATGCTTTACCCAACGCAACCAAGTCTCGCATCGAAGGCTTGGTCGCCGAACATTCCCTGGTAACTTCGCGCGCGCGGATAGGCTTCACCAATTTCACCGAAGAGGAGCGTAACAATCTGCCCGCAGTGCCACAGGTGCTCGCCCGCACGCTTCCCGAAAACGGGCGCCGCACGCTCTATCTCGCCTCACACGCTGGACGCGTCGTCGGAATGCCTGACAGCGAAGGCCGCGCTCTCATCGACGAACTGATCGCACACGCCACGCAGCCGCAGTTCGTCTATACCCATCGATGGCGCCTGCATGACCTTGTGATGTGGGATGATCGCTGCTCGATGCATCGCGGCAGCCGCTTCGACGATCTGCGATGGGTGCGCGACATGCATCGCGCCACCGTCTCCGACGTAGCGAATAGCTGTATCCAAGAGGGCGTGGCGATCCCGGCAGCATCAGATCAGCGCGCCGCCTCTTGATTGCCCTCGCGTGACAATGTGACTGCCCCGCGAGCCTAGTTCCCTTTTTTTCGAATCCTGCGCAGTTGCTTCTGGGTCATCATCCACAAGAGCTGCGCCCCGGTTCGATCGGACCGGTTCGGTAGCTCTAGCGCCACACAACCGCCCTTCTTCAAATTCATCTTCAGGAGATCTGGCTTGCCGGTCAGGATCAGCGAGCAGATCGCACTCAGCTGCGGCTCATGTCCGACGATCAGCACGTGCTTGAGCATTAGATATGGTGCGATGGCCGCTACTGCGTGTTCGATCGGGGTTGCATCCCCTAACACCTGTATAAGCTCAGGCGCCGGCTGTTTATCGTACGCAGCCGCTACGAGCGAGGCCGTCTCGACCGCTCGCACCTTCGGGCTGCTCAGGATAACGTCGAATTTAAGCCCGAGCGCACGCATACCTGCCGCCGCTTCGCGCGTATGATCGCAACCTTCCTGTGTCAGCGCGCGATCGTGGTCTTCCGCGTCCGCCGCCAGATCTTCTGCCAGTGCATGGCGTAGTACATAAAGCGTCATGCTGCGTCTTCCGTCTCGGTAGGATTCTTTGCAACTGCGATCGATGCTTCGGTCTGCGCAGCGTCTCCCGCCTCAGCTGCCGACTCGGCCGCATCCGTCTGATCGACGCGCGCCTTAGCGGTCGCTTCAAGCCGTTCGCGCCGGCGCCCGGCTGCTTCGCCCGAAATCTCTTTCAGCGCCTCGCCGATCACGCCTTCGCGCTTGAACTGCTTCCACCGCTTCAGGCTCTGTTCTTTAAGCTTGTCCTCATGCCGGCCAAGTTCCTGGATTAGCGCACCCGCGGCCATCATCGTCGCTGGTGGCAGCGCCTCGGGATTACTCGCGAGTTCGCGCAGCCATACTCCTAGCGCAACAGCGTCATGATGCTGTCCCAGCATCTCCTGCATCTCTTCAAGCCGCTCGATAGCGTGCCGGTGATGATGCCCAGCCCCGGCCGACAACATCTCAAACGCATAACGCAAACGCTTGATTCGCTTGCGCAGAGTATGAAACGCCTCGGATGGCGCCTCCGCTGCGATTCGTTTGCCGGCCTTGCGCGCCTTCCGCGCGATCGGTCCAATCAGACTCGGTGCGTATTCGCCAACCGTCGTTTCCGGCACTACGCGCCGTAGTAGCGGATTCATCAGCCGTTCGCCGAGGATGCGATAGCGGCGCGAACGCGTCATCGACGCCAGCCCCACGCGCGCCATCTCACGCATCGACATGAGCCGCTCATAGACTGGCTCAAGCTCCGCCGCCATCGCCGCCTCGATCCGCACCGACTGCTCTTTGATTAACGCCGCTGTAATATCACAATCGCGCACAGCGCCCGCCACTTGCCCGACCCATCGCAGGTCGCGCCGATAGACGTTTACGCGCGCTCCGTGCATCACTCCCGCGAACACTTCGACGGCGGCCCGCAATCGCCGTGACGACACCCGCATCTGATGGAGCGGTTCAACTTCGCCGAGCAGCGCCGCCTCCTCATGGAAACATACGAGCGCAATTCCGTCGCGCATCGCCTTCACCGCCGCCGTCCTGAGATCTGCCTCCGGCGCGATCACAATCTTGGGTGGACGATGCGCCGCTCCAGTCTGGGAAGGCTCTTGGGACGTCGCGTCGGCTGGAATTTCTGTAATTTGTTCGGCCACGTATCGTTACGTGACGATGACTATAGCATGACTCTCTGATGTCAAAACCAGCGCCGCCACCCCCTATTGCTGCGCCAGTACCACCCGCCGATCCATCAGTTTCGCCAGCAATTCCGTCCGCCGTTCGCAGGTCCACAACTCAAGATCGGGCTTATCGCCGTTAGCGCTCACCGCGATTGTCAGCCGCTCCGGCGTGTAGATGACCCGCAGCCCCTTGACGACTCCGAAATGGCTGCGGTCGAGTGCGTCCGCGACCCGAATTATAGCCGCGAGCGCCCGCACCACTTTACGTTTTCCCGTCCCCAACGCCCGCAATTCCGGCTCATCTACCGACGGAGCCTGCTTGCGATGGCCTCTCGCGACCTGCGCAATCATCTCGATTTCGCTCGGCGTGAAACCCAGCAGCTCGCCATTTTTAATCAGGTAATACGAATGGCGATTGTGCCGGTCGTGATCAATCGAATGGCCGATATCGTGCAGCAGCGAGGCATATTCCAATAGCTCACGCGCATTCAGCGGCAACTCCAGCACTGACGCCGTTCCATCGAAAAGGGCAGTCGCGAGCCGCGCGACGGTCTTTCCATGTTCATTCGCGCCATTGAAGTGCCGCGCGAGTGCCTCGACCGATTGCCCCCGTACTTCGACTGATCCGCTCCGATCGTCGACCCCCGCTAGCTCTAGCAGCAGCCCCTCGCGCATCGCCCAGGTACACGCGATCAGTTCCGCCGCCTCGCTCCGTCGAATTACATAGTCGGCCAGTAGACCGGCCGCCGGCATCAGGTCGGAGCGCTTGGCGTCGATTCCCGGCAGATCAATCCGCACCGCCGTATCAACCTCGCAGATCTCCCGGCTGATCCGTGCGATCTCGTCGGCGGACGCGCTCGCTCCATGCAACCGCCCGATTTCCTCGCCGCGCGACGCCCGCGCCATCGCGACCAATGTATTGATCGTGCCCGAAGTTCCGATCGCGTCGACCACTCCAGCCTTCCGGGCCATGCGCATCAATTCGCCAATCTCGCCCTCGAGATGCTTTTCCAGTCGCTTGCGTTGCGCTGCGGTCGGCGGATCATCAGTGAGAAACTGCTCACTCAGCCGTGCCACGCCGAGCTTTACGCTATGCATCCACAGCGGCTGCCCATCCTTGACTAGGACCAATTCGACACTGCCGCCGCCCACGTCCACCAGCAGATGAGGTCCGCCTTCGAGCCCGAGTGCATGCCCCGCCGCGCGAAAAATCAGGCGGGCCTCCTCTTCACCGGGTATCACCTGGAGCGTGATCCCGGTCTCATGCCTGATTCGCTCGATGAAAGCTTCCCGATTCTTGGCCTCGCGCACTGCACTGGTCGCCACCGCGCGCATCCTATTCACTCGCCGAATCTTGAGCAGCCGCTTGAAATAGCTCAGCGAACGCACGGTCAGCTCCATCGATTCTTCGGTCAGCCGTCCGGTGATAAACGATTTGCGCCCGAGCCGCACCATTTCCTTGGCGCGATCGACCACGTCGATATCACCTTTGCGGTTGACGTCGGCGATCAGCATATGGACTGAGTTGGAACCGACATCGATCGCGGCTAGACGCATCGTGTAAGCGTACCGTTCCGGAACCACAGTGTCATCCGCAGGCATTACTAACTGACTATTCACCATCGCCGCATCCTGCTCGCAACATCTTTACGATGGACGAATCGATACGGCCTCTGCGTTACCGATTTATGAATTGGATATTACAGTCAGAGTCAGTCGGAGCGTTGGCAAACTCTCGTGAGCGCCGTCAAGCAACGTGATAGGCCTCAGATTCTAAGGCGGGCCACTCGCAGCCTTATGCCGCACGGAAGGGCTATCGCAAGCTCGGCAGGACCGTGAAAATCAATTCCAGCAGGATTAGGAACACCACTGCGACTTCGAGCGTGAACAGCCGCCGATCACGCGCCACCTCGACCAGCAATTCGAGCGAATCCTGTACGCTCCTCAGCTTCAATTCGAGCGCCGCGTAGCGGTCCGCCAGATCGAACTCTGCCCGCAGATCGTTGTAGATCCGATCCATCGCGGCGTCCTCCCAAACCTCATCGGGACGGTCCAGTAGATGGAGCACCGATAGCACCTCACTGCGCGCCGTTATCGCCTCGCCGATTATCCGATGGAGTGGGCGCGTGCGGAACGGCACCGTACCTCGCCGCTCCATTACCTCAACAGACGTGCTGATCCGGCTGAAGAGCGCCTCAACGACATTTTCGTAGTATTCCATCGCTGCGCTTTGCGCGACCGTCAATGCAACGATTCCCGCCCTAGCCTCAGTTAGCCGGTCGACCCGCAGCATTCCTTCGTCGATCCCGATTGCAAATGCTGCATCTTCGAGGACGGTATAATCCTCGCGCACGACCTTGGTCGTCAGCTTCGGCACAGCCAGCCGCAGCTTATTCAGCTCCGCTTCACGACGGCTCGCTTGAATGTCATGCGTCGCTACGGCGCCGAACGGATAGATATACATCGCACCGTCCGGTTCAATCGGCATATAGATCTGATGGACACTTAGACGTGCTTGAGGAAAAACCGGCGCGAGATGGCGCAGGCTGAAATTCTCCTCGAACGCGATCGCGTTGAACTGATGGGTTCGCGTCAGGCTCAGATTTGCACGCTCCGCCGGTCCTAGCGGCTGTCTTAGCCCCGAACGCCCCGCTGCATGGCTCCGTGCTCTTTAATCCGAATGATGGCCCGCCGCCGCTCCGTTGGCTTCCGCTGCGACGCCATCACCGTCCTTCACCTTACCTTTGGACTTGGTTTTCGCTTTGGCCTTGACTTTGACTTTTTCGCTGACCGGTTCGCGTTTGATCGGCTCGACGTCGGCGCTCTCGCCTTCCCAGAGCTTGATCCCGCCCAGCAACCCCTCAAGGTTGCTGATAATCTTCACGTGCTCCGGTAGCTTGAAATCGACCAGCCGCGAGTTCCCACCGCCGATGTAAAGCCCGTCAAAATTGAACGTACGAGCCAGATCAGTCAGCGCCTCGGTCAGCACCTTGAGCCATTTCTTGCGCCCCTTTTTCTTTAAGGCACGCTCGCCCAATTCATCCTCGTAGGTCTTGCCGTGCCGGAACGGATGATGCCCCAGTTCAAGATGAATCGGCCTTCCATCGGTAAAAATCACCGACCCAAAGCCAGTGCCGAGCGTAATCACCAGCTCGATCCCCTTCCCGGAAATCGCGCCCAGCCCCTGGATATCCGCGTCATTGGCGACCCGCACCGGCCGTTGCAACTCTTCTTGCAGCGTTCCGCGCAAGTCGAAAGCCTTCCACCCGTGCCCTAAATTCGCCGCGGTATAGACGATTCCCTCTTTGATCACCCCGGGAAAGCCAACTGACACGCGCTCGAATTCCCCTTGCCCCTTCGCTAGCTTACAGATCACGCCGATCAACTGCTTCGGCGTCGCCGCCTTAGGCGTGGGCAACCGCGTCCGTTCGGTCACCGCGGTCCCGGTCGGATCGAGTACGATCGTCTTGATCCCCGTGCCTCCTACATCGACCGCGAGCGTCCGCGGCTTCGCCGCCTCAGCGGCTGGGGCATGATTCGATTCGGTTTCGGCCGCGGTCTTCTTCATGATTCTGTAATACTCCTCGGAGTATCCTGTAACAGTTGGCCCGTCGCAGCAAGGTACGAATTCACCGGCCGCTTCAGGCCGCTTACGATCCCCTTCGCGTAAGTCCGCGAGTATTATGGCTAACGAGGTCACTAGGCCACCTCAAGAACTCCCAGCTTTAGCCGCCCCTCTCCCGAGCAAGGTTCCGACGGGAGGCTTGGCATCCCGCGGTCCGTCACCAAATTCCTTGACGCCATAGTGCGCGACCAACAGCCCTCCGACCGCACCTCCTGCAGCATACGCGGCGAGCCAGACTCTCTCCCAGTTAAGGATTTCGCTAAGGTCTGTTGTTCTTGAAAGCAGCCAGACGCTTGCAAAATAGTAGAGCATCGCGAATGCAGCCCCAGACACGGTTCCTACCGGCAGCTGATATTGTGAAGGGACTTTCTTTGGAAGCTCTGACCATCGCACAGCTAGCCAAGTCAGTTCGCCAAGGATGGTCGCTTGCCAACCAAAAAGAGCAATTGAGACAACAGAAGCCATAGGAATCCAGATTAAGTATTCAGCGAAACCACCTCGACTCGCGAGGCCACAATAAAGCACTATCTCGCCTGCTAATGGGACGAAGAAAAATAAGCGCCAACCCAAAGCCGTCGAAGTGAACAATGCAACGAAGCCGGCCGCCATTCCTGGCCATACCAAAAGAAAAAGTCCCATCAATAGGACTCCGCCCGGCAGATCCGCTCGGGGCGCGTGTAGACGTTGAAGCCCGGCTCGCGCAAAAAACCCACGACCGTCATCCCAGCCTCTTCTGCCAACTCAACCGCCAACGATGACGGTGCCGACACCGCACATAAAATCGGAATCCCGGCCGCTGCCGCCTTCTGCACGATCTCAAAGCTCAGCCGTCCGCTTACCATCAACGCTGATCTCGCAAGCGGCACCAGCCCGCGTCGAAGCGCGTGACCGATTACCTTGTCAACCGCGTTATGGCGACCGACGTCCTCCCGCAGCACCGTCAGCACTGGTTCGTCTGGCTTCGCCTCGTCGATCGCAAACAAAGCTGCCGCGTGAAGCCCGCCAGTCGCGGCAAATACTGCCTGCGCCTCGCGCATCAGAGCCGGCATTCGCATCAGCGTCTTGGCCGTAACGACCGGGCCATCGCCGAGTAACGCGACCCTTCGCTGGATCGCCTCGATGCTGGTCTTGCCGCACACTCCGCAGCTCGACGAAACCGTGAAATTTCGCTTAAGCCGTTCGCGCAGCCCGGATGCCGGCACATTCAAAATGATATCGATTGCATTGGCTTCCGGATGGCCTCGCGCATCGCGTACTCGCCGGATTTCCCCGATTTCATCAGGCGCCTCGACAAAGCCCTCCGCAAGCAGGAATCCCGCCGCCAGCTCCTCGTCATAGCCGGGCGTGCGCATCGTCAGTGTGAAGCGCCGCCCGCCTAAACGAATTTCCAGCGGCTCTTCGACCGCTAATGCATCGTCAGCGGCCCGCGCGTCGCCGCCACGCCACTTCCAGGCCTTCACCCGCCTGACCGCCCGAAACTCATCGTCGTCAGATTCGATGACGATCTCGGGGGCCGCAGACTCATTTGTTGCGAGGTCGCTTGTTGCGGCCTTCTGCGAGGTGGCCATTTCGCTTGCCGATCGTTTGGCGGCTTCGCTCATATCTCGCGTTCGCGCGGCTTTGCATCTGGCCGCTAGCCCGCAATTCTCAGCTTATCGCTCCGGCCAACCAAGCGACAGCATTCACAAATCCCGATGGTTTAGAGCCAAGCCTTCGCGATCTCGTCCACTTGCTTCTCCCACACATTCAACCCCGGCTCTTGCAGGATATGGATCAATCGATGCGCCCCGGCCTCCCGATACGCCGCGATAGTCTGCTTCGCATCGCCTTCCATCGCCGGTGCATACATCGTGATTTCGAGCTTGCTGAAATCCCGTCCGGCATCCTGGCAAAGCTGTTTCAGCTTTTTTAGCTCCACCGCGAGCGCCGCCGGCGGAACGCCCAGCGGCGCCCAGCCATCCCCAATCGCAACTGTGTCGCGCAGCGCCCGATCCATCGCGGGACCGATACCGCCCGCCCCGATATGAATCGGCGGATACGGCTTCTGCGCGGGCTTCGGCTCGCTCTTGACCGCCGGGAACTTGACAAATTCGCCCTCGAAGCTCGCCTCTGATTTGGTCCACAGCTCCTTCATCGCGCGAATATATTCCCGCGTCATCGGCCAGCGCCGCTTGAAATCGACTCCCATGATCTCGCTTTCGTCGCGCAGCCATCCGGCCCCGATTCCAAAGTCGAAGCGCCCGCCCGAATAGTAATCGAGCGTCGCCACTTCCTTCGCCAATACCAACGGATCGCGTTCCGGCACCAGGCAAATTCCCGTTCCCAGCCGAATCCGTTTCGTCACCGCTGCCGCCAACGCCAGTCCCACAAAGGGATCAATCATCTGCCCGTACGGATCAGGAATCCGCCCATCCGGCGACAGCGGATAGGACGTTTTGTGCTTCACCGGTAGAATCGGATGCTCCGGCAGATAAAATGATTCGAAGCCGCTCGCCTCGATCTTCTTCGCCAGAGTGGCGGGATCCACCGTATTTGTATTTACGAATGCCAGAATGCCGATCTTCATAGTCGCCTCTCCCGTTACCTAGTGCTTTGCCGAATTAGTCACTCGCGCCCGCAATCAATTACTCAAGAGTGCAATGACTATATCTAAACGTATTGTTCCGCGAGCTTTGCAAGCCGCGCCTGATAGTCATTCGGGGTTAGTGTCCCTAACGCTGCCACGAAACGCCCCACGCCCGCCGCAGCGTACCGCTCCAACTCCGCCTGTGTCGTCCCGCGATCACCCTGGATTCCGCCCATCACTGTGATATCGAGGGTATTGAAATCGCGCCCCACGGCGCGGCATTCCTCTTTCAACGCCGCGAGATCACGATTCAGCTCTTCTATCGTCACCCGATTCGGGAACCAGCCATCGCCCCACTTCGCCACGCGCTTGAGCGCATTCTTGTCGCGGCTCCCCAACAACACCGGCGGACCGCCTTTCTGTACCGGTTTCGGATAGCATCGCACCGCCGGAAACTTCACGTACCTGCCCTGATAGGAAGCCTCCGGTTCGGTCCACAACGCGCGCATCGCCGCCACATATTCGGCTGTCTGGGTCCAGCGCCGAGGAAAATCGACGCCCATGATTTCAGATTCCTCGCGCAGCCAGCCCGCGCCGATTCCCCAAATCACGCGTCCGCCCGAAAAGTAGTCGAGCGTCGCGATCTGTTTCGCCATCACGATCGGGCTATGCTCCGGAACAAGGGTAATACCGGTCGCCAGCTTCAGCTTCGTAGTGGTCGCCGCCGCCATCGCGAGGCACACGAACTGATCGCTCATATGGCTATAGACATCGGGAATCGGGCCGCCTGCCGGAAACGGCGTCTTCGGATCGACCGGCAGAATCGGATGCTCCGGCGCCCATAGCGATTCGAATCCGAGCCGCTCGGCCTCCGAGGCAAATGCCCCCGGCCGCGCCGTCGTCTCATGAAACACCATCAACAGTCCGATTTTCATCGCGCCCGTCCTCTGGTTCGGCTCAGTTCGATACCGTTTAGCCTTTCCCTGTTTCTCGCAAAATCCTCTCTCGATTACCAGTTGCTACGCCTCGAATCCACGCTCGCATTCGCCCGCTTCCAAACGGATTCCTGTCGACATTGAATCTTTCAGCCGCATCGCCTAAAACAACCTGAGTCTAGACAAGAGTTTTCTAGCTCACGCAGCTAGCACTAGCGCCGCCACTATCAAGTGGCGATCACGTTGCGCTTTCCTCGATTAGCGTTAGCACCTGTGGATGCCAATCTCACACCGACGATCGAATCCGAAAACGCCGCGCTGGCCTCGCGATCGTTCCTGATCGCCGGCACGATCGTCTTTCTTTTTCAGTTTCTATACGTCGCCGTCGATCACGCCGCGATGGCGGCGGATCAGCACTTTTTTGTCCCCTTCTATTTTATCGATGCCGCCGACGGGTTGTTCGCAGCCGCAGCGACCCAGTTGCGATGGTTTCCGCGCTGCTGGAAGCCGCTCGGCCTCCTTCAAGTCGGCCTGCTTGCTGTCACGGGCGCCGTTATGAATATTTACACCGGCACCGTTACACCGCAGTTCTACCTCACCATCACGTTTTCCTTCGGATGCGCCACCTTTTTGCCCTGGGGTGCGATTTGGCAGAGTGTTCTCAACCTCATCTGCCTGGCCGCCTACGCTGCCGTCAGCATGTATGCCCCACCGGAACGCTTCATGCCCTACGAATGGCTGACGCTGCTCGCGGTTCTCATCCTCTCCGAATTCCCCGCCGCGTTCATCGATCGGTATCGCCGACGGCTCTTTAGCCAACTTGAGCAACTGGCGATCGCGCTCAAAGCTTCACGCGATAAATCTGACTTTCTGGCCTCGATGAGCCACGAGATGCGCACTCCCTTGAATACGATCATCGGTATGACCGAAGTGCTCGTCGGTACCGACCTGACCCCCGAACAGTCGCAATATCTGAATATCTGTCATTCCAGCGGCATCGCCCTGGCCGGCCTGATCGATGACATCCTCGACATCTCGCGCATCGAAGCCGGCGAACTCCAGTTCGATCGTGCCGCCTTCGACCTCAACGAATTGATCGATCAAGTCGCCGACGACGTCGCCTTGCGCGCCCATCGCAAGGACCTTGAGCTGATCTTCAACGTTACCAGGGGCACGCCCGTCCAACTGATTGGCGATCCGATGCGCTTGAAGCAGGTCTGCCTCAACCTGCTGGTCAACGCGATTAAGTTCACGTCGAGGGGCGAGGTGGTGTTGCGCGTCGAGCCTGACGCCGCCGCCGGCGAGCCCGGCGTGTTGAAGTTTCGGGTCGCCGACACCGGCATCGGCATCACCCCGGAAGAACAGAAGCGCATCTTTACTCGTTTCGCTCAGGCAGATACATCGATCTCCGCGAGTCATCAGGGCAGCGGCCTCGGCCTCGACATATCGCGGCGTCTGGTCGAAGCGATGGGCGGGCGCATCTGGGTCGAAAGCGTCCCCGGCATGGGCAGCAGCTTCTACTTCACATGCCGCCTCGAACTTCAGGCCGCCGTTCAGGACGACGCCTCGGTCGTCTCCCGCTTGAATGGCAAGCGCATGCTCGTCGCCGACGACAATGCCGCGAGCCGCGCCTCCATCGCCGAGATTCTCACCGACGCGGGCGCGTCAGTCACGCTCTGCGAAAGCGCCGAACGGGCCCACCAGGAGCTTCGTGGCGCGCGGCGTCGAGGCTCTCGTTATGATGCGATCCTGCTCGATGCTCAAATGCCACCCAGCAGCGGTATCAATATCGTCGAGGAGTTGGACCAGGCCGATCGCGCCTGCACCCTCTTGATGCTCACCCGTGACAACTTTCCCCGCTCCCCGCGCGCCGCCCGCGAAGCTGGTCTGGACCACTATCTGCTCAAGCCGATCAAACACGCGGAATTGCTCGACGCCGTCATGAATCTCGCTGCTGAGCGCCGGACTGCGATCGCAAGACCCACAGTCAGGCCGCCGCCGAAGCCGCCGCAACCGCAGCCGTCGTTGAGGATTCTGCTAGCCGAAGATTCCGAAGATAACCGCCTGTTGGTCGCCGCTTACCTCCGAGCCACGCCTCATCGGCTCGACACCGCCGAGAATGGCCAGATTGCCGTGGAAATGTTCAAGGCCAAGCGCTACGATCTGGTGCTCATCGACGTCAGCATGCCGGTGCTCGACGGGCTCGGCGCGGCCGCCGCGATGCGCACGTGGGAGCGTCAGCAAGGCCTCAGCCGTGCGCCGATCATCGCGTTGACTGGGCGCGCGACCGCCATGGACCGCCGCCGTTCACTGGAAGCCGGCTGCGACGGCCATCTGACAAAACCTCTCCGCCGCGAGGTTTTGATCGAAGCCATCATGCAGTTCACGCATATCGCGAAACCGCCGGACGTCGTAAGCTTAGGGAAAATTCCGCTTTGAGCCGGTTTCGACGCTCTTTGAGAGTTCGCCGATGCGCTGCCCAAAATGCCACGCCGAAAATCGCGTGACCGCCAAATTCTGCGACAATTGCGGCTCGGCGATTTTTCTGGGATGTCCTTCTTGTGGCGCCGACGTCCGTCCCACCGCACGCTTCTGTGATAGTTGCGGGACGCCTCTAACTCACCCTCCATCCGATCTGGCGCAATCCGCGACTCCAACGCCTGCAAGCCAAATCCCCACGGGTCCACCTGCCCCTGAAGCGCCCGGGGCCGCCTCCAAGCCTGTCGCGCCCGCCGACGGTGAACGACGCCACCTGACCGTCCTTTTCTGCGACCTGGCCGGTTCAACCGCGCTTTCCGCTGCTTTGGATCCCGAGGATTGGCGCGCGACCGTGGCCGCTTACCATCGCACCGCTGCCGCTGCCATCACCCACTTCAGGGGCTACGTCGCCAAATATCTCGGCGACGGCGTGATGGCCTTCTTCGGCTATCCCGAGGCCCACGACCATGACGCTGAGTACGCCGTCCGCGCCGGCCTCGCGATACTGAGCGGGCTCGCGCAGCTCAATCAAGTCGCCGATCACCCTCAACTATCCGCACGGATCGGCATCGACTCGGGTCCCGTGGTCATCGGTAGCGGCGCCACTCCTGACGCGGACGTTTTTGGCGATACGCCGAACATTGCCGCACGCGTGCAGTCCGCCGCCGAGCCCGATACCATCGTCGTCACCGCCGCGACCTATCGATTGATCTCCGGCCTCTTCATCGCCGAGGATCGCGGCCCCCAATCCCTTAAGGGCATCGCCGAACCGCTCCAGCTTTACCATATTCTGCGCCCGAGCGGCGTTCGCGGACGCCTCGAAGCGACCGCCGCCGTCCGAGGCCTGACGCCCTTCGTCGGCCGCGACGACGAACTCCGCACCCTCGCCCATCGATGGGAGCGCGTTTGCGACGGCGAAGGCCAGGTCGTCCTCATCATCGGCGAGGCCGGCATCGGCAAGTCGCGCCTGCTCCATCGCTTCCGCGAAACTCTCAACGGCACAATTCACACCTGGATCGATACTTCGGCCGGCGCCTTCTTCCAGAATACCCCGTTCTATCCAGTCACCGAGATGCTGCGTCAACTGATATGGCAGCGGAGCCTCGACCGACTCGACGACTATCTGCGCGGCCTGAAAACCGGTGATGAGAACAACGGCGAGCAAAGCTTGGAGCGCGGCGGCGAAGTTCCCGATCAACCTTTCGCCCAACTGATATCGGGGTTGGCGCAAGCGGGGTTAAGTCCCACCGCCGCGATTCCGCTGCTAGCCCCGCTCCTCAACCTGAGTTTGCCGCCCGACTATTCGCCGTCGCCGCTGCCCCCTGATCAGCAGCGCCGCCGCTTGCTTTCAACGGTCGTTGAATGGATTCTCGGCACCGCCCGCACCCAGCCGCTAATCATCGCCACCGAAGATTTACACTGGGCCGACCCCTCGACCCTCGAACTGATTCAGCTGTTGGTCGAGCAGGGCAACACCGCGCCCCTGATGTTGCTCTACACTGCGCGTCCCGAGTTCCGCCCGCCCTGGCCGCTACGATCGCATCATGCTCAAATCAACCTGAACCGCCTGAGCGCGCGCGACGTTCGCACCATCGTCACACAGGTCGCCGCGCAAAAGGCCTTCGCCGATGAAACCGTCTCCGCCGTCGTCGAGCGCACCGGTGGCGTTCCACTTTTCGTCGAAGAACTCACGCGCGCGCTGCTCGAACGGGGCGAGGCCCGTCCCACTGGCCACGAGATCCCCGCTACCCTGCACGACTCCCTGATTGCGCGCCTTGATCGGCTCGGCTCCGCCCGCGAAACCCTTCAGCTTGGCGCTGTACTGGAAAGCAAGTTTTCTTACGAATTGTTATACGCAGTCCATCCCGCACACGATCATGACGAATTGCAACGACACCTGCGCGTTCTCACCGATGCCGAATTGCTCTATGTGCGTGGAATTGCCCCTGACGCGACCTATCAGTTCAAACACGCATTGATTCGCGACGCCGCCTACGAAGCATTGCTCAAAAGCCGGCGCAAAGAACTCCACCGATTAGTGGCGCAGACCATTGACACTCAATTCCCAACTCTCAAAGAGAATCAGCCCGAAGTTCTCGCCCATCACTGGACTGAAGCCGGCCTGTTTGAACAGGCTGTTCGATATTGGCGAAGGGCAGCACAGTCTGCAGTAGAGCGGTTCGCGAACGCAGAAGCCATTTCCTATGTGACCAAAGGATTGGAGCTGCTGGCTACGCTTCCACAAACTCCCGTCACGATCATGGAAGAGATACGGTTACAGATCAGACTGATCAACCCGCTGATTGCAACGAAAGGCTATATTGCGCCGGAGGTTGAAAGAGCTTGCGATCGCGCAATGGAACTATCTCGCCAGAGCGGCGATTCGCCGCAACTTTTTCTGGCGCTGGGAGGCCTCTTCAGCGTTTACCATAATCGAGCTGAATTCTGCAGAGCTTCTGATATCGCTGAGCGGATGTTGCACGTAGCAGATGGCACAAAAGATCGTCAACTGATCATGTGGTCTCATTACGCGTTGGCGGTAAATTGTGAAGCCCAAGGGAGATTTCCCGATGCAAAAGCTCATATGGAAATATCCCTTGCGTTGTGCAATCCACGAGAGCGGAGCTCCCGTGGATTTGTTCAAAATCCCCTAATAACTGGCTCAGGAATAATGGCTCACATCGTACATTCGCTCGGCTATCCAGATCAGGCTCTCGCCAAAAGTCAGAAAGCGCTGGACGACGCAAGAAGATTGGGCGAACCATTCACCCTCGCGTGGACACTAGGCTCGAATGCCAGATTACATCTTAGACGTAAGTCGCATCAAAGGGCTCGCGAATTGTCAATCGAGAGAATCGCGCTCTGCGAGAAATATGGGTTAGCATCGACCCCGGCCGAAGGTGATCTTGGTTGCGCGTTGATTCAAGAAGGCCATGAAGAAAAGGGTATCCAGCGCATCCTACCGTCTTTTTCGAAAAACGACACCTCATTACAACATCGTATTTTCGAACTGTATTTGGCGACCGCAAATAAACAAATGGGTAGAGTGAACGAAGGCCTTTCGATTGTTGAGAAATCCTTTGCCGCGATGAATGGAGAACTATACGAAACGGCCTCCGCTCTTTATCGTCTCAAGGGTGAGCTCCTGTTGATGGAGGTTTCGCGCGAAAGTGAGGCGGAAGAGTGTTTCTATCGCGCGATCGAGCTCGCGCGAAAAAACAGTGACAAGATGGCCGAACTAGAAGCAACTACGAGCTTCGTGCGCCTCTTCCGCGACACCAATCGCCGCGCCGAGGCCTACGCGATACTCTCCACTGTCTACAACTGGTTCACCGAAGGCTTCGACACCGCCGACCTAAAGGATGCCAAGGCCCTCCTGGACGAATTATCCACCAACCAGAACCACTGAGCGGCCCAAGCCAGCCCCGACCGTAGGCCTTCAATCGTCAAAGCGTCGTTGTGCCTCCCCTCAGCGCTGGTGTAGCTTTATGCTGTGGGTCTTTTTCCCGCCAAATTGCCCCCAAGGAACAATGGAAAAGCTGACTGGTGCCCAAATCTTAATCGAGAGTCTCATCGCCGAAGGCGTCGATACTGTCTTCGGCTACCCCGGGGGTGCGATCCTCCCGACTTATGACGCCCTCCTCGACTCGAAGATTAATCACGTCCTCGTACGCCACGAGCAGGGCGCCACTCACATGGCCGAAGGCTACGCCCGTGTCAGCGGCAAGGCTGGCGTCGTCATTGTCACCTCCGGACCCGGCGCAACTAATGCCGTGACTGGGATCGCCGACGCTTACATGGATTCCACCCCGATGGTCGTCATTTCCGGCCAGGTCCCGACCACGCTCATCGGCAACGACGCCTTCCAGGAGGCGGACTTCGTCGGGATCACCCGCCCTTGCACCAAGCACAATTACCTCGTCAAGGACGTGCGCGACGTCGCCCGCATCATTAAAGAAGCCTTTTATATCGCCAATACCGGCCGCCCCGGACCGGTCGTCGTCGACGTGCCGCGCGACGTTCAGCAGGCCAAGCACTCCTTCCACTATCCCGACCACGTCGATCTGCGCGGTTTCAAGCCCACGATTCGCGGCAATCCCCGCCAGATCGAGCGCGCTATCGAGGCCATCGAGCGCAGCGAAAAGCCCCTCCTTTATGTGGGCGGCGGCGTCCAATGGTCCGGTGCGGCACCTGAGCTGACTCAGCTCGTGCGCGGCCTCGGCATCCCCGTCACCGAAACCCTAATGGGCCTCGGCTCCGTCCCGGCCTCCGATCCGCTATGCCTTGGGATGCTTGGAATGCACGGCTCCTACGGCACCAACAACGCCGTCTGTAATACCGATTGCCTCGTCGCGATCGGCGCGCGTTTCGACGACCGCGTCACCGGCCGCATCGCCGATTTCGCCCCCAACGCTAAGACCATCATCCACATCGACATCGACCCCTCGTCGATCTCCAAGAACGTCAAGGTCGATATTCCGATTGTCGGCGATATCAAGAGCGTGCTTACCGAGATGCTCGAACTGGTCCGCTCGCGCGAAAGCTTCGGCCAGCGCAAAAGCGCCTGGACCAAATGGCACAACGAGATCCTCCAATGGAAACGCGAGCGCCCGCTCTATGAGCATAGCCGCGACCGCACTCGCGAGTCGGTCTCCCCGATGCACGTCATTGAGGAGATCAGCAATCTCACCAAGGGCGACGCCATCATCGCGACCGACGTCGGCCAGCATCAGATGTGGATCGCGCAGCTCTTTCCCTTCGAGCGCCCGCGCTCGCTGCTGACCTCCGGCGGTCTCGGCACGATGGGTTACGGACTCCCGGCCGGTATCGGTGCCAAGTTCGCGGCCCCCGACCGCAATGTCGTCGTGGTCTCCGGTGATGGCTCGATCCAAATGAACATTCAGGAGCTCGGCACCGCCGTTCAGTACAACGTCGACGTCAAGGTCGTCATCCTCAACAACTATTACCTTGGGATGGTCCGTCAATGGCAGGAGCGTTTCTACCAGGAACGCTTCTCCTATTCTGCGATGTCCGTGCCAAACTTCGTCAAGCTCGCCGACGCATACGGTGCGAGAGGCTTCCGTATCGAGAAGTCGTGCGAAATGGCCGCTACCATGAAGGAGGCCTTCGCTACTCCCGGGCCGGTTCTCATCGACGTTGTGATCCCCAAGGAAGAGGCGGTCATGCCGATGATGCCCCCTGGCGGTTCCATGTTCGAAATGCTCTTCGCCTGAAATCGTCTTTCCCTGCCGTCTAAAAATGGCTGTCGCTCGTCGCGGAGCGCAGCCATTTTTTTCCGATCTCTCGACTCTGATTCCGAACCCACTGCGGCTAATCACCTGCGATTGATATGGCGCAAGACGTGAAAAGTTAGCTAACTTCTCACCCGCCCGGATGACAAATGCTGATTCGCGATTATAAAGTACCTCGTTGATAAATAATGCAAGGGTAAAATAGACCCCGCAACGGGGAAATAGCGTCGATGAGCATACACAAGCCCGATTGGAGCAAATCCTCAGATATACTCGGTACCCACCACCGTTGGCGTCACCTTGCACCAGCGCTATCGGTCGTGCTCCTCGCCTTATTCGCGACTGCCGGCGAGGCTGCAACGATCACGGTTAACTCGCTCGCCGACCCGGGCGCATCGGGCATCTGCGTCCTGCGCGACGCGATTACCGCCGCCAACACCGAGACCGCAGTCAACGGGTGCGCCGCCGGAACCGGCAATGACACCATCGTCTTCAGCGTCACCGGCACCATAACGCTCACCAAGGGTATCCTGCCTACGATCGAAAAAACTCTTACGATTCAAGGACCCGCCGACAATCCGCCTGCCATCGCCGTCAGCGGTGCAAATGAATATGAAGTGATGTTCCTGGATTTTGGCGCCACGCTCAACCTCGGATACTTAACCATTGAAAATGGCAACGTCAGCGACGGCGTCGGCGGCGGCGTTTTAAACAGCGGCGGCACACTGACCGTCACCAACAGCACTTTCTCGGATAACAGCGCGGGGGACGGCGGCGGTGGGATCTACAGCGCCGGCAAGCTGAGCGTGACCAACAGTACTTTCAACAGCAACAATGGGTCCGACAGCTCAGGCGGCGGAATCTACAACTACGGTACAGCGACAGTTGCGAAAAGCACCTTTGACAACAATAGTGCCGACTACGGCGGCGGTATTGAGAACGTGGGCACGGCGAGTGTCAATAACAGCACCTTCGTGGGAAATACTGCTACGGAAGAATATGGCGGTGGAATCGATAACGAAGGCAGCGCTTTGACGGTGACCAACAGCACCTTCTACAACAACAGCGGGATCGGCGCTGGTCTAAGCAATCTCGGCGTTTCGGTCGACGTCAAGGGAACGATCATGGCGGCCAACACTGGCGGCAACTGCAACACCCTTCGCGGCCCTATAACCGATGAAGGCTTCGATCTGGACGATGACGGCTCCTGCGATTTCTCCTCCGGTACGACCACCGATTCCGCGATCGCGCTCGACCCCAACGGTCTTCAGAATAATGGCGGCCCAACCGAAACCGTTGCGCTGGAATCTACCAGCGTCGCCATCAACCAGATTCCCGTGGCGGATTGTACGGATCAGTCGAGTCTCCCTGTTCGGCTATTAACCGATCAGCGCGGCGTGCTCCGCCCGCAGTTTACCGCCTGTGACATTGGCGCCTACGAATACAGCACTGCCCGCTCACTCAAGACCAATGTGCTCAACGCGATCAACGCGACGACCGGCCTTAGCAGCAAAAACCAACTGACGCTCAAGCTTGCTGCCGCCAGCCTATACAAGGCATTGCTGCTGTTGACGGGAGACGACGGCAATTCGGTGAAGCCTGTCTTTGGAGGTGTTGAATTCCAATCGGAGGCAGCCGCCGTTCAATTCCTGGATAGCCTCACGCCATGGAGTCAGCTCTCGAGTAACACGCTCGACATTTGGTTGCTCAACATCACGATCGCCGATCGCACACTTGCAGTAGTCGCGATTACCAACGCCGGCGGCAATACCTACGCCTCGCAACTAGTTGCCGACGGCGACGCTGCCACTGGCGCCGGTTACTACCTCACCGCCGTCAAGGACTACGCCGAGGCCTGGACTATCGTCCAAAGCTACAAGTAGTCAGTCGGCCGACTTGTATTTTTAGCCGCCGAACTCGCCGTTCACGCGCTTCGTCCAACTCGGAGCTGCGCACCAAGAGGAGAGAGGTGGCGATTCACCCGCTAACGTCCAGCAGCGGCAACGCGAACTCAAGCACTGCCGCACTGAAAATATCGTTGCGATCCCCGGCAACCATGTGACTCGCGTCCGCGACATCGACGAACTTGGCGTGCGGAATCAGTTGGAGTAGGGCCTCCGCTGCCTCCCGCGTCACCACATCACTGCTTCCGCCGCGGACCAGCATGGTCGGCACCGCGAGTTTATGTACCCCGGCGGTCATCCCTGTTCGCATCCGCTCCAGGTAAGCCTCAGCCGCCTTTGGATTTTCTGCCCAGCCTTTTCGCGCATCGAGGACGCGTGGGTCCCAATGCCACCGCCAGCGCCCATCGTCTCCTTGGCGAAGCACTCGGGCAAGCCCGCGCGGCGAGGCTTTCCCGCGCTCGGGGCCACGGTATGCGGAAATTGCTTCAGCCGCTTCTTCGAGATCGACATACCCATCTGGATTGACCGACATGAATGCGATGATCCGGCGCGCGCCCTCTACGTCGATATCCGGCGTGATATCCACCAACACGAGTCCTCGATAAAGCTGCACATCGGAAGTCCCTTGAGCGACCAGCGCGGCGACTCCGCCCATTGACGCACCGATAACGAGTGGTGGTCTCTTGACGGCCTCGCACAACGCCAGCACGTCCGCAGCGACATCTGCATGCGCATAGGCGCCAGCGGGCGATCGATCGCTGTCGCCATGACCCCTCTGATCGACCGCATACGCCCGCCATCCCTGCCCGCCCAGCTTTTCGGCGGCCAATCCCCATGATTGCCGGGTCTGGCCGAGACCGTGCAGCAGTAATGCTGGCGGCCCATCGATTGGCCCGAATGCGTCCGCTACAAGCCGCAGGCCTTCCGCACCACGAAGTTCTACTTGTTTAACCATTCCGTGTTTATCTTTCCGATCCAGATCGAATCACGCGACCGTTAGTGAGTTTTGACTCGCGATTTAAGAATCTTCTGAAGGCGCTGCCCATGATAGCAGCCACTTCAATCTAGATTTCTGCGAAGCTTCTCTCGACCTTGACCAAGACCGTGCCGCTTCGATCCTCTATTCGTCTATGAGCTTCTTATGCTACGTCCTGGCGCTTGAAGAACAGGCGCGTCAACTCGCCCTCACCCATCGCCTGGCTAATCTCCTGCGTCGCCAAGTATGCCGCCAGTACCATGCAGCCTAAGATCAGTAGCGCGAGAAAATGATCGAGATTCGCGCTCGCCTTCACGAGCGCTGCCCCTTGGCTCACGCTGCCGGTCTTGTACCACGCACGCGCGAATCGCTCGCCGAATTCGAATACGATCACGGCCAGTGCATAAATTAAGGTCCTGTACACTACCACTATCGCCCGCGGATAATTGCTCGGCTTACGCTTGCGCTGCGCCATTTCCATCAGCAGCACTATCTTGCCGAGGATGACCGCTCCGATTGCGGCTCGCGCGAATGCAATGAAATGAACGTCATACTGTAACGCAAGCAGCTTCAGTGCCGTGTAGATCAGCATCAACGCGACAAAGAAGAATGTCACCGGCGGTAACATTTCGCGAATCAGTCCTTCTATCCCGCGAGCCACCGCTCCCGGCATCGCAACGGCCTTATCTTCGATCGTACCCGCCATTTTCCAAAGCCTTTCGTTAAATCCCCTTGAGCGATAGCTTACCCTCTTTTTCCTGCCCAAGCCCCCGTGTCCGTCGTCTCCAGCCGCCGCGATTGATGGCCCCTGCTCAATCGCGCTAGGCTCCGACCCAATTAATTCTGGAGGCTCTTCGTATGACCACTTGGCAAATTGGTGACGCCCGCATCACTCGCCTGCAAGAACAGGAACCCCACTGGCCTGGCACCATGATAACCGCCAACGCCACCCCCGATAATCTCAATCGCGAGGGCGAATGGCTCAAGCCCTTCTTCGACGGCAAG
Organism: Binataceae bacterium (SeqCode); assembly: GCA_035524095.1. GTDB lineage: Bacteria > Desulfobacterota > Binatia > Binatales > Binataceae > DATJUF01. Next base: position 27,372 of record DATKPK010000162.1, on the reverse strand, counting down.
GGCCGCATCCTCCTCAGCATCCACACACTCCTCATCGAATCCGAAGGCCGTCGTATCCTCGTCGATACCTGCGTCGGTAACGACAAGAAGCGCCCCGGCTTCAAAGAATGGAATGAGATGCACCTGCCCTTCCTCGCCGAATTCGACAAGGTTGGCGTTGCACGCGACTCGGTTGATACCGTTATCTGCACCCATCTTCATCTCGATCACGTGGGCTGGAACACCGTCCTCGAAAATGGCCGCTGGGTCCCGACTTTCCCCAAGGCCAAGTATCTGATGGTCGGTCGCGAATGGGACCATTGGAACAAATATGAGGGCAGCGCCGATTTCAAGAATCCGATCGACGATTCCGTCCGTCCAGTCATCGACGCCGGCCTTGCCGAACTGGTCGAACCGGGTCATCGCATCACCGGCGAGGTCTGGCTTGAAGCGACTCCCGGCCATACGCCTGGTCATACCAGCGTGCGTATCGGCTCGAAAGGCGAGAACGCTGTCATCACCGGCGATATGATTCATCATCCGATTCAGATTGCGCATCCCGAATGGATTTGCGAGTTCGACAACGATCCCAAAATGGCCAGTGAGACTCGTCAGAGCTTCGTCAAGCGCTACGCCGATCAGCCGGTCCGCGTCCTCGGCACCCATTTCGCCGGACCGACCGCCGGCCATATCGTCCGCCGCAACGGCGGCTTCGCCTTTGAAGCTTAACTGGATAATGAAGGGCGGCGCACCCGCCGCCCTCTGATTGTCTGGAATAACTTCACAACGTGGCTCGGACTATGAAGCTCAGAACAGACCATATGGCACGGTCGTTAGTACCTTCTAGCTCATCTCTACCGGCCAAAGGCCTCGCTCGCATCCTGATTGTAGTGGCACTTGCAGGAAGCTTACTGAGTCTCTCAGTCCACGTGTTGACTTTGTTCGGGTATTATTCGGAGTTCCTGTTTCATTTAGAGGCTCGCCTGTTCATTGTTCTTTTCGCGCTTGTAATCTTCACGGTTAGCGCCCAAGAACGCCTCCGTTCCGAGTTTTCAACTGCCGAAAAGATGAGTTTTGGGTTTGGCAGCAAAATCTTCTGGAGGATACTAGCATCAGCGCCAAAATGGCTGCGCTGGGCCTCAGCGACGCTTTTCCTCTACGCTGTACTTTCATTTGCAGTATTTGCGGTTGTAACCTCACAAGCACAGTTTGGCGGTCAACTAAACTTTCTGCGCTTGCTAAGTGCCTATTTCGCCGCATTTTTCTTGGGCGCGGCGACGCTCTTAGCAGCGTACGTTCGAAGCAATGGGCCCCTCAAACGCAGCGAACTTTAAGCGCGCATGCGCCGTCTCCAACTCATTAACTGTTACACAGCTTTCGCTTACCGAGGTTTCCGTAACATCGGAAACAGCGGCGGCGAGCTGCCTATTTGGATCGTGCCGGTAATTTCGAAGCCATGACGAATATAGAGTGATAAATTTCTGGGATTGGAAGATTCGAGATAGGCCAGCGCATGATTCCGATCACACGGCTGCAGCGCATGCTGCATCAACACGGAACCATACCCGCGCCATCGATTAGCCGGGTCCACTCCGATTAGCGGCAAATACCAATGCGGTTCTTGCGGATGATAGCTGCCCATCTGCTTAAAGACTGCAACCACCTCTGCCCGCTGCTCTTCGGCAACGTCATTTCTGATTAATGACCTTAATTCATCTTTCTCCGCATGAACTTCCGGCGGAAGCCACAGCGCGGCTCCCGCGTACCCGTCGACATAGTAGGCACTTCCGGCAGCGAACGCCTTACCCGCAGCCGCCCTCACCAGGGCCGGCATATGAACTAGATACTGATGGGGGTCTCGCCACAACCAGCGCACCAGTGGATCCGTAGTGAAGGCAACCGTGATCACGTCCACGACCGCCGCTTCATCCGCCTTGGTGGCCGCCCTAATCGTCGCAGTCGTCATATGCTTTGACTCCCGAACAGCTATGGCTGCGGCCAATACACAAACTCCAGTTTCAGCCCATCGGGATCAGTGAAGTAGACTGCATAATAGCCCGGAAAGTACGGATATTCGGCAGGCGCATCAAGAATCTGCGCGCCCATCTTCTCGAGCCTCTCATGCACCTCGTCCACGTCGGTCCGGCATTCCACTGCGAATGCAATATGATTAAGTCCGGGCGCATTTCGGTCATGCGTTTTATCCGCTGATTCGCCCTTGGCCGGGCGCATCGTCACCGAACCGGCTGGACTCACCCAGGCCAGCAACCTCGTTTTCATCGCGGTCTGAGTCGATTCCGGTACCTCTTGCCTGGTATAGCCGGCGAGACCGAGCACCTCGTCGTAAAACTTTGCCGAACGCTCCAGATCGCTGACCGTCAGCGCCAGATGATTAATCCCACCCCGTGCCATCGTTTCCTCCCTAAATGCGCTTAATCGTATATCTCGGCGGAAATCTTCGTATCAGAAGCCAAGATCGCTGAGGCCCGGATGGTTGTCCGGACGCCGTCCGAGCGGCCAATGATACTTGCGATCCGCCTCTTTAATTGGAAGATCGTTGATTGAGGCGATCCTCAATCGCATCATCCCGTTCTCATCGAACTCCCAATTTTCATTGCCGTAAGCGCGGAACCAGTTTCCCGAGTCGTCGTGGAATTCATATGCAAAACGCACTGCAATGCGGTTCCCTTCGGATGCCCACAGCTCTTTAATCAGGCGGTAGTCCAGTTCCTTCGCCCATTTGCGCTTAAGGAATTCGACTATCTCTTGTCGTCCATTTAAGAATTCCGCGCGATTTCTCCAGCGCGAATCCGGACTATATGCGGCAGCCATCTTCTCCCGCTCATGCGAGTTCCAGGCATCTTCGATCAATCGAACCTTTAGAACCGCCGTCTCGCGCGTATACGGCGGCACCGGCAGCCGCCTATCTGCTGTTAAGTCAGCAGTCATCTTCAATCTCCTATTTTATATTTGAACATGAAAAAAACTTCGGTGTCGACTAGTGCCCTGCCCTTCTCGCCTCTTAGCCTCTGCGAACCCCCCGCTGAACAGGACTTTGCCGGTTTCAAAGGGCATCAAATCAAAGGCGCCCATTTTCGTTGATGCCGGCGGTAAAGGACCGGCGTCAGCGAGTGATCGCCAACTTCTGTCGTCTTGCGGGCGATCTGTCGTAATTGCGCGAGTCCTTCACTGGAGGTGGCGTCGCAGAATGCAAGCACATCGCGGGCAGGAACCGTGACCGTCACCCTATCGCCCACGAAGCTGGTCAATTCATGGTCCCAGAGCCTATCGATCAGCAGCAGGCTTGCTTCAAAATTTCCATCGAGAAAGGTGGCGAATACCGCTCCACATCGCTCGACCCTCAGGTTGGTACGCGCAAACTTAGCGAGGTTGCGTACTCCACACTCGTGAAGTTCTGGTTCTTCAATTCCAGAGACGTCAAGGTCACGACTTTGAATGTAACGGAAACCTTTCTCTCGCTCTATTACGTAAGCGACCAACAGCCCGTTATTGAGGTTTCGCAGCACTGGTTGCTCGTTTCTCTCGACGACCAAGCCGGGAGGGTATCTTGAGGCAAGCGAGGGCTTTAGATATGCGAATGTTTTCTCGCGAAGATCATCAGGTAAGAGCACGTTCTGCTGGCCATCTGCCGCTACTCCACCGCCTGATGACGTTACTTGACTTCCTCACTTATGGCCACAGTACCCGTTCTTCGTTTGCTGCTCACAGCGGACAGGTGCTTTAAACGTTCTTTCAATAGCCACCGAGAACATCCCGCGGTAGCAATTGTCTTCTATTTCCGCATCAAGCAACCGACTCTCAGAAGCTCTATGCTCCCGACCTGCTGCTTTATCGGAGCGTAATGTCAGACTGAAGATGGTAAGCGAGCGCGTCCACTAACTGAGACATACCGCCGTCAGACTGGACGCGCTGAATGGTAGGGCGATCGGAAAAATCTACCAGACGTGAACGGGCATGAGTGCGTCATCAACCTCGGCAACTGTCACTGGATAGCCGCCAGCTAACTCGTTCGCCAGATCATTTGCTTCTACACTCTTTTGGGTAAATTCTGCACCGTTCTTATTCCCATTGCGCGCGTCATCTGCGTCTCTTTGGGACGCCTGTTCGAGCGCATCGACGATCTGCGGCGTTGTCATATACTGCGGATAGGTCTCAATCGCGTACGCTCGCTGGATTCCCACTGATCCACCATAGGCAATCCCACTCGTCACCGCCGCCATCGCTATTCCTGCAATTACACCAGTCAGTCGTTTGAGCCACATGCTTCTACTCCTTCAGTTTCTCTAATTTGCGTGACTAATGGAGCAGAAATCATGCCCTCCCCTTGCTATCGCCCGTTAGGCAAGCCGCCCGCACTTCGATTACTCGGAAAATGCGGCATAACCTTGGTGATAAATCGCTCCAACGAACCACGCGACGCCGCCTGTGGCAAATTACCCCAGGCGAATGACAACACCAGGTAGTTGCAGCCGCTTTCTTCGAAGAAGCGTCCAACCAAATCCGTTACTTCGTTGTGAGTTCCAGCGATAGCCACTTCGTGCCTTTGCGCCAATTCCAGATCGGGGGTGAAGCCGTGCGTCGGCGTCGTATAAAAGTCTCGCCACAGCTTCGTGATATTATCGTAGTAAGCGCGATAGGCTGGCTTCGCGATCGTTTCGACCTCCCGCTCATCCGCTGCCACATAGATATGCCTGATCGCTCCCCGGCGTGGCTCTTCAATTTGGGGATTTAAATCGTTCGCTCCGCCTTTGTGTTTCGCCAATTCCTCCCGATATTGCTCTGTGGACCGCCGCAGCATCGCGTTGGTCCCATTGCCCACCACGTTCATTCCGTGCGCTGCCGCAAATGCCACACTCTCCGGCGTCGCCGCACCATACCAAATTGGCGGATTGGGCTTTTGATACGGCTCCAGCTCAACCGGCACGCCATCATAGCGATAGTAATTCCCGCGGTGGTTCAGCCGCCTATTTCGCAGTCCTGCGACGATGACTTCGAGCGCTTCCTCAAACATCTCGCGCGATTCCATGAATGGCACACGATAGTACGCCAGCTCAAACGGAGAGACGCCGCGTCCAACGCCCACTTCGAGCCGTCCGCCGCTCATCTGATCTATCATGCAGATTTCCTGCACCAGCCTGAGCGGCGTATACAACGGCAACAGATAGACCAGCGGCCCGACGTGAAGCCGCTTCGTCCGTTGCGCCAGCGCCGCGAGAAACACGCCCGGCGACGGCGCCATTCCGAGCGGGGTCGCGTGATGTTCGGCTACATGATAGCAGAAAAAGCCTGCACGGTCCGCGTCCTCACCCAACTCGAACCGTCCTTGATAAATTCGGTCGAGCGGCGCGTCGCGGCGCTCCAGATGGTCAAATATTCCGAAGGCGATTGGAACCATGTGCTAGCCTCCTGAACTGGATTTGCCGATACGCGCTATCTCTGCGCCATTGCCGACTAAGCTTCTACAGCTTATTCGCTCTCACGATCGGCCGCTCAACCGGCTTTTTTCAGTTCAGTCTGCGGCCCCTTTGGTTCGAGATCAAATCCACCCTCCTCATTCCGATGACCATAGATATCTTCAACATAGTATTCGGACTGATGTGTTGCAGGCCGCCCGCCATAACCATATTCGAACATCCAACCCGACGGATTCCGCATATAGAATGAGTACATATGATCATTGGAATGCTTCCCGGTATTGATCGTCACCGGAACCTTGCTCCGGCGTACCAGGTCGTACGTCATTCCGACATCATCGAAATTATCCACTTCCACCATTATATGGTTGATCCGCCGCGGCTCAGGTCCGATCCCGAACGCCACCGTATGGTCGCGCTCGTTGCAATGCATAAACACTGGCGCAACGGTTCGCTTGCCCATCCGAATCTTGTATTCGACGCCGCCACGCATCCCTAACGCGGTGAAAAACTTCCTAGCCGCCTCGACGTCGCGTTCCCGAATTATGCAATGACCGAGGCCGCCGCTGCCGGTCTTGAACCGTCCGTGCATCCGCCGCCCCGGATAAAATGGCTTGCTGAACTGCACCTCTGGTCCATGAAAAATTTCGATCGGATTGCCGTCGGGATCACTGGTTTTCAGCACCTCCAGCACCCGCCGCTCCGATGCCTCGTCGTCTGACCCCACGCGGTACTCGATTCCAGCCGCCGCCAGTTGCCGCTGCATCTCCCCGAACTCGTCAGGGCCAGCCACGCGGAACCCCAGGTATTCCAGGTCATCGCTTCCGTTATCGTGCAGCACGAGCCGATGGTGCCAGTAATCCATCCGCAGGTAGACGCGATCGCGATCGCCTTCGTCCGCCAACTCCATTCCAAGGATCTGAGTGGCGAATTCCTTCCATTCGTCGAGCTTTTTTACCCCGAGCCCCATGTAACCCATCTCAGTTACCTGGACCATGTCTCTCCCTCCGCGAGTCCTTTCCGATGCGTGTTTGCGATCCTTGAGGCCAAGGCAAACACAGTCACCGCTCGAATTGCAACCCGAATGAAATCTGATGGAGGGCGTCTAGCTATAAGCGCAGCAGCGATCTTAGCCCGATTGGCGCACAGGCGGGTGCGATTCGACCTTCGATCTCAAGCCCGGTTGACTACTAACCTTCACTCCCCAACAATCTGTAAGGAGCGACTTATGGCAACTGCTGGCGCACCTTCCGTTCGTAAGCCCAGGGAGCAACCCCTCCCGATTCGCATTTCCCATTGGTGCAATGCACTGTTCATCATTTTGATGGCTGGAAGTGGCCTCCAAATCCTTCGCGCCTATCCCAATATGGGCCCTCGCGGCGAGCTGTACGCTTGGTATCCCTTCCAGAACATGTCGCCCCCTGAATGGCTCTGCATCGGCGGATGGCTCGGAGGCGGACGCCACTGGCACTTCGCCATCGCCTGGTTCTTCGTCATCAACGGGCTCATCTATCTCACTTACTTCTTCACGAGCGGCGAATGGCGCCGTCGCATGTTTCTCCCGTGGCGCGACGTTGGCGGCGCGATCGCCCAGTTTCTGTACTATGTCCATCTGCGCCGTACGCCCCCCGACGCCGGCTTCTACAATGGGCTTCAGCGCCTTGCTTATACTTCGGTAATCATTTTCGGGTTGGTGATGGTACTGTCGGGATTAGCTATCTATAAGCCTGTGCAGCTTCATTTTCTGACTAGTCTATTTGGCGGCTACGACATTGCTCGCTTCGTCCATCTTAGCGGCCTCACGCTCATAGTAATGTTCCTGATGGCTCACCTTGTCCTGGTCATCAGTCATCCCCACGAAATCGTCAAGATGATTACGGGAGGAGTGCGTGGCTAGTATCGTCACCCGCCGCCGCTTCGTCATCAGTGCCGCGTCTGCTTCGCTACTCGCCGGATGCAACAGCCATCCGGTCAACCGCTTCCTCAATCTGATGCTGCAATGGAATAAGCATTTCGAAGGTTTCCTCTATTCTCCCGATCGTCTTGCGCCTGAGCTTCCAGCCTCCGCTCAAACCCCAGAGGATGCCTTCCCTGCCTATTTTATTTCCGACGATACGCCGGACGTACCGGATAACTGGGCGCTAAACGTCGGCGGCATGGTCGCCAAGCCCGCCACTTTAACTCTCGATCAACTGCGTGCGCTGCCCTCTGCGTCGATGCGCGTGCGCCATCATTGCGTCGAGGGATGGTCTGCTGTCGCGCAATGGACCGGCGTACGCATCAGCGAAGTCGCTAAACTGGTAAATCCCGGTCCAAGCGTTAAATATGTGGAATTTCGCTCCTTTGATTCCAACTACTGGTCATCATGGGATCTTGGCAGTGCGATGCATCCCCAAACATTGCTCGCCTACGGTATGAACGGGCACAACCTCACTGACGATCACGGCGCACCGGTCCGTGTCTATTCCGCAGTGAAGCTCGGCTACAAGATGGTCAAATACCTGACGGCAGTGAACTTTCTAGATGCTCCCACCGGTGGCTATTGGGAAAACCAGGGTTATGACTGGTTCGGCGGCGTTTAATCGTCGATTGCAGTCCAGTTAACCCTTTGGCAATCCCAGCACCCGCTCGCCGATTATATTGTGCTGAATCTCACTCGTCCCACCTGCGATCGTCAAGGCGCGCGCGGCCAGGGTCTTATATAGCCATTTGCCGCGGTCATAAGCATAGGGCGCTTCGTATTCGATCTGGCTATACGGTCCGAGCAATTCCGTCGCGAACTTGGTAATCCTCAAGTTTAGTTCGCTGGTCCAAAGCTTTCCGACCGACCCTTCCGGTCCCGGCGGCAAACCCTTTAGCCGCCGCGTCAGTTGCCGCAGATTCGAGCAGCGCAGCGCCATCGCATCGCACGCGAATCCTCCGATCTTCTGCCGCACACTCGAATCATTCCATGCGCTGCCGCCATTCCGCGTCAGTTGTTTCGCCAGCCTCGCCAGATCATTGACGACGCTCATCATATCACGGCCCGCGCTAATTCCGCTGCGCTCAAACATCAGAGTAGTCACCGCGACTTGCCAACCTTTGTTCTTCTCGCCAATGAGATTCTTCTTCGGAACTTTCACGTCCTCAAAGAAAACCTCATTGAAACCTTTGTCGCCGGTAATCTGCACCAGCGGACGCACCGTCACGCCCGGACTATGCATATCCACAAGGATATAGCTAATTCCCTTGTGCTTCGGCGCCTCAGGATCAGTCCGTACCAGCAAGATACACCAGTCAGCGTGATGCGCTCCCGAGGTCCATACTTTTTGCCCGTTGACGACGAAGTAATCACCTTCCTCGACCGCCCGCGTCTGCAGCGATGCCACGTCCGAACCTGCACCCGGCTCTGAATATCCCTGGCACCAGATCTCCTCTGCCGACAGTATTTTCGGCACGTACCGCTTCTTCTGTTCCTCGGTCCCCCAATGCATCAGCGTCGGTCCGACCAGCATGATTCCAAGGCCGTTCACGAGGCTGGGCGCATTCGACCGTGTCAATTCTTCGTTATAGACGACCTGTTGTTCGAGCGTGGCGCCGCGTCCTCCATACTCTTTCGGCCAGCTCACTCCCACCCAGCCGCCTTTGTGCATCTTCCGATGCCAACTGCGATGAAACTCCCAGCCACTGCTTTCAGCCCGCATGAATTCCCCCTGCAATTCATCGCCCCTGCGCGATGACTCGGGCAGATTCGCATCCAGCCATGCACGAAACTCACGCCGAAAAGCCTCGGCTTCTTCGCTATAGTTGAAGTCCATTGATCCTCCGCGATGCCGTGCTCATCATTATGCAGGCGCGCTTTGCAGGCAAATGGTCGCGGTCCTCGATATTGACGCGGAAATTCAGAAGATTAGTTCAATCCGTTGAGCGCTGATATAGCGTTTCGGACGGACGACCAGGGGCCAGTCTATTTTGTGGCGTTAGTACACGACTGCTATTTGACGGCTATTCTACTGGGCGCGCGTTCGACACGCCTTCCTCTGGTATACCCGCGCGTTACGGCCCGAGTGCGGTGCGCGCATCCGTGCGCTTGAGCCACGTCACGGCTCCGAACGCGCCAAACCACGAGCCCGCCGCTGCAAACAGGACATAGACGGGGTTTTTCGTGTAACTCACCACCGCAAACGCCGACAAAAGATACCAGATGCTGCTCCAGCTTGCCGCGCGTATCCGAAGGCGGGAGGAGACCGCCCCGTTGAATAACACGTAGACAGCGTCTGTACTCGCCGTCGAAACCATTACACCCAGCGCGACCCATATATTGAGGTGTGTCATAACTGACTATCTATTCGCAATCTTCAGGTGCGCCCGAGCATTATAACTCCCGCCAGGATTACCAGAATCGCAGCTGCGCGCGCGATCGACAGATTCTCGTGTAGAACGAAGACGCTAAGGATCGCTGCCATCCCCGCTTCTAGCCCCAGAACTAGGATATAGGCCATACCGAGGTCTGCCCTCCGCATCCCTAAGGCTTGGAGCGACGCCCCCGCCAGGAATAGAAGCGCAAATACGAGCACCGGAATCGGCCGCGTCAGGCCTTCCGAAAATTTCATGAACAGGCCGCCGGTAGCGTAGGCTGCCGAAGCGATCAGCAGTTCGATCAATGCCATGCCAGCGCCTCTATCCGATTGCGCCGCCCGAGTCGAACCCCGCCGCCTATGAAGCCAGAGAAACAGGCCTTCGTGGTTCGCGTTTGAACCAGTGTTAGAACCTGCGGGCTGGTCAACTGGGGAACGTTTCCCCTCAACTGACTATAGCGTCAACTTCGCCAAAGATGGCAGCAGCTAAAACAAACAATACTCACTTGGTGACATCGATTTCGCCTACCATTCCATCTTTTTCATGCGGGATGCAGGTGTACTTGTAATGGCCCGGTACGGTAAAGGTATAACTCCACGTCGTGCCCGGCTGCATAAAGCCTGAATCGAACGACTGTGCCCCGGGCGGTAATTCCACATCTTTCGGATTCTGCACCGAATCCGCGTCAGTCGTGACGTCGTGAAGAGTCTTTGCGTTATTGTCCCATTCGACCGTCGTCCCGACCGGAATTGTCAGCTTTTTCGGAACATACTCCGGCGGCTTATCTGTCATAGTGACTTTCACGGTGTTGGCCGCCGCGACGAACGGCGCGCCCATTAGTCCTGCGGCGCACGTTGTGATCACAAGTAAAAGGGTACCAAGACGGCGATAATGCTGCGGACTCATCGGATGCCTGCTTCCTAATCTCTCACTCATAAGATGAGCTAATCATACTGCAATCCACGATGAGTTCAAACTAATCAAAATGCGCCTCGCACGCCAACCCATCTATGCCTAAGTTCCCGCGAACGGCTAGCTTCGAAGATCGGAGTCGCCGCCCGGAATTCGGCTGGCTCGTCAGCCTTTTGGTAATCCCAGTACGCGCTCGCCGATAATATTGTGCTGTATCTCGTTGGTGCCTGCCGCGATTGTCCCGCGCCGCGCCGCCAGCATCCGATGAGACCATTTGCCCTTATCTATTGCCCGATCGGCTTTGTACTCAAACTGGCTATACGGCCCCAGCAGTTCCATCGCGAAAAGCTGAATACGCAGATTCAGGTCGCTGGTGCACAACTTCATCATCGAGCCTTCCGGCCCGGGCGGCAGTCCGCGCAACTGCCGCGTCAGTTGCCGATAGCTTGTGTACTTCAATCCTTCGGCTTCGCATGCGAATCGCGCAATTCGTTGACGCACATAAGCGTCCTCCCAAGCTGGACGGCCATCCCGATCCACCTGCTTCGCCATCTCTGCTAGCTGGCGCACCTCGACCAGCATGTCCGTGCGCCCACCATGGATCGTGCGTTCGAACATCATATTTGTAATCGCGACCATCCAGCCCTGATTCTTTTGCCCAACGAGGTTCGCCTTCGGCACGATCACATCTTCAAAAAACACCTGGTTGAATCCATGCTCACCGGTGATTTGAATCAACGGCCGAATCTCAACTCCGGGCGTCTTCAGGTCGACAAGCAGATAACTCAGTCCGCGGTGCTTTGGTGCGTCCGGATCTGTTCTGCACAGTAGCGTCGAGAAATCTGCGTGATGGGCATTCGAGGTCCATACTTTCGATCCGTTGACGCGAAAATGATCGCCCTCATCGATTGCCCGCGTCTCGACCGCTGCCAGGTCAGATCCATGGTTTGGTTCTGACAACCCTTGGCACCAGATTTCTTCCGCCGACGGAATTCGAGGTATGTATCGCTTCTTCTGTTCTTCGGTCCCCCACTGCATCAACGTCGGACCAACGCGTGCGATTCCCTGAAAGTTCACAACGGGCGGCGCCTTCGCGCGCTCCAATTCCTGCTGATACACGAGTTGTTGCAGGATCGTCGCACCGCGCCCGCCATAGTCTTTCGGCCAATGGATACACATCCACCCCGCATCGTAGAGTTTCCGATGCCATCCGCGCCGCCGTTCAAATTCCGTCTTGGTATCGGGATCGGCCAACTCCCCATCGTCGCGCCAATCCCTCGGCACGTTCGCTTCGAGCCAGCTCCTCAGCTCATGCCGAAACGCCTCGTCTTCTTCACTAAACTTGAAATCCATCGAGGCTCTCCCTTTTATCCGTATCCCGATTACTCTTCTAGTCTTTGACTGTGCGAGTCTTATCTCAGTCCCAATTCCTTCAGCGGACCGCGATCGACTACCGCCGATCGCGCGACGCCATCATTCAGCGGCACCGATCCGGGCGTCCGTGCGAAAGCATCCGGCAAGCCGATCTCCTTGCCATATTCATGCAGCGCCGGCATTACATCTTCCGCGAACAGCCGCATGCTCCGCTTGCGGTCCTCGTCGCTGACGGGCCCCTGCACGCTGAACATGATAAACACGCCCGGCCGCAACACCTGCAGTATCGTCTTGATCTTCGGCAGTACCGTCTTCGGCGTACCGACTATGACTTGATAGTTGTTCTGTACTTTCTGAAGGCCGGCGCGCAGCTTCCGCCGCACCTCGTCGTAATCGACCGCGCCCTCTTCGTCGCCGCTCGCCGATTGTTTCAACTTGTCGCCACTGACGCCGAGCCAGCTTCCGGTCGTCTGTTTTGCCAGCATCCGGATGGCGCTCTTGGAGTTATATCCAGGCGGCATTGTAAATTCCGGCGCTGCGAACGCATTCTGCCCACCACCGTAGACGAAGTTATTCGCGATCTCTTGCGCCTTGTCCTCGGTCTCCGCCAATACCGTCGGCACCAGATAGCCAAAATTCTCCGGTCCTGCCTCGTACCCCAGCTTTGCTGCTTCGTTGGCATAGTAATCCCATAGATCGCACGTAGGTCCAAGCTGCGTTCCTAGTCCGATATAAGGGTATCGATGCTCCGCGCACCACTTCACGGTCTCAGCACTAATTACACCAGGTATCCACATTGGCGGATGCGGTTTCTGGTACGGGAGTGCCCACGGATTTACGTGCCGGTAATGGAAGTGCTTACCCTCATAGCGCCATGGCCCCGGCCGCGTCCATGCCTGTACTATAAAGTCGTGTGCCTCATTGAACATCTCGCGATTGTATGCGGGATTCGCGTTATTAAAGAATTGTTCGCTGCCCGCTCCGCGCACCCACCCAGTGATCAGCCGCCCGCGCGATATCAGATCGATCTCCGCCAGTTCCTCAGCCATCCTGAGCGGATGCTTGATTACCGGCAGCGGATTTCCGATCAGCACGATCTTTACTTTCTTCGTGCGATGCGCGAGGATCGCCGCTTCGACGTTCATGACGCTTCCCATACAGAACGGGTTCCCGTGATGCTCATTCAGCGCGACTACGTCAAATCCTAGTTCCTCGGCGTAGCAATACTCGTCCAGATAGTAATGATAGTCATTAGCGGCTTGCTCCGGGTCGAAGAACTTATTCGACACAGCAAAGTAAGCGCGATTACGCAGAATCTCGTTCTCAGCCAGCCCGCGGTAAGGACGTTCCGTGAAATACCCTATCTTCATGACAGTTCCTCCTTACGGCTTCAGGCCGCGAGAAATTGTTTGACTAGCCGCTCGAACTCCGCCGGGTTCTCAATCTCCGGCCGATGCCCTGCGCCTTGGATTGAAGCCGCTTTGGAACCCGCGATCGCCTTCATATAAGCGTCAACGCACCCTTGCGGTACGATCTTATCCTGCGTCCCGCGTATGAGTAGCGTCGGCGGCTTCGGTCCTGCCAGCAGATGCGGCAAGCTGGGATTGTGCATGAACGGCTCCCATCCGATTCGCGCCGTTTCCGCCCGTGCATCCTCAAACGCCTCGAATTGTGCTGGTGTCATCTCGCCGCCATAGATTTTGCTGAACTCGGGCGTCCTCACTGGATCAGCCACCGTGCTGCGCAAATGGCGTCCAATCGTCAGCGCGAAGAAATCGAGGATCTCCCCCTCGGCCGGCTTCAGACCCATCGGTGCGACAAGGATCATGCGGTTGAAAATCTTTGGATCGGCCGCAACCATCTCCGCGGCAACAAAAGCGCCCGACGAAAATCCGATCACGTCCACAGGCTCGATCTTATGCTCACGTACTGCCTGCGAGTAAAAACCCGCTAGATCGCGGTAATTCAGAATCCAGTCGATGCGCACCGTTTTACCGAAGCCCGGCTGCAGCGGAATGAGCAGCGTCCGTTCTTGCGCCAGCCTTTCATTCCAGGTCATCCACCCGGGATAGCCCAGCTCGTCATGGAAGATCAGCAACGGCTTGCCCGCGCCGCCCCTGACCACAGCGAGGTCAGTGTCGCCCACCTTGATCGTCTCGTTGGTAGCTGTAGTCACACGATTCTCCTCGGGCCGCCAATGCGTGCCCGGAATAGCGGATCGGTTCCGCCTGTTGGCAAGGCCTCGACGCCTGCGGTCGATGCGGCATCGATGCCTCGAATTTGTCTTACTTTGTCGCAGGAATCCGCTGAAACTGTCAAACCCGCGCCGCCGCCGATTCACACCAGATAATTAGCGATAATCAGTGCTCGCCGGCGTGCTCAGCTCGTCGAGTAGTGCTTTGGCGCCTTTCAGATCGGCAGTCTCAAAGCCCTCAGTGAACCAATTGTAGATGTCCGCGAGCATCGCGCGCGCCTCGTCGCGCTTGCCTTGATTTGCGAGCAGCCGCGTGAGGCTCATCGTTGCGCCAAGTTCAGGAAGCTTAACCGATTGCGCGCGGGCCACAGCGATCGCCGCTCGAAAACATTCCTCGGCTTCTGCCCTATTGCCTTGATCGCTCATCACGAGCAATTCACCATTCAATCGATGGAGCTCGCTTTTGGCTTCACCGTCCCCACTCTGATCCGCTACTTGAAGCGCCTTCGACACAAGGGCGAGCCCCCGCTCAGGCTGCTTGGCCGTCAGGTAGGCGGACGCTAGGGCCGCACAGAGCCAGCCAGGAATAGCGCTGCCGGCTGCTTCAAAGGCCGCTATCGCCCCCTCTATCTCAGGGATGGCCTCCATGGTATTGCCCAACAAAGCGAGGGCGTGTCCACGGGCGATCCGGGCGAATGCGTGCCAATTGCTCAAACCGTGCTCTGCGGCTACAGCGAGCATGGCGTCCGCGTATTTCAGCGCCTCACGTCCCTCGCCGCGCCAGCCGCATAGGCTCGTGACGGAATTCAGAGCAAAGGTGAGCTGCAATGGCTGCGCCCTCTCACGGGCTCGACTTAGGAAATCCAGTGACAGGCGCAGACCCTTATCGGGGAAGCCCAAAGCGGCCGCGCAGGAGCACTCGTAAAACAGACACGCGGCTCTTAGGTGCTCCTTCCCGGGTGGCAGGTATTCATCGCGCGAGAATACCGCGAGACCCTTCTCGGCATACTTAAGCGATCCAAGGATGTCCCCCGTCATCCAAAGGATGTTAGCCAGCGAACCATATGCTTCCAACTGCATTTCCGGGTTCAACGCCTGATCGGCCAGCGCAACCAGCCTGTCTCCTATTGCCCGCGCTTCGCGCAACTCAAGCCTGAACGCGCGGAGCACTGACATACCAACCAACGAGTAAAAGAGGTGCTGTTCGTCTCCGAGTTTCTCGGCAAGCTCTTGTCGGCGCATGAGATGGCGTTCGTAATCAGCCGCAGCATAGCCGCTTGTGATCATAAGGACGTCCGCGAGTCCCGAATGGATCGCGATCTCCTCGCGGTCACGCTCTGCCCCAAAGGGTAGATTGTGAAGCCGTCCTAACGCATCTTCGAAGTATGCAGCCGATTGCGAGAAAGCCGAACGTTGAAGCGCCTGTTCCCCGGCCCGAATGAGATAACTGACTGCCTTCGCGTCATTCCCGCCACGGCTGTAATGAAGCGCTACGTCCGCCAGGTGATCATCGATCGATTTTCCGAACAGCGCCTCGAGCGCCGTGCCGATACATTCGTGCAGTTGCTTGCGCCGCTCGCTCAAGACCGAGTTGTGGGCGACTTCCTGCGTCAGTGCATGTTTGAAAATATATTCCGTATCTCCTACCGCCGGCTGCTCATAGATGAACTCGCCCAGTTGCAAATCGTTGAGCAGGCCATTGAGTTCATCCTCTGATTTCGGAACGACCGCCCGAATCAACGACATTGGGAATTCTCGTCCGATGACCGCCAGTGTTTGCAGCAGGTCTTTCGCATTCGCTGCCAAGCGATCGATGCGCGCGGCGAGAATCCCCTGAACTGTCGGTGGAATCTTCAACTCCGCGAGAGGCTTCGTCAGTTTGACCACGCCGTTGCGGACCAGTGCGCCTTCATCGAAAAGCACCTGCGCGGTCTCTTCCATGAAGAACGGATTGCCTTCGGTTTTCTCGATGATCAACCGCTTGAGCGGCGCCAATTCCGTCCCGTCGCCGAGCAAGGCCGCCAGCATTCCTGCAGCGCTCTCCTTGCCCATGGGGTCCAGCCGCAACTGGGTGTAGTAAGTCTTGTTGCCCCACTGATGTGAATATTCAGGCCGATAGTTCACCATCAGCAGGATTTTCGCGGTGCCGATAGAGTCGGCCAGCAGATTCAGGAATTCCTGCGTCTGCCCGTCGATCCAATGCAGGTCCTCGAAAATTACTGTCAGCGGCTGATTGAGGCTCTCGCGCAGCAGGATCCGCTTGATCGCTTCGAGCGTGCGCCGCTTCTTAATCTGCCCGTCCATTTGAACTAGAGGATCGGGTGTTTCGGCGATACCGAGCAGTGCGAACAGGTAGGGCAGAGTGTCTTCCAACGCGCGGTCGAGTGCGACCACGCGGCCGGTCACCTTCTCCCGCCGTTTGCGGCTGTCGTCGGCCGTTTCAATTGCAAAGTAACCGCGCAGCAAATCAATTAGCGGAAGATAAGCCGAAGCCTTGCCGTGCGAAACCGAGAACGTCTCCAGCACCATGCATCCTGCTTGCGACACCGCCTTGAACTCAAAAAATAAGCGCGATTTGCCGACCCCTGCCTCAGCCATCGCCGCGACAATCTGCCCATGCCCTGCCTTGGTCTGTTCGAGCGCTCGCTTGAGGTTTTCCATCTCGTGTTCGCGGCCCACGAACTTCGTGAGGCCCCGCCCAGCCGCGCGCTGCAGGCGCGTCTGCAGCGGTCCCAGTCCTGTCACTTCGTAAACCTTGACCGGTTCACTGAGACCCTTGACCCTCGTTGGTCCCAGCGGCTTCAGCACGAAATATCCTTCGGCCAGGCGCTGCGTATTTTCACTCACCGCGACCGACCCTGTTGGCGCCAGCGCCTGCATACGTGAGGCGAGATTCGCCGTATGCCCAATCGGTGTGTACTCGGTCTTGGCGCTGCCGGTCGCAATAGTTCGCACTACGACTTCGCCAGTGTTCACACCGACGCGCGCTTCGAGTGGCAGGTTGCCGCCTTCGCGTAATTTCGCGGAACAGCGCCGCATCTCTTCCTGAATCCGCAATGCCGCATATAGCGCCCGCAACGGATGGTCCTCATGCGCGACCGGCGCCCCGAACAGCGCAAAGATTCCGTCCCCTGTCGATTGCACGACATAACCGTCGTAGCGCTGCACCGCCTCGATCATAAGCTTCAACGCTGGGTCGATAATCGCGCGCGCTTCTTCGGGGTCGAGGTCCTGCATCAACTCGGTCGAACCCTTGATGTCGGCAAACAGCGCGGTCACCGTCTTACGCTCTCCCTCGACGACTTCCAAAGCCTGCTGCTCCGCCGCGAAGCTAATGACTTCCGAAGCGTTCACCGTTGAAGGCGCAGTACTTTTCGGAGGCTTGTCTTTGCGCAGTGGGGTGCCGCAATCAGCGCAGAACTTCGCATTCGGTGCGTTGTCCGAACCACAATTCGCGCATTGGTTCGGCAACGGGCTTCCGCACTCGGCACAAAACTTCTTGCCGGGGATCGCCTCCGATCCGCACTTCGAGCAAAGCATTGAACGTCAGCCTAGCAGACGAGCTGAAAACGAGTTAGCAACGAACACAGGAGGAACCATCCCCTGATAACGAGGCTCAGCCGCAGCCTTGCCGATCAACCGAAGATTATCGCAAAAGACCGCGGCGCTTTACGGGACCGCCGCATTCGACTAACACATAAGTACAGACCAGACCATATGGAGGGCACTGCTTATGTCGAATACAATTATCTCTAAGCCTATCATCTCAGCGGACTCGCACATCATGGAGCCGCCCGAGACCTACATCGACCGTATCGATAAAAAATACAAGGACACCGCGCCCCGCGTCGTATGGAACGACCAGCGCGGCGATACATACATCGTCGAGGGCATGAAAGACACCATCCCGATGGGCTTGATTGCAGCGGCCGGCAAGACCGCGCAGGAACTCGCGGGTGCCGCCCGGATGGCGAAGTTCGACGAACTCCATCGCGGTTCATGGGACCCCGAAGCCCGGATGGCCGATCAGGACCGCGATGGCGTCGCGGCTGAGGTCATCTATCCGAGCGTCGGCATGATCCTTTGCAACCATCCCGACCCGGATTATAAGAAGGCCTGTTTCGACGCTTACAACCTCTGGATTGCCGACTATTCCGGTGCTCATCCGGACCGCCTGATTGGCCTTGGGCAGACTCCGATGCGCTCGCCCGAGGAAGGCATCAAGGACCTCGAGCGGATGAAAGCGCAGGGCCTCCGTGGCGTGATGATGTCCGGCTTTCCCGTGCAGGAAGACTACGACAGTAAGATCTACGACGAGTTCTGGGAAGCGGCGATCGAGCTCAAGATGCCGCTCAGCTTCCATATCCTCACCTCTAACGAGGGCGTCGCCAAGCCGCCGCGCGGACCCAAACTCAACTCATTCATGTCGATCATCCGGGGCAACCAGGACATCATCGGCACCTTCATCTTCGGCGGCGTCTTTGAGCGTCATCCGAATCTGAAAATCGTCTGTGTCGAGGCGGACGCCGGCTGGGCACCGCACTTTATGTATCGCATGGATCATGCGTTCGACCGTCATCGTTATTGGATGACGGCAGGCACGTTGTCAAAAATGCCGAGTGACTATTTCCGTGAGAATGTCTACATGACGTTCCAGGATGATTGGGTTGCCTTCAAGCTCAAGGACCTATGCAATCCGCAGCGACTGATGTGGGCCAATGACTTCCCGCACAGCGACTCGACCTGGCCAAACTCTCAGTCGTTGTTGGAAAAGCATACGAAAGGGCTGAACGAGCAGGAAAAGAACTGGCTATTGCACGACAACGTCGCACAGCTTTACGGCTTAAACTGATTTCGCCAGGCCGGTGGATAGCAAATGGCTATCATCGTCGTTCACTATTCACCGGCCGCTTTATTTTTATTGGCTGACTATCTGCGGAGAGCTTAATGGAGTTTCGGAATCTCGGAAGGTCAGGGCTGAAGGTTTCGCTCGCGGGACTGGGCTGCAATAACTTCGGCATGCGGATAGAACTCGAGCAAGCGCGCGCCGTGATTGATCGCGCCATCGAGGTCGGCATTACCCTATTCGACACCGCTGATATATATGGCGGCCGTGGCAAATCCGAAGAGATGTTGGGTCATATCCTTGGCGCTCGCCGCAAGGATATTGTATTAGCCAGTAAGTGCGGAATGGCTATGGGCGACGGTCCTTACCGCAGTGGCTCGTCGCGGCGATATATAGTCAGTGCATGCGAAGGCAGCCTCAAACGATTAGCAACTGACTATATAGATTTGTACCAAATTCATCAACCCGATTCCTCCACGCCCGAAGAAGAAACTCTGGCCGCTCTCGATGACTTAGTACATTCGGGAAAAGTGCGTTATGTGGGCCACAGCAACTACGCTGGATGGCAGACTGCCGATGCGCACTGGCTGGCGAAAACGAATCACTACACTCCATACATATCGGCGCAAAATGAATGGAGCTTGCTGAACCGAGCGGTCGAACGAGACTTGGCGCCGGCTTGCAAGCAATTCGGCGTGGGCATCCTGCCATTTTTTCCATTGGCTAGCGGGTTCCTGACCGGCAAGTACAAGCGTGGAGCGGCCATGCCCGAAGGGTCGCGGCTGGGCGCAATGAAGATGCTGGCCGACCGTGTGGTGAACGACGCAAACTTTGCGACGGTGGAGAAACTCGACGAGTTCGCAAAGTCTCGCGAGCGATCGATGGTCGAGTTAGCGATGAGCTGGCTCGCGTCCCACCAGGAAGTGGGCAGTGTAATCGCGGGAGCGACGCGCCCAGAGCAGGTGACGGAGAATGCGAAGGCCGTCGAATGGAAGATCAGCGATGAAGAACTGAAGGCGATCGATAAGCTGACACGTCAATACAAATAGGGCCCCTAGGGCGAATAGCGAAGTATCTTCTGAAACTTTCGTCGTCGTAGTGACGGTCGTTAGGTCATGGGGCGCCGAACCATTTCTCGTAAAGCTGCTGGTAAGTTCCGTTCTCACGCAGCGCGATCAAGGCACTGTCGACTTTCCTGCGAAGCGGACTACCCATTGGGAAAAGCATCGCGAACGGTGCACTATTGAACTGAGACCCGACTACTTTCACACGTCCCTTGCCACTGTGCGAGGCATAATAAAGGAGAATCGGAGTGGCCGCGACGACGGCTTCGACTTGGCTGTTTAGCAGCGCTTGAAACATTTGTTCCGGCTGCTCGAACGTCTCGACTTGCGCATTCTGCGCGGCTAGATAATCGACCGCAGATGAATTCACGAGCGCGCCTACTTGCTTGCCGGGCAAATCACCCGGACCCTCAATCGAGCCGCGAATCTGTTCAACGGTTAGAGTCGTGGTCAACTGGGCAGTGTAGTAGGCGACGAAAACGACGCCGGCAAACATCCACATCACAGCGACCACACGTGCGAGCCAACTGCCTGGGAGGCGCTGCGTCTGGACCACAAGTGCACTCGCGGCCCAAACCAGGGCGATAAAAATACCCGGTATGTAGGGCTTTCCCTGCGTGATGCCGTCTGGCTGGCGACGGTCAAAAAACCAGATGAGGTGGGCAGGAATCAGTATTAAGACCATTCCGATGCCGAGCCAGAGCAGCATCCGTCGGGATAGCAATAATCCGAGCAAGGCCATAAACGGATGGGGGGGCTGCGCCAATTCAGCGGTGGCAGGCACCATGACTTGCAGCCCGGTTTCCATGACTGGGTAAGAGAAGTCGAATTCGGCATCACGCGCCGCAGTTATGAAGACTGGCGTAACGAGGACGTCCAATTGCCCGGACCGTACGTCGGACCGGACAATGTCCCACATTTGAGAGGTATCCTCTCCAGGTACGACATTGTAGGCGGTCGTCTTGACGCCCATCCGCGCCGCGATCGCATTCCAGAGGTCGATGCTGAAGCCTGTAAGAGAGCCGTTCTGCTCAATCGCAAATGGCGTGACGAGGAAAACAGCGGCCTTGAGTTCGGCCGGCTGTGGTGACGGTTGTGGCTGCGGCTGCCGACGCTGAGCGTGCCCAAAGGACGGCAGCATCACGAGATAACATACAACGAGCGTGAACGCGGCTGCGTAACGTGCCTTCATAGTCGTAATCAAGAAAGTAACGGCCTAGACGCACACCGGCTCATATTAATCTCAAAGTTGTGTCGATGGTGGCAGGCCAGCCCACTCCACCATCGCTTCGAGGCGCGGAATCAACGGTGGCGTGGGACTTCGCCAGCGAATCAATATGGCCTGGAGGCGAGTGAGACCGTGGCTGACTTTGAAAGCCTGCTCAATGAGGTCCTCGCCGCGAATGCCGGCTACCTGATCGGTGCCCACGGAAATCTTTAGTTGCGCGCGGATGGCCTTGGCGACGCCTTCGCAAGCCAGAATACCTGCGCGATCACCGCTCAATAGCTCAGCCCGCCAGTAGCCCGCAAAGATTAAGTCCCGGACCCAAGCGACCCACGACAAGATGGCGGGCAATGACGCCTCTTCGCCGCCCATCAGGACCGCGATGCGCGTGTGGCCGAAACAGATGTGTCCCAACGCTTGACCGAGCACGTAGCGCAATTCGTCAAGGTCTAGGCTGTCAATCAAAACATGAGGCAGCACGATGGCGTAGGGCGGCGCTAAACCAAAAGCGTCGGCCTGGAATCTCACCTTACGCAAGACAAAGACACGCGTTACCGGTGCTCGAAAACGTTGCCGCAGTTCCTCGACAATTTTGTAAATCGCTGGGAATTGCGTGGGGGTAACCTCTGCGCCCTGTAATCTGTAGTAGGTCTTTGCTTGGATAGAGGTGACCAGCATCGAGAGGTAGATCGCGACACCTGCAAACAGAATGTCCTTGTCGCGACGCAGGAGTCCTCCGATCACCAACATGGCAATCAGGGCGAGTGCGAGCACAAGCAACCAGCGCTCGGAGGGATGCCGGTACTCCAACAGGCGGGAATCTTCCAGCACCGGTGGTTGGTCGGGAAGTCTGAGGCGCCAACCGGAGCGATTAATACTGTCCGCATGAGCGGTTTTATTCTTGCCAGCGAGGGGCATCGTGATAGTGAAGTCCTTGGATTTCGAGTCTAATGTTGGGAACTGATAATCCAGCAAGCTGGCGATCAGACGCTGGTGAAGTACATCGGCATCCCCAATGGATTAGTTCCTGCTCGCAGGAGAGTGGCATCAGACTCGCGCGGTCGCAATCGGGCTTTGGTCCCGGAAGGAGAGGAAAGCACCCTAGTTTGAAAGGGGATCGATTGTTTGACGATGGAGCTAGCGCGAGATGCAACGGAATCAGATTTCGAGGGCTTCGCGAAGTTCGAGAGCCGCCATACCGCCGCTGCTATCGATGAGCCGGAGGCGGAAGCCAGCAATTTTGCGAATGCCGCATAGAGCGGCGAAAAACGATCCAGCGTTGATCAACACGATCAGCCAGAAAAACGCCCGGCAGATGTTAATCGCCGCAAGCAGGTTATTACTGGCCCATACTGTGGGAAGCCACAGGCCGAGCGGAGAACCGATCATGCCTGCGCAATGTAGTTTGATACGAGCCCATCGCGGAGCGGCTAGGTATTCGCCATAGGTCATCTTGAAGCGAGGCTCGACATAGTAGAGATACGCATAGTCATAGCCGAGGCCGAGAAGAAGGCCGGTTGTGACTTTAATCAGCGGTTGAAACGCGACGCTCCAGAGGGCCGCAGCGGCGATGACAAGCAGGTCGGAGCCGTACTGGAGACCGAGGACTAGCAAAATCCCGCCGATGATGGCGAGAACGATTTCGAGGGCGAGCGCAACGTTAACCGATACCGTGCGCCAATGGTGACGCTGATGGAGCTTGCGGCTGACGCGTGAGAGGTCGCCGGCAAGAAGCGCACGGTCCGCGATAGGAAGGGCACGGACAATGCGCACCATTGATTCCCAAGGCCCGGGACGATATTGGCCCGAGTCCAGCGCTTGTTCGATGGCAACGATGCGATCATGTATTCGGTCTATGGCGGTCGCGGTTGAATCCACGGATAAACTCCAGAAGGAAAAATCATGGCGGTGCGAATCTCGCGGCACCCGCTGTGGATCACATTAGCGTGCTTGACGGTTTGAGGGGCGATACATTACTTGATTAGTGGGCCAGGTTACGAAACAAAATCGAATCGAGGCAGAAACCATGGAACGACCAGTAGAACAAATCCATAAGCTCATATATCCCGGGGCAGTCGATGCAGACGGCCACATCCTGGAAGCGAAAACCTGCTGGGAGGAGTACTGCGAGCCGAAGTATCGTGCGAATGCGATCCGCATGAAGGACGACAAAGACGGTCTCGAATACATGGAGATCAACGGCGTTCCGTCGCGGGTGAATCGCGGAGGGAATTTCGGAACGGTCGCGCAGATGGGCCAGGTGACACGGGCCAAGGGCGAGTTCGATCGGCGGGTCAAATACGGCGAACGCCTGCCCTTGGGCGCGGCCGATGCGAACGAACGAATCGAACGTCTGGACAAGGAAGGACTGGAGGCGGCGATTATCTATCCAAGCCTTGACCTGACATGGGAAACGGAATGCGAAGACGCGGATTATGCTCAGGCGATGACGCGGGCGTACAACCGCTGGATCACGGATTGGTGCGCCGATAGTGGCGGCCGCTTGGTACCGGTGGCGCACCTGTCGCTAGGCGATCCGAAGGCCGCGGCGGTTGAACTGGAGCGGGCGGTCAAGGCCGGTCATAAGGGCGGGTGGGTCGTGCAGTTTACGATGAACCGCAAGCCGCATGGCCATCCAGATAATGACGTCTTGTTCGCGAAGGCGCAGGAACTCGATGTGCCGATCGGAATTCATGTCTCGCTCGAACCGCAATGGTGCTGGCCGGGCCGGTATGACAAGGAATACGTGCGCAAGCAGCCCTGGTTTCTAAATGTGACGGCATCGGACGCCATCCGCCACGCGCTTGCGAGCTTTATGCAGTACGGGACGTTCGACAAGTTCCCGCAGCTCAAGCTGGTGATACTGGAGGTAGGCGCAGGCTGGATTCAGTATTGGCTGGATCGAATGGACGCGGTCTATGACAGCGTGATGGGGCGCAGCGTGCCGTTAAAAGAGAAGCCTAGTTTCTACTTCAATCGCAACGTGTGGGTATCGGCGGATCCTGACGAGAAGTCGTTGCCGGCGATGGTTGAGCTGTGCGGAAGCGACCGGTTTTTCTGGGCCACCGACTTTCCTCATCCGGACCATACCGGGAGCTATATTGAGGCAATCGAGGAGTTTGGCGGAAAGATCTCGGATGCGCAGGATCGGCGGAACGTGCTCGGGGACAATGTGCGGCGGGTATACCACATAGATAGCTGATATCGATTGAGTCTGTATCTGATACCTACCGAGTAATCGAATAGCTATCAGATACTAGTCACATCAATAAAAACTCTGAAATTTCGGCTGGCGCAAAGGCACACGGGAGCCGACGGGGAAGTTATGAAAATCGGATTGATGCATGTCACGCCTAACGCCACGGCGGATCCCGCGATCGTCGCCAGGCGCGCCGAAGAGATGGGCTTTGAATCATACTGGGTGGGAGATCACACGATCATACCGGTTCAATCGAGCGTCAAATACGGGGGTGGTAGCAAGGCCGATGGCAGCGAGCCGGATTATCTGTGGCAGTTGCCTGACCCGCTAATCGCCTTGGCGCGTGCGGGAGCTACGACCAGCAAGATTAAGCTGGGAACTGGGATCGTGCTGGTGCCGGAACGGAATCCGATTCTGACGGCGAAGCAGATCGCGACGCTTGATGACGCCTGTGGGGGGCGTTTCCTCTTCGGAATCGGCGCCGGCTGGAATCCTGAGGAATCGATGATTCTGGGCGGTGATTTTGAGCATCGATGGGGCCAGGTGAAGGATTATATCGCGGCGATGAAGGTGCTGTGGCGGGAAGAAGTGTCGAAGTATCAGGGCCGCTATATCAACTTTCCAGCGGTGCGATGCTATCCGAAGCCCGCCAGTAAACCGAATCCGCCGGTCTTGATTGGCAGCATCAATAATCCACGGGCGCTCAAGCGCGTCGCGGAATGGGGCGATGGATGGGTTCCAGTCGTGAGCAGCGTCGACGAATTTGCGGAAGGGGTAACGAAGATTAAGGCCATGGCCAAGGATTACGGCCGTGATGCGAACGCACTGGACTACACGGTTTTCGGGATCACTGGGCAATGGCAATCGGCGGCCAAGATTCGAGAGTTTGAAAAGGCAGGAGCGAATCGGGTCGTGTTGTGGCTCGGCGATGGCGATTTGAAGGTCGTGTTGGGCGAGATGGAAAGGTTGGCAAAAGCAGTAATGTAAGTGCGCCGGAAATTAGAGAAATGAAAGGCCTTGCTGGATGGCGAGGCCTTTTCATTTGTTATTGGGGAAATCTATCCACCAAGAGGCTGCTCGCAGCGAAAGCTGGTCGTCTCCAAGCACGAAGCCGAGCAACGCCGGGCCGTACCCGGCGTCGGCGAAACTCAGGGGGCGGTCACGGTGGTCGTGGTCGAAGTGCCCGGCGCCGGTGCTGGCACTACTACACTGGATGAAGTGCTCGGGACCGGCTGAACGACGACCGGCTGAGCAGGTTGGCTAGTTTCGGTGCACGAGAAGCAGCCGCTGGTCATCACACATGCGCCAAATGCCATCAGAAAGATGAAGGTTCTTTGATTAAACACGCCCATGAATCATTAATGACTCGTTTAGTGCTAGGGATTCAATGAAATTTTTTGTGGTATTTCACCTCGGTCAATCACCTCAGTCTACGCGTTCGGCACTCGTTCAGTGAACCAATGCCATTCTTTCGAGTTGGCTGGAGGATGGAATAGTGAAAGTGCTACGTTCCATAAGATAAAGCGCGGCACGCGATCGGTTTGGCGGAGAAAGCCTTGGCAGAAGAATTGGCCGCCCAGCCGAACTGCCGCTAGTCGAGGCAAGGAGTCATAAAGCATGTTGTTTGTGATTATCGGTCATGACGGTCCGCAAGGAGCTGCGTTGCGGCCCTCGGTTCGTCCGGCTCACCTGGAGAATCTTCGGCCGTTGGTCGAGCGAGGTAAAGTAATCGTCGGCGGTCCATTCACCGATAGCAGCGGCAGCCTGATCGTGGCTGACTTCGATAGCGAAGCCGCCGCGAGAGAGTTCGCCGCAAATGATCCCTATACCAAGCAGGGCGTGTTCGAACGGGTCGAAGTGAAACCGTTCCGTCAGGTAGTACCTTAGGGCGCGGCGAGAACGCGCCGGAACAACCTCATGACAAGTGCATTAGCCGGTCTCAAAATTCTCGAACTCGGCGACTTGGTCGCCGCCGCATACGCCACCAAACTAATGGCGGACACGGGCGCCGAGGTAATCAAACTAGAAAATCCCAAAGGCGACCGTGCCCGGTATCGTGGTCCATTCCCAGGACATATTCCGCATCCCGAAAAAAGCGGTTTATTTCTGTATCTGAATACCAACAAACTCGGGGCAACGCTGGATATCGGCAAGTCGGAGGGTTTTACGCTGCTGGAAAAGCTCGCTGCCGAGGCGGATGTGCTCGTGCATGACTTCGCACCGCCTGAGATGGATCGGCTCGGATTGAGTTATGAGCGATTGCGCAAAGTAAATCCGCGGCTGGTGATGACATCGATTACGCCGTTCGGCCTCACTGGACCGTGGCGTGATCGGCGGGCCGAGGAGTTGACGACCTGGTCCGCAGGCGGACTGATTGTGTTGAATGGTGGCGGCTCGGCGCATCCGGAGATGCCGCCACTGAAAACCTTCGGTAGCCAGTCGGGCTTTCAGGGCGGCGTGCATGCTGCGACGGCGACAATGGGCGCGGTGCTGGCGCAGGCGCGCGACGGCGAGGGACAGCATATTGACGTGTCAATTCAGGAAGTGTTGGCGTCGCAATTAGAGCTGACTTTCGAATATTGGCCCTACATGAAGATGATCGCGACACGGCTAGGACGGAAGCCGATCCAGCCGATGGAAGCGCTGGAATGCAAGGACGGCTGGATTTATGCGTGTTGCGTCGAAGAGCATCAGTGGCGCGGCGTCGTCGAAACAATGGGCAATCCGGACTGGGCAAACGAAGAAATCTTCAGCGATCGCTTCAAGCGGGCGGAGAATTGGGAAGCGCTGGAGCTTTTTTTGAAAG
>DATKPK010000161.1:0-7919 GCA_035524095.1 Binataceae bacterium (SeqCode) | reverse complement strand
AAAATCTCTGCGCCCGCGCCGGGAATTGTCGGCAAGAAAACCGTCGAGGTTGGACAGCGGGTGCAACCCGGTGAGGAGATGTTCGCGATCGTTGAGCCAGACGTGTGGATCACGGCTGACTTCAAGGAGACGCAATTGCGCAGGATACATCATGGGCAGCCGGTGACGATTCACGTTGATGCGTTCGGCCGTGATTACAACGGCTACGTCCAAGCGATGCCCGGCGCAAGCGGTGACCGTTTCAGCCTACTGCCACCCGAAAACGCGACCGGGAATTATGTGAAAGTAGTACAACGCCTGCCGGTGCGAATCCAGATTGATCCCGCAGAAGATGATCATCGCCTCCGGCCTGGCATGAACGTCGAGGCCACAGTATGGCTCAGCAATCCAGCTCACAAGAGTTAAAGACACATGCGATTTGGTTAATGGATTAAGCCGATGGCAGCCGCTCCCAAAATCTCTTCGTCGCGCGCCTCTCAGCAACACGCTTTTCCGCGTAACCGCTGGATCATTGCGCTGGTCGTGACGCTGGCGACCTTTATGGAATTGCTCGACACGAGCATTGCCAACGTCTCGCTGCCGCATATCGCAGGCGGCCTCGGCACCAGTTACGATGAGGCCACATGGGTGCTCACGAGCTATCTGGTATCGAACGCGATTGTTTTGCCGATGAGCGCGTGGCTCAGCCGGGTGTTCGGACGCAAGCGCTATTACATGATGTGCGTCGCGTTATTCACCACGACCTCGTTTCTATGCGGTATCGCGCCTTCGCTCAGCATTTTACTTCTTGCGCGCGTGCTGCAGGGCGTGGGCGGCGGTGGCCTCGCACCGGTCGAACAGGCCATCCTCGTTGATACTTTCCCGCCGGAAGAACGCTCGTCGGCGTTCGGCCTTTACAGCATGGCGATAGTGATCGCGCCCGCGATCGGCCCGCCGCTCGGCGGATGGATTACTGATAACTTCTCGTGGCGCTGGGTTTTCTTCATCAATATCCCGATCGGGATATTGTCGTTGGTCTTGTCCAGCCGCCTGGTCAAGGATCCTCCGGCGTTCGCCGAAGAAGTCAAGGCTGCGCGCCGCGCCGGCAAGTTGCGTATAGACCACATTGGGATTGGCCTGATCGCCCTCGGTCTCGGATGTCTCGAAGTGGTGCTCGATCGCGGTCAGCGCGACGACTGGTTCGGTAGTCATTCGATTACTACTTTCTTTGCGATCGCCGTCACTGCGCTGATGCTCGCAATTTGGTGGGAGTGGCGCCATCGCGATCCGGTGGTGGAATTGCGGCTGTTGCGTGATCGCAATTTTGCGATCGCGTGCGCGATGTTTTTCCTCTTCGGCTTCTTGATTTTCGGTAGCACCGCTTTGATTCCCGAGATGCTGCAATCGATCTATGGCTATGACGCAACCAATGCCGGCCTTGTGCTGATGCCGGGCGCGCTCGTTGCTGCATCGATGGCGCCGATTGTCGCGAGGCTGACGCGCACAGTAAGCCCAAAGACCCTGGCTGCAATCGCGTTCATCACTTTAGCTGCCTCGATGTGCCATTTTGCTAATCTGAGTCTCGCCGCGAGCTATCGAATCGAGACCTGGGCGCGCGTTTATCAAGGCTTTGCGCTGGCTTTTCTGTTCATTCCGGTAAGCCAAATCGCCTACTCGTATTTGCCACCCGATAAGAACAACAAAGCCTCGAGCATCATGAACCTATTTCGCAACCTTGGCGGCGATTTCGGTATCTCATTCGTCACCACGATGCTCGAGCGACGCGAACAATTCCATCAGCAGGTGCTGGTCAGCCACCTGAGCGCGGCTGACACTCCGGTGCAGGCGATGATCAGTTCCCTTGGTAGCTATCTGGCCAATCAAGGCGTGAGCACAGCAGATGGGATCAAGCAGGCTTACGGTGAGATGGCGAACGTCATGAGCCAGCAGGCAGCGATGCTCTCGTTTCTCGATTGTTTCTGGATGCTTGCTGTCGTCGCGATAATCGGCCTGCCGCTGGCATTGATGGTCAAGCGCTTTGCGGCGGCGAAAGCACCAGTCGGTGCTCATTAGTCATTTGAGCGCGAAGCCAGAATCGTTATTCGCGGGCTAGTACGGACGAGCTAATAATTAAGAGTGAACGGCAACGACCGAATGACTCCGGCGACCGCACCGAGCGCAACCATCCAGACCGAGTTCAACTGGAAGCCGATAAGGGCCACCGCCGAAATAATCGCCAACGCGACGCTCGGCCAGTCGATTAGTGCAGCTTGGCTGAGACTGATTGTGACGACCGCCATCAGCGCCAGTGAACCCGCAATCACGCCGTCAAGGAAGGCGCCGGCGATCGGCGCCCGGCGGATGTGAGGAATCAGCCGACCGCTGAGCGCAACGAAAATGAAGGACGGGAGGAAGATGCCGATTGTCGCGACAGCCGCGCCGCGCCATCCACCGAGCACGTAACCGATGAACGTTGCAGTGGTGAACACGGGTCCTGGCGTGACCTGCCCGACCGCGACAGCATCGAGCACTTGTCCTTCGTTCAGCCAATGCAGACGGGTTACCAAGTCTCCTCGCAGAAACGCGAGCAATACGTAGCCGCTGCCGAACAGCACCGCTCCGATTTTCAGGAAGACAAGGAATAGTGTCGATAATTTGAGAGGTACCGTGCCGGCAGCGCCGGCTTTTGCGGTCGGAGGGATTGCGGAAATCGCGGCCGTGACAGCACCGCTGCTCCTCGCTCGGCGGATCATTTCAGGTGCGATCGCAGCAAGACCGCATCCGCCCAACACGGCGAGTGGAGATGCGCCGACGAAGTTCGCGATCACCGCGGCGAGTGTGATCAGGCAGAGCCACCGTCCTTTTATCGCGGTTTTACCCATGCGCCAGAGCGCTTGGACTAGTATCGCGATTATCACTGGCTTGACGCCGTCCAAAATTCCGACGACCTGCGAGAGTTTGCCGAATGCCACGTAGGCCCAAGCGATTACTGCCACGATCAGAGCGGCGGGCAGAATGAAGCACAGACCGCCGATCATGAGACCGCGCCATCCCGCGCGCCGGTAGCCAAGCAGGATCGCCAGTTCAGTGGAACTCGGCCCAGGAATCAGGCTGGTCACTCCGAGCAGATCGAGAAATTGATCGCGAGACAGCCAGTTCCGCCGACGGACGGCCTCGTCTTCCATCATCGCGATATGCGCAGCAGGTCCACCGAATGCGGTAAAGCCGAGGCGAAGGAACAGGCTGGTGACCTCGCGCAGGGCACTTTGAGGTTTCGCGGGCGCGCGGTCGCCCTCGCCGACTTTCTCCAAGTCCGCCATGCAGACACCGATAGCATGCGAACATATCGCGGTTGAGGATGTGCCGATTAAATCTTCAAACTGCAACTGAACAGCGCGAAATGCCAGTCTGGCATAGCTAGTGCTCGATCACGGCGTTGTTGGGTCGTGCCATCCGCCGCATGGAGCTTGGGAACGCACCCTAACCTCAAACTCATGGAAAGCTACGCTTCGCCATCGATGGCCAATGCATCATCAACCAAGCCTCGGAGGCGATCGAGCGATTTCAGAACGCCATCAGCCGCTGCAAATAGGCCACTGGATTGGCTGAATTTTTTTCTCGCCGACGTGCGCAGCGGATTGGGACCGTTTCTAGCAATCTTTCTGATGTACGCTCATCAATGGAAGCCAGGGCGAATTGGACTGGTCATGACTATCGCGGGAGTGGCGACAGTAATAGCTCAAACGCCCGCCGGAGCACTGGTCGATGCGATTCAATGGAAGCGCGGCCTGATCGCAGCCTGTTCCATATTAGTCGCCGCGGGTACCCTCGCGATGGTTGCGTGGCCGACTTTCTGGCCGGTCACGATCGCGCAAATACTTAATGGCGCCGCCGCCGCCTGCTTCGCACCGGCAATCGCGGCAATCAGTCTCGGCATTGTGGGTCGTGCTGCCTTCACCCGTCGGATCGGCCGCAACGAATCGTTTAACCATGCGGGCAATGTGGTTACAGCAATTCTCGCTGGGGTAGGAGGCTATCTATTCGCGCCGGCGGCGATGCTATGGATTGTCGCGATGCTCGCCGTCGCCAGTCTCGCGGCTTCGGTGTTCATCGACGCCGCGGCAATCGACTATGTGCGCGCACGGGGCGCCGACGATGGCGATCAGGCCTACGAGGCATCGGGCTTAAGCGTAATTTTCGAATCGAAGCCGCTGCTGATCTTTACGGCTTCGATTACTATGTTCCATTTCGCCAACGCTGCGATGCTGCCGTTGCTCGGCGAAAAACTGGCGCTGAGCCATCGTCAAACTGGCACGCTTTTTATGGCCTCGTGCATTATCGTGGCGCAGGCCGCGATGGTCCCGATGGCGCTGCTCGTCGGTCATAAAGCCGACACTTGGGGACGCAAGCCACTCTTCCTCGCCGCTTTCATGGTGCTTCCAATCCGGGGAGTACTCTACACTTTATGGTCGAATCCCTACTTTCTGGTCTCAATTCAACTACTGGACGGTGTCGGAGCAGGTCTTTTCGGTGCACTGTTCTTCCTCGTAGTCGCGGACCTGACCAAAGGCACGGGACGCTTCAACCTAGCACAGGGCGCGGCGTCGGCATGCATCGGCCTGGGCGCCGCGCTGAGTAATGGCGTCGCCGGTTATATCGCCGACTGGTTTGGCTTTCGCGACGCATTCCTTTTTCTGGCCGCTTGCGCTGCCGCCGCTTTTATTCTGTTCTGGCTGGCAATGCCCGAGACTGCTACGATGCACGAAGCTGGATCCTGAGGAGATCAGAACCTGCCCAGACTGCGATCCGGCGTTACTGCCGCCGCTACCCTGATCGTCACTGCGAGTGTCATGTTCGCCCTGAGGGCGTTCGGCGATTCCTCGCAAGTCGAGCATGCTCGTGCAATCGCGCTGGTGCGCGCACTTCAGGAGATAGCGGTGGCAGTGTTGTTCGCCGCGACTTATCTTGCGGTCGCGATCGGACGCTTCCCCGGGTCGCATCTAGATCGCAGCGGCGCGGCGATGGCCGGAGCAGCGCTGATGGTCGCGATCGGTGCACTATCGCTTGGCCAAGCACGCGACTCGGTCGACTTCAACACACTTATACTGCTGCTGGGAATGATGATCGTGGTCGCTCATCTGCGGCTCTCCGGATTCTTTGCAGCGATCAACAATCTGATAGTCGCACGTGCGCATCGCCCGTTAACCCTGCTCATCTTTATTGTTGCTGTCACCGGCGTGCTCTCGGCCTTTCTCGTCAACGACGCGGTATGCCTGGTATTGACACCTCTGGTGATCGAACTGGTGATGCGGCTTGATCTTGATCCGGCGCCCTACCTGCTGGCGGTTCCGATGGCATCGAATATCGGCGGAGTCGCGACGCTCACCGGCAATCCGCAAAATATGATTATCGGCAGCCTGTCGCACATTCCCTACGTGATCTTTGCCGGGGCGCTGACACCGGCGGCTGTAGCGGGATTGATGATCTTGGTTGCGGCTATCGCGATCGCGTACCGTTCAGAGTTTTTCTCCGGACGGCGACTCAGTGCAGAGTTGATCCCGAGGGCGGTTTCGCCTGCCGTGTCAATCGGGACCAACGTTACCGGACACGAGCTCTTGAATTTGCCTCTGATCTATAAATCGCTCACCGTATCAGTGGGAACGATCATCGCTTTCTTTTGCGGCGTCACGCCGTCGCTCGCCGCGATCGTCGCCGGAGCGATTCTGCTGATAATCGGGCGGGTCGGCAGCGAAGATATATACCGCAAGGTCGATTGGACGCTACTGCTCATGTTTGCCGGCCTTTTTGTCGTCGTCGCGGGGATGGAACATACGCTGCTTTCGCCACGGGTCGTCTCCGCGATCCTCGGCCTCCAGCTTGAGCGCCCAGCGGTTCTCGCAACTGTCACGGCAGTCCTGTCGAATCTCGTGAGTAATGTTCCGGCGGTGCTTGTGCTGAAACCGTTTGTAGCCTCGCTGCATGATCCTCAGCGTGGGTGGCTGGTGGTCGCGATGGCCGCGACGCTGGCGGGCAACTTCACGCTGCTCGGCTCGGTTGCGAATCTGATCGTGGTTCAAATCGCGCGCACCGACGGGATCACGCTCAGCTTCTGGGATTACTCTAAGATTGGTGCGCCACTGACGATCATCACGATCGTGCTCGGCGTCCTTTGGCTCTGAGATTGTCGGGGGGCTGCGGCTCGGAGCTTTACAAATGTGCCCTATCCGCGCTAGCGGATTCGTCTGGCAAGTCCCAACCCGCATCGCGGAGCAAATCTATGGCTGAAGCATCAAATCGTTATGCAGAAACTGGCGGCGCACGTGCGTCCGCCGGATGGAATCTCACAGCGCTAACTACGCCCAGCACGCTGTTCGGCGCGAACGGTATGCGCGTCGGACCGGACGGGCGACTTTATGTTGCGCAAGCGTTCGGTAGTCAGGTCAGCGCGGTTGACGTCGCGAGCGGCGCGGTCAGCACAATCAGCCGAATTGGCGGCGCGATCGTCGCTCCTGACGATCTCGCATTCGACTCACACGGTACGCTCTACGCTACCGAGGTGATGAGCGCACGCGTATGCGCGCGCACTCCTAACGGCGAAGTGCGGATCATTGCCGATAACGTCCCTGCGGCCAACGGTATCACTGCCTATCAGGATCGCCTGTTCATGGATGAATGCCGTCCCGACGGCCGCCTCTTCGAGCTATTCGCCGACGGCCGTGCGCCGCGCCTGCTCGCGGAGCATCTGCCGCTACCTAACGCGTTGTCGGTTGGCCCTGACGGCTTTATCTATTTCCCGGCGATCGGCGCCAACGAAATCTGGCGCGTGCCGCTGGCGGGTGGCAAGCCTGAACGGTTTGCGGGTGACCTCGCGGTCCCTACTGCGGTCAAAATCAACAGCAAAGGGGCAATTCTGTCTACGCAAGGCGCAAGCGGCGAAATCCTCAAGATCGATTTGCAAAGCGGCGCGCGGAGCGTAGTCGCGAAAGTTCGGCCTGGTCTCGATAACCTGGCGCTTACGGCAGATGATCGCCTGTTCGTTTCACACTTCGTCGATGGCGGCGTGGCCGAAATTCTCGCCGACGGCAGCGAGCGGCGACTGGTTGCTCCGGGTTTCCTCGGCCCGATGGACCTCGCAGTTGCAACCGATGGCATAATCTACGCTGCTGATGGAATCAGCATGGCGGCGGTAACGCCTGATGGTTCGGCGAAGCGGATCGGGCTGCTGTTTGACGGTCACTTCCCCGGTTTCGTCCGCGGCCTGGCTGCAGGCACCAAGGGCAATGTTATCGCGACCACTTCGGGCGGTGACGTTACGACCTATCACCCAGTCACCCACGAAATGACCGAGCACGCCAAAGGTCTCAACGAACTCTACGGCGTGTCGTTGGGCGCCGACGGCACGATCCTCGTCGCCGAGGGTGGGGAAGGACGTGTCCTCGCGATCAAGGGCAGCGAAGTTAAAGTCAAGGGAGCTGGACTTGCACGGCCGACTGGTATTGCCGCAGCGGCGGACGGCTCGTGCTATGTCGCCGAAGCCGGGAAGGGACGCGTAGTGCATTTGAATGGCACAGTGAGCACCGTCATCGACGGATTGAAAGATCCGCAAGGCGTATTGTTGGCGGGCGACGATCTTTATGTACTCGACGCAGGGGCGCGCGAGCTGGTCAGCTATTCGCTGAAAAGCCGCACACGCGCAACCGTCGCCTCGAACCTGCCGGTTGGTGCGCCCCCAGGCGTTACACCCAAGTTACTAGCGGGAATAGCGGGACTGCTGCCGGGACCTCTGCGGCCGTTCGCAGGTCTCGCCGCCAGCCCCGATGGCAGCATCTATATAGCAGCTGATGGGGACGGCAGCGTGCTTGCTCTGCGAAAAGCGTAATCGTAGCAGACCTAGTCCGCGTAGCCTCAGCTGTGTCCATCATGGCTGAGGCTGTGCTTTC
>DATKPK010000160.1:0-5148 GCA_035524095.1 Binataceae bacterium (SeqCode) | reverse complement strand
TGGCTTCAGGTCGGCCCGCAAGCCACCCGACTTCTCGCCAGCTTCGGCGCCGAGGTTATCCGTATCGAATGGCGCAAACGCGCCGCCGTCGATTTCCTGCGCTACATGGAGCCGTTCGCCCCCGATCACGCCACCCCCGATGGCGGACGTTCTCAAGGTGCCGCCCGCGGACGCGGCGTTCGCGGTGACTTCGATCGTGGCGCCTATTACAACAACACCAACCCCGGCAAATATGGCGTCACCCTCAACTTGAACCACCCCAAGGGCCGCGAATTGCTCAAGCGGATGGTCCGTGACGCCAATGCTATCTGCGAAAACTTCAGTCCGGGCCAGATGGAAAAATGGGGCCTCGGTCACGACGAATTGAGCAAGCTCAATCCGCGTATCATCTATCTGCGCACCACCGGCTTCGGCAAAGCCGGGACCTACAACAACTACGTCAGCTACGGGCCGACCGCCCAGGCGTTCTCGGGCCTGACTTTCCTCTCCGGCCTGCCTGCGCCGCATCCGCCAGCCGGATGGGGTTACTCATACCTCGATCACTCTCCCGGCTATTTCGGCGCTATCCTCCTGATGACCGCGCTCCATCGCCAGCGCCAAACCGGCCTCGGTGCCTACATTGATATGACTCAGACCG
This sequence comes from Binataceae bacterium (SeqCode), assembly GCA_035524095.1. Classification (GTDB taxonomy): domain Bacteria; phylum Desulfobacterota; class Binatia; order Binatales; family Binataceae; genus DATJUF01. Next base: position 4,511 of record DATKPK010000160.1, on the reverse strand, counting down.
AAACCGGCCTGATGCTCACCGGCACCTCTCTGCTCGAACATCAGATCACCGGCCAGCCGACCGCCCGTTACGGCAATCGGATGCCTTACCTCGACTGGGCGCCGCACGGTGCCTATCGCTGCCTCGGCGATGATAACTGGATCGCGATCTCCGTTCAGTCCGATGAGCAGTGGCACTCTCTCGTCGACGAAATCGGCTCCCCCGTTTGGGCTACCGACAGCCGCTATGCAACCGCCGCCGCCCGCAAAGCCGATCATGACGAACTCGACCGCAACCTCACCGCCTTCACGGCCACCCAAGAGCGTTACGCCCTGATGGATCGTCTCCAGTCCCGCGGCATCCCTGCCGGCGTTGTCCAAAAGTCCTCCGATCGTTTCGACCGTGACCCGCAGCTCAAGGAGCGCGGCTATTTCGTCGATCTCCCGCATAGCACGATCGGCACATGGCCCGTCGAAGGCTTCCCCGCCAAGCTCTCCGCCTCACCCGCCGACGTCGGTGGACGTACCGGCCGCGCCGCCCCCAAACTTGGCGAGGACAACGACTTCGTCTATCGCGACATCTTCGGGCTCACTTCGGATGAGCTCGCGCAACTCCGTGAAGAGGACGTGATCTAGCTGTGGAAACCATCCTGCGTGACGCCCTTTCCGGCCTGACCGTCCTCGAAATCGGCGACCAGTCTGGCGATTACACTGCTCTCCTGCTCGCCGGTCTCGGCGCTGACGTGATCAAAATCGAGCCGTCCGACGGTTCACCTTCGCGACAGATCGGTCCTTACGCCTCCGGCCAACCCGATCCCGAACAGAGCCTCTTCTTCTGGCGTTACAATCTCAACAAGCGGAGCCTCGCTCTCGATCTCGATTCCCCGTCCGCGACGCCCGTCCTCGATCGCCTCGCCGCCAAAGCCGACATCGTTCTGCTGTCAGGCGAATTTTCGACCGTCGATCGTGGACTCGCGCGCGTCCGCCAACTCGCCGCCGCCAATCCCCGGCTGATCGTCTGCACGCTGACGCCCTTCGGCCTCACCGGCCCCCATCGCCACCTCAAGATGACCGACCTGACGCAAATGGCGATGGGCGGTATCATGGCCGTATGCGGCTACGACCCCGCCGCTGACGGTAAGTGGGACACTCCGCCTATCGCCCCCGCGATGTGGCACTCGTACCATATCGCCGGTGAGTATGCCTCCGTCGCCATCCTCGCCGCCATCAACTTCCGCGATCTGACCGGCACCGGCCAGTTCATCGACGTCTCAATTCACGAAGCCGTCAATACCTGCACCGAAATCGCAATTCCCACCTACATCTACAATGGCCTCGTGGTTAAGCGCCAAACCGCCCGCCACGCCGCGATTGACGTCACTCTGTTCCGTCTCTCCGTCAGCCAGGACGGCGCCGACGTTCTCGCCATTGTCAGCCCCTTCGAACGCGAGGAAATCGCCTTTAAGCAACTTGCCGATCAGTCCGGTATCCCCCACATACTCGGCACCCCCGAATATGCCCAACTCGAAAAGGACGACCGCCGCGCCGCTTTGACCTACCGCAACGATCTTATCGAGCAAGTCGTCGCCAGCATGCCCGCCGATGAAGTCTTTCATCGCGCTCAGCCGCTCGGCCTCGCCTGGTCTCCGATTCGGCGCCCCGAGGAGAATCTCGCTAACGAGCACTTCGCCGCCCGCGGCAGTTTCACGACGATCAATCATCCCGAAATCGGCCGCGACCTCTCGTATCCCCAGACCGTCGCCACCAACGGCCGTCAACCCCACATGCGCTACGCTCGCCGCGCCCCCCACCTCGGCGAGCACACCGCCGAAATCCTCACCTCCCTCGGCCTCGATTCTTCGATGCTCGCCGCGCCATCTGAGCGCTGACCTCAAACCAGGTCGCTCACCGGCTCGGTCAGCATTTATGCTTTAGCTTGAGAGCGTGGCGCAGTACTTGCGCGAGGTAAGGCTATGGCTCGAAAGTCGAAACTATCGTGGGGCAACGTGATCGCGGCGATTGCGCTGGCCATATCCGCCGTCGCACTGACCTCATGTGATAACCGTCACGTCGTCGGCTCCGTCAAAACCGAATTCAATCTGATTGGCCCGGATCACAAGATCGTCATCGAGTCGTACGACGATCCGAAAATCGAAGGCATCACCGTCTTCATCAGCGAGTCGCAAACCGGTGGCGTCAAGGGCGCCCTCGGACTCGCCGAGGATACCTCCGACGTCTCTGTCGCCGTCCGGCAGACCGGCCCAATCAAGGTCAAAGAAACCTTCGCGAACGGCGAGGACGCGTTCACGGAAAGGCGCTCTCTCGTCTTCAAGCGCCTGCATATCACCCGTTTCTGGGACCCGTCGCATAAGAGCTTTGTCTATGTGGCGTGGACCGACAAGCTCATTAACGGCTCACCTCATAATTCGATTTCGGCAGTAGTTGCCGAGCCCTGGGACAACCAGCCACCCGACCTATCCCTGATGTCAGCGCCGCAATAGTTACGCACGCAGGATTGCCAGGTTTCAACTCCCAACAAAATCGCGCAGTTTACGGAAAAACCCCTTCGGACAATCCCGATGCACGCCATGACCAGCATTCGCGAAACGTTCGAACCTGACTATCTCCGGCCGCATCGCCCCCGCGATCTCCGCAATATCCTCGATCGGCGTGATCGGATCGTCCTCGCCTGCCACAATTAGTGTCGGACATCTGATTTGATCCAACTGTCGCATCAAATCCAGCCGCTTCAACTCCTTTTCAACAAACACCAGCCGCATCGCCGGATTCCGCACCGCCCGCTCGAAAAGGCCCACTGACTGCGGAACCCGCGTATAAAGCGGAATACACAACTCCTCGTATCGCGTGAGTGCTTCCTCATCCGGATTTGTCCAGAAAGCCATCGCCGCCGCCCGAGCACTCGGGCCACCTAAGCGCTCGAACGTGGCAAAAGAACGTTCTCCTACTGGCTGTATTGAAGTACTGCTGAGAATAAGCTTTGAAGCATGACCCGGGTAATGGATCGCATAGATCATCGCCACAATACCGCCCATCGAATGACCCAACACTATCGGCTCTTCGATCGACAGCGTTTCGCAGAATGAATAGATATCTTCAGCCCATTGTTCCAGCGACCATTTGTCCGACGGCCCCGCATCGCTGCGCCCATTACCGCGCAAGTCGAGATAGATTACCTGCGTCACCGCCGCCATCTCGCTGAAAGCCGGCTTGAAGCCCGAATGGTCGAAGCCCGGCCCGCCATGGATCAGCAACAGCGTTGGCACTTGCCGCATAACTCTACCGTCCGGCCTGAGCTTCGCTCCTTCTACGTCAAAAAAGAGCTTTACATCGCCTATTTGCACACGCATCAAAGCGTCTCGCTACACTACGGCGCATTCACTATACCAATGGGAGCAACATGATTGTCGACTGGATTTACAACAACCCCACCTGGCTTTGGGGCACTATCCTGGTGGCGCTTTTCATCGGGATCTCGTGCGCCGGTCTGGCAGTTTTTCACCGTTTGGTCCACGTCAAGCTTCGTCGCGCCCATAACGATCTCGCAGGATTTACCATTGCTATCATCAGCGTACTGTATGCGGTCTTATTGGCCTTCATCGCCATCGCTACTTGGGAATCTTTCAGCCGAGCCTCTGACATCGTCGAGAACGAGTCCGATTATGCCGGCGGGATGTACCTCGATACTGCCGGCCTGCCCGACGCCAAGGGCCTTGAGATCCGCCAAGCCCTGGAAAAGTACGTCAGTGTCGTAATCAACGTGGAATGGCCGATTCAGCGCCAAGGTATAACGCCATCCCAAGGATGGATTCCACTGCGCGACCTTGCAACCGCGATCGCCACGATCCACCCCCAAACTTCCGGAGAAGCCGTAATCGAAGCCGAGCTGCTTAAATCGTGGAATCTGCTTTACGACGCGCGCAGTTCCCGGCTCTCTGCTGTGCAGGGACATGTTCCCGGTGTGATCTGGTGTATTGTCTTTTTCGGCGCCGCTATCACCATCGCTTACACCTACCTCTTCGGCTTTGAAAACTTCACATTGCACATGGTGATGACCGCGATCATCGCAGCCACACTCGCCTTGGTGATCGTGATGATCATCGCTCTCGACTGGCCCTTCCGCGGCGAGGTCAGTGTCTCTCCCGATCCTTTCATTATCACTCAGCAGTCCTGGACCGACGCGCCGATCGCCAAGCCCTGATAGCTATCTTCTCCTGAACGATCTGCCCGGACTTGGCATTGCCGGAACGACAGTCTCAGCTCCCACCTGCTTCCGTTGGGCTTCGGACACTTCGCTCGTACCATCGACCGGTTAAACTTCCTGATACCGCCGAAAATCTATTTCGATTTCGGCGCTTGGCTCGAGCCTTCGCCCAACAATATACTTCCATGACTATACCTTCCTGTCTTACACTAGCCGCCAACAAGCTCCATGGCGGCTAAATATCGTTTATCATTGGACTCGCCTTTCCCTGCTGACTAGATTTTCGATCGGCGGAAAATGCATGGTCCTGA
>DATKPK010000159.1:0-5213 GCA_035524095.1 Binataceae bacterium (SeqCode) | reverse complement strand
GGACGCTGCGGGATGAATGCCTCAATTTGCATTGGTTCGATGATCTTGCCCAGGCCAGTGCGCTAATCGAGGCCTGGCGGCGCGATTATAACGAGAGTCGTCCTCACATGGCTCTCGGTAACCTCCCGCCTGCGGAATATGCCACGCGGACAGGGACTAGGTACGACACCACGGGGTTAAACGCCGCGCACAACTAACTCTAGTTTTGGACCACCAAAGCCAAGCAGTTCAACGCCGCGCACAACTAACTCTAGTTTTGGACCACCAAAGCCAAGCAGTTCAGCCTTTCATATTCCTCCCTCACTCCCTGGATTCTGTTTAGGGGCCACGTCGGTCGACAAATTGTTAGTGATTCTCTTATCATTCTCTGATAATGATAATCGGTGAAGCGCGATCCATCCCTTGACACCCTGCTTGACCTGGACGGGCAGGTTCTTGTCATCGATCCAGAGACTGGGCATTGGGTCCGGTTCGTCGTCCAGCGCGTCCCGGTTAGCGAGGCCAAGCCGCACGGCCTCGATTATTCTCTGACGCTGCATGGACCGCATGGCGAGCGCCTGGTCGGCTTCGACAACGCTCATCCGGTCAAAGGGCGGCGCGGGCCTGCCACGAAGGGCGTGTTCGACCATAAGCATGGGCTCAAAACGGTGCGGCCTTATGATTATCAGGATGCGGCTACTTTGCTGGCTGATTTTTGGACGTTGGTGGACGTGGTGCTTCGCGAGAGAGGAATCATTACATGAAGACCCTGAAAATCGGCATCGCCTCTTATGAGGATATGAAAGACCGCACGATGAAGATCGCGCGCGGCCAATTGAAGCCGCGTCCCCAAGACCCGAAAGTGTGGTTCACCTCGACCGAGAGCTTCGCCAAGGTGCTCTCGCACAAAAATCGCGCTCTTCTGGCGACGATTATCGAAACCCATCCGGGCTCGCTCCAAGAACTCGCGGAAAGCACGGGACGAAAGACTTCCAATCTCTCCCGCACGCTGAAGACCATGGAGCATTATGGCTTCGTGCGCCTCCATCGCGGCGCGCGCGGGCGCATCCGGCCCGAAGTCCCTTATCAGGCGATTTCATTAGAATTGCCCTTCGCAAGCTAAAGGCTTTGCGCCTCATCAATTGAACCACGGCGGGGCGTACTGTACCCACCAAAAACGTTAAAGCGCTACTTTAACTATATCAGTGCCTCTCCAGGGGCGCCATTGTCGAAGCGGTTCTCCGCATAAATTTTCCACCAGAATCTGGACAAGCATAGCCAAGCGAAGAGGTATAAATATCGCCGTTTATTCGTCATCCATAGAATCTACCAACACGGGACATTTGGCCTCGAATAATCTCAGTTTTCAGCTAAATTCGGCTCCTCGCGAAGCGCCCCCGGCGCGCTTGAGTGCAACCCTTTATATTCTAGCCTCAATTCAGAAATAGCCATTCAGAGGCGGAGGCGACCCGTTGACGAGGAAATTTCCGACCGCAGACGCCTTCAGAAATGTCGGGTTGTGTGTTGACGTGGTGCGAGCGTTGCGCCAGTGCCGATCCAGGTTGTAAATCGCCTGGGTCGCCGAAGCCCCACCGGCATCGAACAAACGGCTCGCCGTCTGATAGGAGAATCTGTCAATTGCCACTTTCGCTTCAGCAGCTGCGATCTGGGCATCACGGGCCAGGTCAGTGTCAGGAAGCCCATCCGCCACCGAGTTTGCAGCGGCTTGGATTCTATCTGCAGCGGCCAGCACGATTGCTTCGGCTGCAAAGGCGTCCGCGGCGATCTCGCCAACCACCTGAAGCAACTGATGGTCATCGGTTGGCCGCTCAACCGTGGCGTGGCTGAAGCTTCGTCGGCGCCGCCGTACCAAGGCCACCGCATCTTCCTGAACGCTGCGGAGGATGCCGGCCGTAAGCGCCTGCAAATATAGTTGCAGGAAGGCAAACTGATAGCTCGGCGGCAATGCGAAGGGCGAGCCATAGTCAGTAACCTCAGCAGGCTCCGCGTACACGTTGTCAAGAATCGTTGTACCCGTGCCGGTCAGCCGCTGCCCGAAGCCGTCCCAGTCATCCTTGATGGTCAAGCCCTCACGTTCAACCGGGATTGTCGCACCCGCGATCGTTCCCTGCGGCGTCGATGCGAAGATCTGGACCCAATCGGAGTACAAGCTGCCGGTCGAATAGAACTTCTGACCGTTGAGCCGGTAGCCGACCCCATTCGCATTCGGCGTCAGGGTAGTTTCGAAAAAGAGGCCCACTTGCAGGCCGCTTTGCTCGCTGGTGGCGTTCCCGAAAATCTTGCCCTCATTGATGAGTGCCAGCCAGCGCTTGCGCGAGTGCGCTTGAGAACTCTGCAATTGTTCCTCGACGAACCAGAAGTGGGCGCGAAGGATATGTGCGACATTGGAATCCGCCGCGGCCAAATCGATCACGACCTTAAACAGTTCGCGCATGGATGCGCCCGCGCCGCCCTCCTTTGCCGGAATTCTGAGCCGGCCCAGCCCGGCATCCCTGATCCACTGGATTTGCTCGTGAGGAGGGATGCGGTCCCGCTCGCGTTCGCTCGCCCCCTCCGCGATCCGCGCGAGGAGAACTTTCAGTTCCAGTGAGTTCGGGCTCACCGGCTTTTCCCAAAATCCAGCCAGACCGCTCATTTTTTATTATTAATCCTTTGAGACTCTTACGCTCAGTTGACAGATCCCGGAGGCTGGTCCACGAATTCGCTGCGGCAGTCACGAAGACGATTAGTCACGGGATGAATATCTTCGAAGTAAGAAAAAGGCGCCGGCGCCCTTAGGAGGCCGCTGGCGCCTAACCCGTCAAAAGCTCACGCAGCCTCGGCCGCCCAAAACACCAGAGCTCTCACCTCGATACTCTCGCGCGGCGGGGCATCCGCGCCACTGCTCGGATCATCGAACGAGGTATGCGCAGTGAAGCGGGCACGCCCATCCGCCTTGGAGTCATAACATTTGAGAAGAATCGCCTCGTCCCGTTCGAGATTGGGATAATAGAACCAGCGGTGGAAAGGATTGTAAGCAAAGCGATAAGTTTCACCAACCTTGTCGGGGTAGATCAAATCTGATGCTACGAAATCCTCTTGCGCGATCGACTGAGCGTCGCAAACCGCCAAGGGTGAGGACTTGATAGGGCCTCGAATCGGACGCCAAACGTTGATTTCGGCAAAGCGATGCTTCAGGCGCTCCGCCGCCTCTTCGGCCGGCAGATGATCGCGCACGCGCCGCGGCCCGGATTTTTCCGTATAGTCGTTATGCACCATCTTCGCATAGCCGCGGGCATTGCGCTCACCCCGCTGCGACATCGGCAGATTGCGCACCTGATGATCGAAAATCACCACTTTCTCGGCCCCAGTCGCGCGCTTCAAGAGTTCTGCAACTTCTGGATAATACACTCGCTCGACCTCGTCCCGATCATAAAAGTCCGCCACCGACGTGTGATGGGTTTCGAGTTGGAAGCCCTGATTGTCGAGTGAAATCTGACCAGGGTATGTTCGCGCGTTCGTGATTTTCACGCCCTTTGCGACGAACTCACCCGTATGCTGAGGAACGCCGTCCGGCGGCTGATAGGCATAATAGATCGGCCTCTCGGAACTCTTAACGATATAATTCAGTACGCCTTCCGTGAGGCTCGCATTTTGATTGGTTCCTTCTTCGCTACGTCCGATAGCCATTAGTCATCCTCCTATCTGCTCTAAAAGTTCAATCATGAGCTGTTTAAATTTTAACGTTCTTTTGTGGCCTGATTTCGTGTCCAGGTAGATATGCCCGCTGTGACACTGATGAAAGCTCAACCGTCATACAGGGTCCCTATCGTTGTCTATCGAAGCTCGCTCGAGAGTCCTCTTCTCCGTTCGGCATTCGTCATCGGCAGCGTGCGAATTATTTCTCCTGTATGAGCGTCCGATATGCCTATCGGGTAGATACTGACTGCCCCCAAACAACTTTTCTCGAAAAGTGCCAGGCCGGTATTCGCGCTGCATTAAGCCTCGCCGCTGAAGTTCAGGCGCGACGTACTCGATGAAATCGGCAAAGGTTCCGGGCGTCGTGCTGTACATCACATTGACGCCATCGATTCCGGCAGCGGCCCAGTCCTCTAAGCGATCAGCGATCTGTTCTGGAGTACCAGTGATCCGTGTCGTCTTACCCAGCAGACGAGCAACATCAGCAACGGTTGCTCCGCGCGTATTCGGAACACTGGCGATTGCGGCTTCGAGAATGCTCCTGACGCCCTCAACTTGTATCTGTCCGATCGGCTGATCCCACGGGATCTCCCCTAGATCGATGCCAATCCCGCCGCTTGCGTGCGCCAGCATCCCGTCCGCGCTAAGAAATTCGTCAATCTCCAGTTCTTTACGGTGCGCTTCTTCCTCGGTACTTCCGACGACGAACGAAAGGCCCTGCAGAAATAGGATATCTTCACGTCGCCGTCCGTAATGCATAGCACGCGCACGGACATCCTGAATCTGCGCTTTGGCAGCATGAGGATGCGGTGCGATTAAGAACTGAGCCTCGGCGTGAAGCGCTGCGAAATCACGCCCCGCCCTGGACGAACCTGCTTGTGCCAAAACTGGCGTCCGCTGGGGCGACGGCGCGGGCAGATGTGGACCTTCGACTTTGTAACGTTTACCTTGATGGTAGATTTTGTGAATCTTGGCAGGATCGGCATGGATACCATTCGCGGTATCCTGCAATAGTGCATCGTCCTCCCACGAGCCTTCCCAAAGTTTATAAACGACTTCAAGGTATTCGTGGGCCCAGCTGTAGCGCTCGTCGTGCTCGGTCAGATCATCCAAACCAAAGTTGCGTGAGCCGTTCGCTAGTGCATTGGTCACGATGTTCCACGCGATTCTTCCTTTCGACAAATGATCGAGCGTCGACACCTTGCGCGCGAAATTGAAAGGATGTTCTTGCACGATGGAACTTGTGAAGGCTAAGCCCAAATTTTCAGTCGCGTAGGCCAACGCAGAAATCAACACGGATGGATCGTTGCTTGGAATCTGGAGACCCTCGCGCACGTAGTCTCCCAGCCGCCGCGATAGTCTCCGTATAGGCCGATCACATCCGCGAGAAAGATCGCGTCGAACTTGCCGCGCTCTAACAGTTTGGCAAGGTCAACCCATGTATCCAGGTTGGTGTATTCAAGTTGCCGGGTTTCCGGATGCCGCCACAGCCCATGGTAAATGTGGGAAACGGTGTTCATAGTGAACGCACAGAA
>DATKPK010000158.1:0-11194 GCA_035524095.1 Binataceae bacterium (SeqCode) | reverse complement strand
GGACGCTGCGGGATGAATGCCTCAATTTGCATTGGTTCGATGATCTTGCCCAGGCCAGTGCGCTAATCGAGGCCTGGCGGCGCGATTATAACGAGAGTCGTCCTCACATGGCTCTCGGTAACCTCCCGCCTGCGGAATATGTCACGCGGACAGGGACTAGGTACGACACCACGGGGTTAAACGCCGCGCACAACTAACTCTAGTTTTGGACCACCAAAGCCAAGCAGTTCATAGGCAACATGAGCGCCGTCGGGATCGGCGTCAAAGGAGGAGTCATGGATCGATCAGCCGAACTCGAAATGCTTCGCAAGGCGCTCGCGATCGCCGAACTCAATCCGTCGAGGGTCACCCTCCCCGACGACCGCCAGGTCATCGTCGGCAATATGCGCTTCCATTATCTCGATTGGGGCGGCAGCGGCCATCCGATTCTCCTTCTCCACGGGGGCGGTTTGACTGCTCATACGTGGGACGTGATGGCCGTTAACCTCCGCGATCGCTATCATTGCATCGCCCTCGACCAGCGCGGCCATGGCGACAGCGAATGGTCGCCAACCGTAGATTACGGCGTTGAAACGCAGGTGAAAGATATTGAGGGCTTCATCGCCACGCTCGGTCTTGAAAATCCAGTTCTGGTCGGCCAATCGATGGGCGGTCTCAATTCAATGGCCTACGCATCACGCTACAGCGCGAAGGTCAAAGCCCTGGTCGTCGTCGACGTCGGCCCGGAAATCAACCCGGCGGGCACGCAAAAGATCCGTGAATATGCCAGCACGCCCGAGCAGCCTTCGCCCGCAGCCTTTCTCGAACGCGCCGTGAAGTTCAATCCGTTGCGTGATCCGGTGGTGCTTCAGCGCAGCCTCTATTACAACCTTCGCGAGACGCCCAATGGCAATTGGTCACTGAAGCACGATCAGCGACGCTCATCTGAGGAAGCTAATCGCCGCGCGACCGCTCAGCGCGAGCGCCTCTCCGCCTGGGTTTTGAAAATCTCGTGCCCGACCTTGATTATTCGCGGCGCCAAGAGCGAAGTGCTGACCGACGAGGCTGCCGAACGATTCGCGAGTTCACTGCCGAACGCGCGATGGGTCCGTATCGAAAACGCTGGCCATAATGTGCAGGGTGATAATCCTGCCGCCCTGCTCGACGCGATGCTCCCCTTCCTGCGTGAATCCGGCCTCTGACGATTGCCGTTCATCAGGTGCAATCATTCCCGATGCACTGCTGTGGCCGGAATTAAAGAAAGGCCGCAGACTGCCGCACATACGGAAAAACGAGCCGCGAGCGCTTGCCGCTGATGGCTCTTTCTTATTTGTTGGAGTCGGGTCGCGCCTTAAGGCGGCGTACTTGATTGCGGCGCTATGCCGCTTCTTTCGTTCGCCCCGCGATCACCTCGTCGATCAACCCATACTCGACTGCTTGCGCCGCCGACAGGAAATTATCGCGATCGGTGTCCTTCTCGATTTTCTTGATCGTCTGCCCGCTATGGTTTGCGAGAATCTCGTTGAGCAGTTCGCGCAATCGTAACGCTTCGCGCGCCTGGATATCGATATCCGCGGCCTGGCCTTCGAATCCACCAGAAAGTTGATGAATCATGATTCGCGCGTTCGGCAATGCATAGCGTTTGCCTTTCGCACCGGCCGCCAGCAGGACCGCGCCCATGCTCGCCGCTTGCCCGACGCATAATGTCGAAACGGGCGGGCGCACAAATTGCATTGTGTCGTAAATCGCCAGTCCAGCCGTCACTGATCCGCCCGGCGAGTTGATATACATATTGATCTCGCGTTCGGGATCCTCCGACTCCAGGAACAGCAGTTGAGCTGTCACCAGATTCGCTAGTTCGTCGCCAATCTGTCCGCCCAGAAAGACGATCCGGTCTTTGAGCAACCGCGAGTAGATATCGTAAGAGCGCTCACCACGCCCCGTCTGTTCAACTACGAATGGCACTAATACGCCCATGGCCCTAATATACCCCTTTGCGTCGATCCATCCATACCGATATTACCGCTGCCTGCGGCTAGCAAGCATAAATTCTCACCAATCTGGCCCGTCGCCAGTCAGTGACGGCATCCCCGTATGCGCCATCAAGCCACCATCCGCCACGTATGCCGCGCCGGTCACATACGAGGCTTCGTCCGACGCCAGGAATAGCACGACATTCGCCATCTCCTGTGGCTTTCCGAAACGGCCCATCGGCACGGCCGCTTCCATCTTATCGAAGAAATCCGGCCGGCTCTGTTTCACTTTGAGCAGTGGTGGCGTTGCGATCGGACCAGGACACAAAGCGTTGCACCGGATTCCCTTGCGCGCATATTCGATTGCGAACGACCGCGTCAGCGCCACCACTCCGCTCTTGACGATGTTGTAAGGTCCGAGTCCGTAGTCAGCGCCCAATCCCGAAACCGATGCCGTATTCACGATCGCACCGCCGCCCTTTGGCAGCATCAGTTCGACCGCCTTACGCGAGCAATACCAGTAATTCGTCAGTCCGCAATCGATCGCCTTTTGCCACGCCTCAACTGTGACATTACCAATCCGACCGAACACCGCCTGAATCGCGTTGTTATGCAGGATATCGAGACGCCCAAACTTTACTTCGGCAAACTTGAACATCTCGTCGGCGCTCTGGTTGCGTGAGATATTGACGCGGATAAATTCCGCCGTCCCACCCGTCTCGCGAATCTCATTCACCACGCGATAGCCGTTCTCTTCATTGAGATCCGCCACCACCACCGCCGCACCCTCGCGAGCGAATGTTTTTGCCACCGCCTCGCCGATTCCTGACGCCGCGCCACTGATTATCGCCGTCTTGCCCTTGAGCCGCATCAATTGAACCTCCTGCTATGCGCTTCGCAGCCGCCGCATCGGCCAGCCGTTATGGTCTAAGTAGCCGAGAGTGCGCCCAGCGCAAAGCGCCTCTCGCAAATCCCACTTAACGCGGTCTGCGCTTTTAATCACTCTCCCCTTCGGGGGGAGGGTAAGTTGGGGGTTCAGTCTCGCAACAGCTGCGCAACGCGCGCCCTCCCGTTTCGCCGATCGCTTCGCCATTAAAGCCAAGGAGCGCCGCCTTGCGACGCCCGCTCCCCAGTCACGATTCCTGACTGCTCGGCGCTTAGATTTGGTTACTGCATAACCTCCATCAGGCCCCCTGGCGTGGAGTACTTGGTATAGTTGTGATACAGCCCCGGCGCTCCCGTATTGAAATATGGCCCCACTCCCATGCGATCATAGGTCGACAAGTAGGTCGCGTGGTCGTTCTGCACATCCCACACCGCCAGTGTCACGGAGTTGGTGTTTACGTGGCCTAGGGGCGCGACGTCCTCCGCGCGCGATGCCCAGAACATGATCTTCCAATGCTTCAGGTTGGAATCGAAAATATCCAGCCATGATGCGTAATGGAAAATCGAATCGACGTACATGATCCGGCTGCCATAGCAGTAACCGGCGTTCTCCGACGGGATGCGCCGCACATCGATTATGTCGTAGTCGCGCAACTGCCATTTGCCCCACGACGGCCTGGGGAAGCCCAGCGGCATGTCCCAGTCGTCCGGGATCTTACCGGTGTCGTGTGTGAAGTCGCCCTCCAGCACCAAAAGCTTGCGATGGCCCAGGTAGGTCGCATCGAATAGCGCGAGCCCGCCATTGAAACCCGGAGTGAAATAGTCATCGAGTACGAGGTCGCTGCCCGCCGCCGGAGCACATCGAGCGGTCACCGCCAGCCGCAATGATCGCCGTAGCGACGGCACGAACACATAGTCATCCTGCGGTGTTTCTGGATTCTTGTAGAATACGGTTAGGTTGGTCGTATAGCGCGATTGCTCAGGGGTCACGACCGTGAACCATTGCGTAAACCATGCGTCACCGGCTTCCGGATAATTCTGTGGCACGCCCGGATCGGTATTCCATCCGACTTGTGTATAAATCCACACCAGCGTCGTGCAGTTCATATTATTGAAGCGATCCTGCACGCAGCTTATCCCCGGATGGTCGAAGGGTTGCGCGTACAGGTCCGGCACCCACGACAGATAGTCATCCGCAAGAATCTTGTAGCCCTTGTCGGGGTCCGGCTTGCCGTTAAAGGCGTCCGGAAACGGTATGCCGCCCTGATAATTCTGGACGTAGCGATGGCCCTTTGGGGTCACCCCGATCGCCGTCTGACTACCGTAGCGCTCCGTCGCCTCGATGTAAGTTCGAGGCAATGACAGGATTTGCGTCGGCCCCACCTGAATTTGCGCGTCGCTCGGAATCTTCCAGAAATATTTGCCAGAGTAGAGCGTCTGCAAACCGTAGCTCATCTCCTTCTGGTACTGCTGCCAGTTGGCATTGGTGATCACAGTGCCCACCGGTACCGGATCCTGCTTGGCGGTTGCGGCCAGCCATTGCTGCATATCCGCGGGCGGAGCCCAAGTCGGCGGCATATACTGCTGTGCGCTGGCCAGCGAAGCCATCATGCAAACCGCGCCTGCCAACGCGAGTGCGGCGAGTTTCCGGACGAATCTGCGACTCATTCGTTTTCCTCCCTTGAAGTGCCCCCCATCCAGGATTACTCGGCTTTCTCTCGATGACTATTGTCTACCGTTGGTTACCTCCTGCGACCATCTGCCCGACGCCTATCGTAACTCCGCTAACCATAGCCACAACTATGCCGGTGATGTCAAAGTCCCAAGATGTTTTCGCCAATGTTCCATTCCACGTACTCTAAAACTTATGGCCGTGACCGTGCCCTCTAACGCTGTTTGCAAAGGCTCCCGCATCGCAAGGATAAATTGCGTTGGCTGTCAATCGAGAGATGCTCTGCAGGTCGTGGCGGGCCTATTCCACTTTTCACATTCGCACTTGCTTGACCCGGCGAACGCGAATGATCTGCTTCCTCGCGAACCTCGTCCAACCGGTGAGACGCCTTGCAAAACATGTGGAAGCTGGTAGCGGCAACGAGTCGAAGGATCGCCGCGAAAATCGTCAGATGACAAACGCACCAGCGGTGCATATCCGCCTAAGAACGGGTCGGACGATCATCTCACGGCTGATATCACTAAGCGAAAGACGCGTCGACTTGACAGTCTGGATTGTCATCGCCGAATTGGCACTGATGTTCCTCATCAGGTTGCCTTCGGATCTCGGTTTTAACACCTTCGGCTTCACTGACGCAGGTGACAACCTGACGGCTAACTTTTTGATCGGGCAAGGCCGCATCCCTGCGGTAGACTTTGGCTATCCTTACGGCCTCCTTGGACTGTTAGCCGCGCGCGCCTGGTTTGGACTGTTTGGCCCGAATCCCTTTTCGCAACTCTATGCTATGTGGTTATCCGAAGGGCTAATCGCCTTCGCAGTTGCGCGGTGGGTCAGGGCCTTAGGGAACAAAACCCGTATATTGATCCCATTGCTACTGATGCTGCCGTTTACAATCTTCGGCTTCCAAACCTTCTCTCAGGCCTTGGAGGCCGTCTTCATTTTTCATGCCTTGGCGAGCCACGCGGCTGGCCGCAGATCGCAAGCCCTCGCGTTTTGCGCCGCCGCAGTCCTTGCAAAACCGGCAATCGCTTATTTCTATGGTCTAATCCTCATCGGACTAATCGCCCTCGATCTGTGGCGCATTCGTGCCCTCAACGTACGGTCAATGGTCATCGCCGTCTCCCCTGCAGCAGCTGTAGCGTCTTCCCTTATACTCATCTTGATTCTCTACTTCGGACCGCTTGCTCTTGGGCGAACGATTCTCCCATTCACGGGTGCACGTGCGTACGTCTTATGTCATTTTGGCTTTTTTCAAATTGGTTCACTCTTCTGGAAGCCGCCTCATCCAACTCTCGTGTATTACTTGGAGAGTCCCGCAGGATTCTGGCTCGTCGCCACTGCGGTGCTGTTTACCGCAGCTTTGTGTCAGCTCGTACGACCCATTTTAAAGGGCACCCTATTCGACGGATTGCAAGGTGTGCCCGAACTAACGGTCTCTTGCGCCTTGCTCCATCTGATTGGGATCACGGTCCTATGGGGAAACCAGTTCTCTTACAAGTACTACTGCTTCATCTTAGTGCTGGGCCTGCTAACCACATGGTCTCTCGGCGCGGGTTGGCGCGCCGCGATACTCACGGTGGCGCTGCTCGTGCCACTCGGTAAGATCGGTGTCAGAATCCTTGATCTCGTCGGAAGAAGCGTATCTTCGAACGCGCAGGCTATCGTGGCCCGCGAAGGTTCCGATACGGAAGAAGCCGCGCAAATGTCGCACACCTACGACTTGTGGTCAGTATCGCGCCGCGATCCGATCACGGCCGGGCTCTGGTCAAGTTCCGCCGAGCGCGACGAGTGGGAAAAAGTACTTACCATCAGCCGTGGCCACTCAACGGTATTGCTAAAAGCTGACGGATGCGCCGACCTTTTGTTCCAGCAGTTCAGCAAACCGGTCGGCGTATTTCTCGACCCCGGCCTGCCTCTACCGGCCGAGCTGGTGGCTAGGGAAAGACAAATCCGTGCCAGCGCGATGGTCGTCGTGCCCACCGGGGAATCGGGGCTGCTACAAGTCTGGCCGGACATCGGTCTAGTCGTGTCCAAACAATTCCGAGTGATTTTCAAAGATAGGCGGTTTACTATTTTTCAACGAACGAGTTGACCAAGAGGGACTAGCTGTTGTCCGGTTTCATTTTACCCTTTCCAAATTGTAACTTATGATGCTCGGTCCCTAAGAAATGATCCCACTCTGCGTCGGCTTCTAGTCTAAGTCCGCGACACATTGCCTTTTCAGTCTAATCGGTCACTAAGCAGCCCAGCCTTTTTCCTGCTTTTGGCTCCGCCTTCACCCAGCCGCCGGATCGCTTCTTCGAACGGACGCGCCGCGTCGAAGTAGTCACTCCATGCATCACTTCTGCCCAAAAGCGCCGTCACAGTCCGGAGAGTATAGCGCATCGGTTCGGGATTCTTCCGCACCTCCGTCCACGTCAGCGGCATCGAGACTGGTGCGCCATCCCGCGCCCGCGGCGACAGCACCGCGACTGCCGTCGCCATCCGATCATTCCGCAGATAATCCAGATAGATTCGCCCATCGCGATCCTTCTTGGTCATCTTCACTAGATAACGATCCGGCCGGTCAGCGGCCATCCGCACACACACGTCGCGCACGAAGTTTTTCGTGACCGTCCAGTCAATTGCTTTGTCGGTCGGCATCGTCAGCGGCGCCACGACGTGCATCCCTTTGCCGCCGGTGGTCTTGCAAAAACTCTCGAGACCGATCGCGGCCAACCGCTCTTTCAATTCGAGCGCCGCTTCCGCGACGACCGCGAACGCGACGTCCGGCGCCGGATCGAGATCGAAGACCAGCCGCCCTGGTATTTCCGGACGGCCGGGATAGCAGTTCCACGGATGCAACTCGACTCCCCCCAGTTGGGCGACAGCGGCTAAAGCCTCGACACGATCAATTTGCACGTATGATTCGTGATCGCCGCTCACCTGCACCAGATTGAAGAGCTTCGGCATCCCCGCCATCGCGTGCCGTTGGAAAAAATGCTCTGCGTTGATCCCATCTGGCGCGCGAATTATCGAGCACGGCCGCCCTTCCAAATGACGAATCATCCACGGCCCAACCGCCTCGTAATAACGTGCAAGGTCCAGCTTCGTGATGGCGCGCCCGTTTCCGTCGTCTGGCCACAGCGTCTTGTCAGCGTTCGAGATCGCGATGCCCATGACGATCGGCACGTGAGCTGTCTTCGGTACCGCATTCGTCTTCGATTCCATGTTTTGATCGTCGTTATCTCGCGACGTCTTTTTTTTCATTGGCACCGGCTCCTTGATTTCCATTTGTGCGGCTGGCGCTAATTCTTCTGCGATGACCTCCCGCGCCGGTTTATCCTCGCGCAAGCCCTTGAATGACGCCTGTCTCGCGAGACCATCAGTAGTCCATCCGCCAAATTCAATTTCCGCGACCAGTTCCGGTTTGAGCCAATGGAAATTCCGCTGATAGCGAGGCGCATTATTGCCGCTGAACGGACTCTCGTTCGCGGCAACGGCCTTCAGTCGCGGCATCAGACGCCGCACGACTTCTTCCTTGAATCCCGTCCCGATCCGCCCGACGTACGCCAGATGCCCATCGCGGTAGACGCCCCCTAACAGTGAGCGGAAACGCCCATCAGTGTCGGTCCAAGCACCGATCACCACCTCATGACCCAGCCGGCACTTCGCTTTGGTCCAACTCGACCCGCGTCCAGCTCGATACAGGCTGTCGAGCCGCTTCGAGACGATCCCTTCGAGACCCATCTGTTCGGCCGATTTCAGGACTTCCACCCCATCTGCGTGAAAGTGTTCGACGAAACGGATTCGCTCGTCGTTCAGTTCCTTGACTATCCGGTGCAGCCGCTGCTTGCGCTCAGCCAGCCGCATTTCCCTCAAATCCTCTCCGTCCGCAAACAACAGATCGAAGGCAAAATAGATCAGCTCGCCCGTATTCCCTTCCGACAGCGCTGCCTGCAGCGCCGTAAACTCCGGAATCCCTTTATGATCGAGTGCGACGATTTCACCATCAATTATCGTGTCCGGCAGCTGTCGCGCGATCTGCGCTATCGCCCGAAACTTCTCTGTCCAGTCGAGGCCCTTACGCGTCAGGATCGTCGCCACCCCGTCTTCGACGTGAAGCTGCATCCGATAGCCATCAAACTTGATTTCATGGACCCAGTCCGGCCCCTTCGGTGGTTCATCGACGTCTTTGCATAGTTGCGGTTCGACGAAGCCCGGCATCGGGTTTTTCTTCCTGGCTCTGCCGAGGGCGTTCACTTTGCTCTCAGATGGATCGGCGCCAGGTTTCCCCCGTGCGACTCGCGCTTGAGCTGCCCCGGCCGGCGGATCGCCATCTTCACGATTCGAATGCCACACCGCGTCAGGCTTCGCACTGGCCTTCGTCACCAGCATGAATGGCTTCGGCCCGCGTCCCTTGCCCGCAGCGATTTCAGCCATGGTCCGCCCCGACGCCACCGATCGATCCTCCGCCACGATCGCCTCGCCGTCACCGTCGCGTGCGTATTCGTCGCGATGCTTGATCAGCAGCCAGTTCGTCCGCTTGCCCCCCATGCGGTCATGCTTCATGCGTACCAGCACCCAGCTTCCGTGCAGACGCTCACCTTCGAGCGTGAACTTCAGATCGCCCTCCGCCAGTCCCGCTTGCGCACCTTCCTTCCCCTCTGGCATCCAGTATCCGCGATCCCATAACTGCACTGAGCCGCCGCCGTATTGCCCGCGTGGGATCGTCCCCTCGAAGTCACCGTAGTCCAGCGGATGGTCCTCGACCTCGACTGCCAGCCGCCGCTCATGCGGGTCGACCGACGGTCCGCGCGTCACCGCCCACGACTTGAACACGCCGTCGAGTTCCAGCCGCAAATCATAATGGAGCCTGCGCGCCGCATGTTTCTGAATCACGAAACGCAACCGTGGCGATGCAGCTACCTTATTCTCACCGCTTGGCTCGGCCGTCTGCGTAAAATCCCGCTTGGCTTGATAGGCCGCGAGCTTATGCTTCGCTTTCTTCGATGCCATTCTGCTGACCGCCTGACCTGACTGTCGCTGCTTAGCCACTTCCTGCCTATGCTAATGCAATCGCCGTACTAAGCCAGCTTTCCGATTCGCGGCGTCGACAAGGCCAAGATCGACCGGGCTCGCATGCAAACCTCTGCGTTCATGAGTATGCAAGCCGGTCGTTTTCAAACCCTCAGACTTTCCCAGACACCATCCCTCATGTAACGGTAATCCTATCGACACGGAGGTGTGACCCATGCCCGGACCTCTCGACGGCTTTCGCATTATCGACCTCACGCAGATGATTTCCGGCCCGATGGCCACCATGATCCTAGCGGACCAGGGCGCCGACGTGATCAAGGTCGAACCGCCCGCGAGCGGCGACCTCACGCGGCTGATGGGCGGGCGCAAGCGCGGGATGGCCCCAACCTTCGTCATCGCCAACCGCAACAAGCGCTCAATCGCGATTGAACTAAAAAATCCGCGCGGCGTCGATCTGCTTAAACGCCTCGCCATCAAGGCTGATCTGTTCGTACAGAATTTCCGTCCCGGCGCCGCCGAGCGGATGGGCATAGGCGAGGCCGCCCTGCGTGCCGTAAACCCCTCTCTCATCTATGTCTCGATCAGCGGCTTCGGCGAAACCGGCCCCTACGGCCATAAACGCGTCTACGATCCAGTCATTCAAGCCCTCTCCGGCCTCGCTTCAATTCAAGCCGACACCGCGACCGGCCGTCCGCGCATGATGCGCGTGATCGTCCCGGACAAGGTCACAGCCCTCACCGCCGCCCAGGCTATGACCGCCGCGCTGCTCGCCCGGACCCGTACAGGCAAGGGCCAGCACGTGCGCCTCGCGATGCTCGACGCGGTCGTCGCCTTCATGTGGCCTGAATCGATGGCTGGGTACACCTTCATCGACTCCTACGCCGCGACCCGTCCGGCCAATACCCGCGACCTCATCTTCGCCACGGCGGACGGCTATATCACCGCCGCCGTCAACTCCGACGACGAATGGCGCGGGCTGACGCAGGCCCTCGACCATCCCGAATGGCTCGACGACCCGCGCTTCAAGAATCCTGCCGATCGTATCCGCAACGCCGACGTCCGCCTTGAGATGACTGCCGAAGTTCTCGCCACTCGAACTTCCGCCGAATGGCTCGCGGCCCTCGACGCTGCCCAGGTTCCGTGCGCTCCAATCAACAGCCGCGAGGATCTCCTGCACGATCCGCAGGTCGCCGCCAACGAATTGATCGTCGAGGCTAATCATCCGCATGCCGGGCGCTTCCGTCAGCCGCGTCCCGCCGCCCGCTTCGACGTCACCCCTGCTGAATTACGCCGCTACGCGCCGACGCTCGGCGAGCACACCGACGCCATCCTCACCGACCTCGGCCTCACTCGTGATGACCTGTCCAATCTTCGCGATGCCAATATAATCTCGTAAAGAAGAGTTCGATCGTGTTACGCATTTGAAACAATGGCACCGATTGCTCGTCGCCGCACATCACAACAGCCATGCTATAAGGCTCAGGGAAATGTATCGCGACTGAGGTTGAGGAATGAGTGAGATCCTGACCTGCACTTGGGCGCCGACCAACCTTGGCGGGGGACCTCAACTCCTGCGCAAGGCCGACCGCCCCATCCGCACGCCCATCCCTGACCTCAGGGGCGCCTTACTCCAGGAACGGATGCTGCGTAACGTCCGCGTCGCCGA
>DATKPK010000157.1:0-14617 GCA_035524095.1 Binataceae bacterium (SeqCode) | reverse complement strand
GATCGTCCCAATCCCGAACTCGTATTCCCTGCGAATCTGCTCGAACAGCTCCACCTTTGCCCTCCGCTCCATCCCAGCCTCCCGCCTGTTCGGCAGTCTGCTGGGTTAGTCGGGGTGGGGCCAATTTACAGTATCGAAAAGAGCCGTTTCACAGTATCGAAATCAGATGAGACTCCGAACTAGCCGGTCATGCGTATTGGCTTTGCAAGAACATTCCTACCGATGCATTTCACATGTCATGCCTCAGAAACAAACTGCCACCCTTTGAACCGGAACTTTATTAAAGCTGAAGTAAATTCTCTTCGTTCCGATCCCGCTTACTGACACCGATAAAGTATCGATAGACGTAATCGCCGGCCGCGAGCGATCATGAGCGCCAACGCGAATGGTCAAGGAGAGCTTCAGAATTTGCCGCGACAATCAGCCCGCTCTGGAAGCTGGCCGCCGCTGGCGATGTCTAAGCTGCTCTCGCATGTGACCAGCTGCTGCATCAACGGCCGGATGTGCCAAGTCAAGGGGTGGCGTGGTGGCAAAGGTCGAACTTCATCCAAAGAAATCGGTAGTGGTCGTTGACCACTTTGCTGAATCGGCTTGCGACAGTTGGAGAAGAAGCGTTGTGGTCCGCAGCAAGATGGGTCTCGCAAGAAGCCTCGCTCATGCGTAGATTGACGGCACATGAAGCAGAGCTCGGTCATCGTGAGAGTTCTGCTCATTTCGGAAGGCCGGATTTGCTCGCACAACAAACTCAACAACTCCCTAACGCGACTCGTAGAATTTAGGTCGAAGATCTCAGGGCAAGGTGGGTGAGCACATTACAACTGGCTATGCACGGCCGCTTAACCAGCACTTTATTCTGTTTGATGCGACGTGTGCTGCGGTCTGGATCGACTGCAGATAAGCGACCAGATCGGCGATGCGATTGCTTATCGCGCGTTCATTGCCGTGCGCTTTAGGATAGAAGCGGAAACCCCAGACCGGCATATCGCGCGGGCCGTGAGCCCTTACATCCGCCCGCCCGTCGATGAAGCGGGCGATTTGGTCTTCGGGCAGCGGGTTTCCATAGCGCTCCCCGAGCCTGCGCAAATTAGCTGGCGGGATGGAAAGGCTAGGAGCGACGGGACCGTCTCCATCAGCCGTGAGGCCATGGCAAGAGGCACAATATTGCAAGTATGTAGCTCGGCCTCTCGTGATCTCATTCGCCCAAGCAGTGCTAGTAGCAGTGATCAGCGCCAATCCAATCAGTGTAACGATTCCTCTTTTCAACGAGCGCCGCCCTTTAGCCCAATGGTTCGGTGCGGCTTCGAAACGGGCCTGTTGAAGAGAGCTACTATGGAGCAAACTGCTCATCGTAAAAGTGACTTTATCCTGATTCCGGCGGGTCTCACTACTCATCATTGGCTTTCTGGATTCGAACCGTCACTCTATGGACAAGATCCTCTTTAGGTGCGGGCATGCGCAGTTCCAGCACACCCAGATGGTAAACGGCTTTAATATCTTCGATGCGGATCCCCCAGGGTAGCTTAAGCTTCCGCTCAAAATCGCCGTGAGCCAGCTCGCAGTAAATGACATCCCAGGATTCTTGTTTGTCGTGATGCTCACGCGAGCCGCGCAGGGTCACGACATCGCCGCTAACCGTGACTTCGATCTCTTTTGGATCGACTCCGGGCAGATCTAGCCTCATCACATATTCATGGCCATCGCGAAAGGTTTCGATTGGCGGCACTGCCGAGCTTATCAGATGCTGGCTGGTATGCCCGAGCGAGCGGCTAAAGATATCGTCGATTTCACGACGGATGGCCGGGACTAAGTTAGAATCCATCCATGGCTGGGGTGCTCTTGCCATTGTAGCTTATCTCCGCAAAGGGAAGGCCGCGAAGCCAACTATAAAAGGTATTCTGCCCATTTTGGACGCAATGAGTATCGTTTCTGTTGGAAAATACTGACGCCGCTTCTTCGGTGATGCCTTCGGCGTTTAATCGAGGTGACGCCGTTGGCGTCACCTCGGCCATAGATGAAAAACAGAGCGGCATATCGGCGCCGGTGATGATGCCAACCAGCCCGGCTCTTTGTCTACGACTAGAACTTGCCGGAACCGAACAGCTTTCATTTGCTCGTGGGCCAACTGCAAGTACCCGCACTCTAACCGTTAGCGGATTTTGCGTCATCAAATCACTAGCTATCATTAGGCATTACTCGCGAACTAACCGGCTGAGTTGTTTTTACTCAGCCTCACTGAATTACGGAGCCCTGCGCGCGGCTAGGGCAACGAAATCACCTTCCGTCAAAATGCCAACCAGGCGTCCATCATCTACTACAGGAAGGCAGCCAATCTTGCGCTCAGTTAGAATCCGGGCCGCATCGGCCAGCAAGGTATCGGGACTAGTTGTAGCCACTTCAGTCGCCATCACTTCCTTGACCAGCAGCGTATCGAGAAGCTTGCGACGGCCGTGTTCTCCATAGCCAAGTGCTTGCGCCAAAGCGCCCCGCAGCAGGTCGCGCTGGCTCACTATGCCGATTAGCTTGCCGTCATCATCGTCATCGATCACCGGCAGATGGCGGATCCGTCCCAGCTGCATGATATCATCGGCTAAAGTGAGCTTTTCATTTCGTTTGAGGGTCATGGGGCCAGTTGTCATAACATCTCGTACGCTCAATTCTTCCATCGTAAACCTCCTACGTAGTTGAGCTGATGCGGTGTGTCAGGCTGTCGGCATCAGAAGCGCTGATAGCTGCGAGGCGATGTGACAACGCTCACATGCTGCTAATGCGAGCTAGCGTCAGAACGGCCACTGCCAATCTGTGATGTCTTTGGCGTCGATACCAAACTCATGCGCATGGCCTTTTGCGGCGATTTGGCGGTTGAGCATGGCTTCGCGAACGCTAGCAGCAGGGACTCTAAAACGAGGCATCCGGTCGATCGCATCAATTGCCAGGCTGAAGCGATCGGTCTGATTCTGAATGGCCAATTCCAGCGGTGTGTTGATGTTGCCTTTCTCCTTGTAGCCGCGCACGTGAAGGTTGTGTTGTCCAGGCCGGCGGTAGGTCAGCCGGTGAATCAGCCATGGGTAGGAATGAAAGTTAAAGATGACTGGCTTGTCCGGGGTGAAGAGCGCCTCAAACTCCCGATCGGTCATACCATGAGGGTGCTCAATATTAGGAACGAGCCTGAACAGATCGACGACGTTCACAAATCGTACCTTTACGCCGGGCAAATACGTTCGGAGAAGCGCGACGGCGGCCAAAGACTCACTGGTCGGCACGTCGCCGCAACTCGCCATCACCACGTCAGGTTCTGCCCCTTGGTCGTTGCTAGCCCAGTCCCAGATACCCGCGCCTTTCGAGCAGTGTTCGATCGCGGCTTCCATATCCAGGTATTGCAGATGGGTTTGCTTGTCAGCGACGATAACGTTCACGTAATTGACGCTGCGCAAGCAATGATCGGCGACCGATAGCAGGGAATTCGCATCGGGCGGCAAATAGATCCGGACTATATTTGGACTTTTATTGGCCACCACATCGAGGAAGCCGGGGTCTTCATGGGTGAAACCGTTGTGATCCTGGCGCCAGACCAGCGCCGTAATCAGCAGGTTCAGCGACGAAATATCAGCCCGCCATGTTAGCTCGCGGCACTTTTCCAGCCACTTGGCGTGCTGATTGAACATCGAGTCGATGACGTGGATGAAGGGTTCGTAGCTGTTCAGCAGGCCGTGCCGGCCGCTGAGTATATAACCTTCCAGCCATCCTTCGACGGTATGCTCGCTCAGCATCTCCATCACGCGCCCGCCAGGAGCGAGTTCACCGCCATCGGCATCCTCAGGGAAGTATTCGGCCATCCAGGCTTTCTTCGCGACTTCATAGATCGATTCTAAGCGATTGGATTGCGTTTCGTCGGGTCCAAAAACGCGAAACCGATCCATATTCAGGCGCATGACTTCCCGCAATAAATTGCCGAGAGCCGGAACGTTCCGGGCCAGCGTTGCGCCAGGCCTTTTGACTTCGATGGCTAAACTTCGAAAGTCGGGCATGTTGAGCGACTTGCGCACCAGGCCGCCATTGGCGATCGGGTTGGCGCTCATGCGGCGATTGCCCTTAGGGGCCAGTGCTTTTAGTTCGGGGATCAACCTTCCGGTCTGGTCAAACAGTTCCTCTGGCTTGTAACTGCGCATCCAGTTTTCGAGGATTTTCAGATGGCTCGGGTTCGTTGCGATATCGGTAATGGGTATCTGATGGGCGCGCCAAAAGCCTTCCAGGTAATGCCCTTCGACTTGCCGAGGAGCGGTCCAGCCCTTGGGACTGCGCAAGATGATCATCGGCCAGCGGGGCCGCGACGCTATGCCAGTCTTCCGGGCCTCATCCTGGACATTTCGGATCTCCATTACGCAATGTTCAAGCGTGGCAGCCATCGCCTGATGCATGCTCAGCGGGTCACTGCCTTCGACGAAATAAGGCGTATAGCCATATCCGACGAACAGGGCTTCGAGCTCCTCATGGCTGATGCGGGCCAAAATCGTAGGGTTGTTGATTTTGTAGCCATTGAGATGCAAGACCGGCAGTACCGCACCGTCGGTTATCGGGTTTACAAACTTGTTACTGTGCCAGCTCGTCGCGAGTGGACCGGTCTCGGACTCACCATCACCCACCATCACAAGCGTGATTAGGTCTGGATGGTCGAATATGGTCCCATAGGCGTGCGAAACAGAGTATCCAAGCTCGCCGCCTTCATGAAGACTGCCAGGGGTTTCCGGCGTCGCATGGCTGCCTATGCCTCCCGGAAAGCTGAACTGCTTGAAAAAGCGTTGCATGCCGACGACATCTTCGCTCTTGTCCGGGTAAACTTCGGAGTAGGTGCCTTCGAGATAGGCATTCGACAATACGGCGGGAGCTCCGTGTCCCGGTCCGGAGATGAAGATCGCATTCAGATCGTATTTCTTGATCAGCCGGTTGAAATGAATGTAGGTGAAGCTTTGGCCGGCATCGGAGCCCCAATGGCCCAAAAGCCGCGATTTGGTGTGTTCGATGGCCAGAGCTGTGCGTAGTAAAGGATTTTCTCTCAGGTAAAGCATCCCCAGGGACAAATACAGAGTGGCCCTCCAGTAAGCATCAATTTGGCGCAGCTCCTCGGCGCTCAGCGGAGCTCCTTTTATAGTGGAGCGAGCTGTACCGTAAGCGGAGAGCCTTTCGTCGGCGCGGTCGGTCTTGGGCATTGTCGCAAGGATGCTCATCGAAAATCCTTATTTGTAATAATTCAACTAGCTGAGTTGTGGGGCGTTGCACGGACAGTGCAAAGAGAGAGTCCAAAGGCTGGAACGCGCCGGCGCATGAATGCCTAACTAAAAGCTTCAGCCTCACCACCTTGGGCTTGCCGCACAGAAGTTTGACACTGAGCATTGCCATCTATGCCGGATATCCCACAGTCTGCGCGAATACCACGAATTGTTCCGCACCCAATTCGAGAGTGCGGGCGAGTTGCGCATAATCGAAAGTTCCGCGGAAGACTGTCGCGAGCGATTCCGAAGCACAGAATAGGTAGACGTTCTGCCCAATAAACGCCGCGTCAACCGAAGCGTAAAGGCGACGGTCCCACGTTGGAACGTCCTTCATCAGCGTTCGGCGCGCGACGTAAATGAGTTCCAGTGGAGCCTGACCGGCGAATTCCTCCATGCTGGTTTGCGAGCGAATGTCAGTGGCCAAGTGGGCGCGCAAGCTATGTGTGCTTGGCTCGTAGATCCAAACACCATCCGCCATCGCCGCATAGATCTCGATTAGTCTGACGTTCCGCCATTTGGGTACTGTATCGCCTCCGGTCGCGGGCCGATTAATTCCGGAAGCGGCCCATAACAGATCCGAAAGAACCTGCGGCGGCAATGGCCGTGGATCGAATTCGCGATGCGTGTGCCGGAGCGCCAACGCCTCGAGAAGGGATTTGTCACTTTTCGTTCGCGGCGGCGGCAGTTGAACATTTGGTACGGCATCGGAAGAGCTCGTGCGGGCCCCATTCATATGATCCGCAAGCTGAATTGGTTTATCGTAGCTATCTATTTTCATATGCCGTGACTTTCCTTCGGGTTGCATAGTGCCGTTCACCGATGCCTCAATCAGCCACAATCGTTAGTCGCGTTGATGGACATGAGCAGCCCGCATGCCAGACAAAAGTGGATTGGAATCTCAGCGAATTCCATGCGACGGGTGGTACATCCATGCCTCACCTGGGACATCGATTCCGCAGATGATTCCCTCTCTGGCCTCGGTCAGGAGCAGGAAAATCGCTGGATAAAAGGCCGAAATTGCTTTGGCGGCCGGGAGTATCTGGATGTTCAGGAACGAAACGGCTTCGCCAATTCCCTGTTAGAACTTCGCAGCAGGTGGCACGAATCATGATTGAGGTGGAAGACAGCGATTAATGTTCGCCGCTTGTGCTGACCGCTTCAGATATGCAGTTTCAATCGTTGGAAGCTATATGCTGTGAAGAATGGCCATTCGCATGCTGGGTGATCATGACTCTCGAAAGATCTGAAAATGGCGGCTAACAAAAAGGATCAAGTGCCCAAATCAATCCTAATCATCGATGACGATGTCGAAGTAGCTGAGACCTGCGCGAGAGTTCTCAAAGCCTCCGGGTTTAGATGCGCGGTGGTCTTTGATCTGACATCCGCACTTGCTCTGTTTGATACGATGCGGCCTGCGCTAGTTCTGTCGGACATCAATTTGCCCCTTGGCGATGGCTATGAGATTGTCCGACACGTGCAGAAAACTGCGCCTGGCACTCCGGTGATTTTGATGACCGGATTCGACGCTCACCATGCCCGTGAACGCGCTTTAGGGACTGGGGCGGCAGCTTATTTGCGCAAGCCGTTTTCCAATTCTGAGCTCATTTCTAACGTCCGGGAACTGATTGCTCGAGACGGCAACTCTTGATCGTTTTCAATCCAACGCCGATTCGCCAGCCTGAACCATGCCCGCGGAATACCGGGCTAGCGGATGCCGTGCTTGTTCAGCAGGCGATGGAGCGTCTTACGATCGACGCCCGCCTTGCGCGCCGCCTGGGACACATTACCGCCCTCTTGCTTGAGCAGGTTCTCGACGTAGGCCGATTCCAGTTGGCCGATCCAGCGATCTTTAGCCTCTTTCAGGGTCAGTGACGTTCCGGTCTCCGCCACATCAGGCGGCTCGTTCAAATGAGCTGGAGTCCTCATATGCTGAGGCAGCTCAGCGAGAGTTATCATTTCGCTATCGGCCAGCGCGCAAGCGCGCTCAATCACATTCTGTAGCTCGCGGACATTACCCGGCCAAGCATAAGTCTCCAGCGCCATCATAGCTTCTGGCGCGAAACCCTTAGCCGCAGCACTCGGGCTGCCAGTGTATTTTCGCAAGAAATGAGCGGTGAGCAATTCAATATCACCGTGCCGTTCACGCAGCGGGGGCAGCGCTATATCGATGACATTCACCCGGTAATAGAGATCTTCGCGGAATTTGCCCGCCGCTACCTGCGCCCGCAGATCACGGTTAGTGGCGGAAACGATGCGAATATCGACTGCGATCTGCCGGGTGCCGCCGACACGACGAATTTGCCTCTCCTGAAGGGCTCGCAGTAACTTTACTTGCAGGCTGAGTGGCAATTCGCCCAATTCGTCGAGGAAAAGGGTGCCCCGATGAGCCACTTCCATCAGCCCTTGTTTCGCGTTTGCGGCACCAGTAAAGGCTCCTTTTTCGTGGCCGAAAAGCTCGGATTCAAGCAGCTGCTCGGGCAGCGAGGCGCAATCGACGGCGATAAACGGTTGGGCGGCTCGAGGACTATTGGCGTGAGTCGCGCGGGCGACGACTTCTTTGCCAGTTCCCGACTCACCAAGAATTAAAATATTCGCGTCGGAACGCGCGGCCTTGCGCACCAGCTCAAGAACCTGCTTCAGCGCTGTACTTTGTCCAATGATGTTTTCGAATCCAAGCGTGCTGCGCAGCTGATCGCGCAGATGAAGATTCTCCAGTTCCAGCCGCCGCTTGGCTAAAGCCCTTTCTACCGTGAGCTTTAACTGATCATTGGAAAATGTCTTCGACAGGAAGTCGAATGCTCCGGCCTTGACCGCCGCCACGGCGGATTCTATCGATGCATGGCCGGTCAGAACTATTACCGGCAGCCGAGGATCGATTTCACGGACCTGGGCCAGGACCTCCATTCCATCCATCACAGGCATACGCAAATCGGTTAGTAATAAGTCCGGACGCTCCGATCCGAGCATTCGCACGCCTTCCGCGGGATCGCTCGTAATGAGACATTCATAACCGGCCTTGGTAAGAACCCGCGCCAAGCTTGCGGCCATGTCGGCCTCGTCGTCGAGAATCACAATACGCTCTCCGCTCATTGATGAGGCGATCCTCTGATCTTGAACGCTTTAATCAATCAGCGGTTACCTCAGACGTGGGTGAAATTTTCACGTGCTTCACGCCTGAAAATCGTTCAACGGTAGTTTGATGGTGAAGGTCGTTCCCTGCCCCAGCTCGGATTGAACTTCCAGCTTGCCACCGTGCTCATGCACGATTCGCCGGCTAAGCCATAGGCCCAAACCGCTGCCCTCGGCCTTGGTCGTATAAAGCAGATCAAATACCTTTCCAAGAGCGTCCGCTGGAATCCCTTCTCCTGTGTCCGCAATGCTGAGATAGACCCAATTCGGCGGATTATCCAGCCGTCCGCTCGTAATCTTTATTACACCACCCTTCGGCATCGCATCTCGTGCGTTCGCCACAAGGTTGATTAAAACCCTTTCCAAAGCCGTGCCGCCGCTGGTCAGCTCCGGCAGGTCCGGATCCGGATGGGTCTGGAAAGTAATCCCGGCTTTCCGCAATTGGTCACCGATCAGCAAGGACACCCGCTCAATCAACTGATTCAGATTAACCCGCCCCTGGCTCTTCTCCCGGCGGCGGGATAGCGCAAGAAATTCTTCAACGATCAGGCCGGCCCGCTGCGCCTGGCGATGAATCGCCGCGAGGTCTTCCTTCATCTCAGCGGCCGTCAAGGAATCGAGCGATTCGAGCATGAGTTCCGCGCGCGAACGAATCGTCTGCAAGGGATTATTCAGATCATGCGCGATACCTGCCGCTACCGTCCCGAGTGCCGCAACTGTTTCGGCCCGGCGTGCCTCGCTTTCCAACGCGAGCCGCTCGCTGATGTCGATGACCGCCGCAACAATCAACTCCCCGCGCTCTGTCCGTGGCGCGTAAGTCAGGCTGACCTCGATAGGAAAGTCGCTGCCGTCTTTCCGCCGGCCGGAAAGAGTGAGGCCTGCCCCCATAGCCCGATTGCGCGGTGCGGACAGATAGTCCTTACGATGCTTGTGATGGATCGTGCGCAGTTGCGCCGGCAGGAGAATGTCCACCGTTTGGCCGGTGAGTTCTTCCGGGGTATAGCCGAAAAGCTCCTCGGCCTTGGGATTGACCTCGAGAATGATTCCGGCGCTATCGGCGATAATCAGCGCTTCACTGGCGGCCTTGAAGTATTCCGAATATGGCATTGTTGCTTCAGCTTTCGCGGGCGAATCGCTTTCACCTGAAGTCGTGATTAAAGCGCACGGCAGCTTGTAAACCAATCCCGCAGGCACGAGCCGCCGAAAGTCGTCACCACGTCCAGAACATGATTGCGATGGCGATCGTCATTACCGCCGTGGAAAGCCACCCCAGGAGCCACAGCGTACGCGGCAGTATGAATGCGCCCATGACTTTGGGCTGCATCGCCATGATCATGATGACAATCATCAGCGGGGCTGCGGCGACACCATTGAGTACGGCACTCCAGAACAATGCTTTGATCGGATCGATCCGGATTAAATTAATGAAGATGCCGATAAGAGTGGCCGTGGCAATGGTGCCGTAGAAAGCCTTGGCATCGAGCGGCAGCCGCGCCAGGCCTATTGGCCAATCGAGCGCCTCGCCGAGCGCGTAGGCAGCGGAGCCGGCCAGTACGGGGACGGCCAGCATGCCGGTACCGACGATGCCTGCTGCGAACACCGCAAAAACAAAGCGTCCCGCAATGGGCCGAAGTGCTTCAGCGGCCTGCGATGATGTCTGAATATCGGTTACGCCGTGCGCATTTAGCGTTGCGGCGGTAGTGATTAAGATGAAGAGGCCGATCAGATTCGAGAAGCCCATTCCCAGGTAAGTATCGAGCCTCATGCGATGGATCTCGGCTCGCGCCTGGCTTGGAGCGGCGGTCAACGGCTCCGCCCCGGGCATCGTGCGCTCATCTTCGGCTTCTTCTGAGGCCTGCCAAAAGAACAAGTAGGGACTGATCGTCGTCCCGAGCACGGCCATGATGGCGACAATATAGTCTTTCTGCCAGGAAAAGCTCGGCAGGAAAGTATTGTAGGCGACCTGCCCCCACGGCACTTTCACTACTAGAACCGTGGCCACATAGGCGAATAGCGACAGTGTTCCCCACTTGAGAATCGCAACATACCGTTCATAGCGGGAAAAGATCTCAAGAGCCGCACAGACCGACGCCAGCAGCAGAACGTATAGATGCGGAATGCCTCCAACTATCAGGTAAACGGCATCGCCCATCGCTCCGAGGTCCGCTCCCAAATTGATAATGTTGGCGATTACCAAAAGGCCCACGATTACCCGCAGTAGCCATCCAGGGTAGTAGCTGCGGATATTGCCAGCTATGCCGTGTCCGGTGACCCGTCCGATGCGCGCGCTGATCTCTTGAAAGGCCGCCATCAACGGATAACTGAACAACATTACCCAAGCCATGCCATAGCCGAATTGGGCCCCTACTTGGGAATAGGTCGCAATGCCGCTCGGATCGTCATCGGAAGCTCCAGTAATCAAGCCCGGACCGAGTAGTGCGAAAAATCCACGTCCTGGCGGCCTATCCGACGTCCAGTAGCGGGCGATCCGGCGCGCAAGTGGCGGGGCAAGCTTTATCGGATGACGGGCGGTCCAGTTGCGCATCATTTGAACAGATAATCCACGAACACGTGCACGGTGCAAAATTCATGTACTGCAAGACTAATCATGATGACTTTTCCGAAACGCCGCCGCGGAGAGCACTGCAACATCCGAATCGCGAGCCGGCAAAAGGCGCTAAGGATATTCTTCCATCGATGCAGATGATGCACTCATGGCTCCGCCGCGGGAAGTGATGTCCCAGGTGGGGCGCCGCTGACCCACAAAATTGGCGTTACAGGAAGAAAGACCGGGGGTTTCTGGTGGCACAAGGCGTGCTCAACGATTCTGCCAACGGCAGACACGGTCGAATCAGCGACGGCCGCGAAGTAGCGAGATTCATTAATCCTGGAGAGTAACGCCATATGATCCAACTGGCTTTCGCGATGTTTGCGGGCTCGCTTCCGCGGCTGATAGCGCGAGCACGAATGCAGTTCATACAAGTCAAGTCAGTTTCGGCGATAAATCGCGCGCCGCAGGGTTCGAGATCGCTGATCTGATTCAGAGCGAATTCATTGATGCGGAGTGATGCGGACTACTGATGAGCCGTCGCATAGTCCCTTTGAAGGAGAAGAACTATGAAAGATAAAGAATTTGTTGGTTACGTGGCTGATCGCTTCGGCTGTGAGGAGCGGCGGGCGGAAATGCTCATTTTTGCAGTGTTCCAGGAACTACGTGATCGTCTTACTCCTCATGAAGCAGCAGATGTTGAAGCTCAGTTACCCGCTTCGCTAAAGATGCTCTGGTCTTCTTTCGACTATCCAGGCCGCACCGTGCGGCGGGTGCATGAATATCAATTCCTGGACGAAGTGAGACAGATGCTCGGCATCGAAGATCTGGGCAATGCTGAGGAAGCCGTCGCCGCCGTTTTCAATGTACTGCAGCTGGCCCTAGGCAGTTCGAGCGGCCGTGAGGGCGAGGCGCGCCACGTCTTCAGCCAGCTCCCGGCAGATTTGAAGGAATTATGGCTTCAGGCGGGTAACCAAAATCGCACCTATCCGAGCGGGATATAACTGGCTGCATTCCAGGATTCCAAGTGCCAGCGACGGGCGAACTGAATTCTGAAAGACACGGACGAGGCGATGAACGTACAAACCACCAAACAATCGCGCGGCTTGGTTCGGAGCCTGAATCGCCAGGCCGTCCGCGATGACAAAAGCCCCCGCGTCGTTTCCAAGACGCCGCCAATCCATGAACCAACAGTATGCGCGCGTTGCGGCGCCGTGTTTCTGCGTAAGACCTGGCGCCATGACCATAAGCTTACCGATGAGTTGATCGAACGCAGCCAGTGGGGATTTTGTCCCGCGTGTGATCAGATTTCGCGCCAGGAAGGACAGGGACGGTTGATCATTCGTGGCGTTACGGCAAGTAGACGAGAAGATATTCAGCGCCGCCTTCAAAATGCCGCCAAGCGGGCAATGAAGACACAGCCTGAGAGGCGAATCGTTTTGACTAATACGGCGGACGATGGCGGCACCATCGACATCATTACGACCTCACAGAAACTCGCACATCGGCTGGCTCATGAGGTCAAAAAACTCCTGCGCGGCCGTGTGACCTATGCTTGGAGCGACGACGGCACGCTTTTCGCCACGTGGGCTGCTGAAAGACGCGGACGCAAAGGGGGCGCGAGATAATGAACGCATTGTTGGAACGTCAAGCCGCACGCCGACAGAAGATCTACCAGATGCTGGCGGACGAGCGAGCGCGGACTTGCGAGAGGATACTCGAGTTGCGCCGTGATCAAAGCCAGGATGTGACACTGGCACCCGCAGACGAACTTGATGAGGCGCGTTCACTGGCGGAGGTAGAGACCCATGCGAGTTTGATCGAGGCCGCGGAAAATCGTCTCGAAGCGATCGACGATGCGGTGGGCCGGCTTGCGCACAACCATTACGGACTGTGCGAGCAATGCGGCAACGAGATTTCAGTCGCGCGCTTGCAAGCATTACCGTTTGCCGCTCTGTGTGTCGCGTGCCAGCGAAAGCACGATAGCCTCGGTAAGCCGGAGGCAAACCTACTCGGCGAGAAAGAGAGTAGAGTCTGGTCATTGCCTCCCGAGATGGACGAGTCGCTGGAAAAGCGGGACGCCATGGTCGCTCCTGAAGAACTTCTTAGCGTCCGCGACGAACGGCCCTTCGGCGCAGAGCTTGGCAAATTTGAACAGATGGCGCCGTCGCCGACAATTGGGCGGCGAGGGCGGATCAAGCAAAACGATTCGGCGGAATAGGCGCCGAATCTAACACGGCTATTCACAAGAAGATCATCCAAACAATTGGGACAATCGCGAAGTCCATTCAGGCTTCGCAGATATGAAGGAGGACAGAACAATGGGATTGCTCGAAAAATGGACACCGTCGAGGGACTTGGCGCGATTCGAAGATCTGGCCGAACGCTTCGGCTTTGATCGTGATTGGTTCGGCCGGTTCCCGCTAGCCCGCGAGTTCTTCGGCGAAGGCCAGAAATCGCCGACACGACCCGCGCTTGAAGCACGGGTCGAGGATGGCGAATTTATCGTTCGTACTGATCTTCCCGGCATCGATCCGAAAAACGTCAAGATCAAAGTGACCGGCGATGTACTGACCATTGAAGGCTCTCGCGAGGAGAAGCAGGAAACCAAAGAGGCTGATTATCTTCGGCGCGAGATCAGCTACGGGGCGTTCGCGCGCTCGCTCAGCCTGCCGGCTGGAATCAAGGCGGAAGACCTCAAGGCCACCTATAAGGACGGCATTCTTGAGCTGGTAGCGCCGATGCCGAAGGATGCATTGCCCAAAGAAGTAACGATCCAGGTGGAAGGCCCAGAGAAGAAGAACGAACATAAGAACGCGGCCTAGGCCTTTAGTCTATTAACCGTCGGCCCATAAGTCGCAGTCATGCAACACAACTACGCCCCAGAGTTTTTTGAACGAATCCTGAGACATTGGGCCGATGGCCTTAACTAAGACGCTACAGAAACGAACAATTAAACGGGTAACCACCATGGAACGAGCGCTTCAGATCACTTCCCGTGATTTTCAACTCACCGACGCTATGCGGGCCACGATTGAACAACATGCCCAAGCCCTTGAAGGATACTACGGCAGGCTTACCGGTTGCCATGTCGTAATCGAAGCGCCGGTCCATCACCATCGCCATGGCGGTCCTTTCTCGGTACGGATTGATCTCCGCACCCCACGGGCCGAGTTAGTAATAACCAAGCAACACGCCGACGATCTAGCGATTGCCATTCGCGAGGCTTTCGATGCGGCGCGCAGGCGCCTCGAGGATCACGAACGGGAACTACGCGGCGATGTCAAACATCACTCCGGGCAGTAAACGATAAAATTGATTTGAGGACTCATTATGAATCGTGACTTTGAAATTAGACAGCTTTTGCGTGCGTTCCGCAGCGGCATCATGAGCGAAGCTGCTTTCGAAGAAGAGCTCACCAGGCTCGAACATGAGCCGGGCGAGGGGGGCCAAGCGCCGGTTTCTGGCTTCGAGGCGTGCGGGCGCAGCTACCGATCCGAACGCGAAGCCGTGCTTGTTTTTATCGACGAACTTTTTGCCACGCAGTCGGATTCCGCTATCGCCTTTGCCAAATGGGCCGCAGTATGCCGTACCAATGGCCTTCGGACTGGGCTAATAATCGCAGCTGAGCGCGCAGCCTACCATGCGAGAGTGATCCAGCGGCGTACGCACG
>DATKPK010000156.1:0-10277 GCA_035524095.1 Binataceae bacterium (SeqCode) | reverse complement strand
AGTGAGCCCTATCCCCTTTGTCAATTGGTCGCATTCCAAATCGATTCTGTTTGAGGCGGATAGCAACGGTTCGGATAAATTCCAATGGCATGAACTAGCCATCGGCGAGGCACCACACTTCCCACAATCGTCGATGCAGGTGACCCTCGTTCCGGAGCCAAACGGAGCGGGGCATGTCGAAGGACACATCACTCATCATCATGATCCTTGACGGTCAAACCCGCCCAAGCGCCCAAAAAGGACCACTACCCGGGACCGCTTGATCCTGGGTCGGCGCGGCAGAGGCGGCCCGCGTAAAACGCGCGCCAACTTCTCAACCAGGATGGATCATCGGCCGGCCCAAAACATATGAGACTGGCCAAGGGCGGGGTGGTTATGCTGGCCGTTTTTCGCGGCTGCGCAATTACGGTTAAGACGTGCCCGTCAGATTTCGCCTCTCATGCTGGCGATGCGACGATCACGTTAGCGGTTGGGGTATTCGTCGTGGCGGCGCCACCATGCACCCATTTCGTTGCGCCCCTTCGGTGCCCGATCGAGCCATTGGTACATGCCCCAAAGACCGTCGAGTCCGCGCGCATAGGTCGAATACGTGTGGTAAACGATGCCGTCCTCGAGCGTAAAGGTGCTCATGCCCGGCCGCTCGCGCGTATAGGTGGGAACGTCGGTGCCGCTCGAAGCCGCCATCTCGGCCACGGGTCCGACGTCGCCGCGCATCTGCAAGTTGGACGCTTGCCCTCGTTGGTAGTTGTATTCGATACCACCATCGCGCTGCTGATCCTCAGTGAACCAGACATTGAAGTCGGCATTGAAGTCGCTGCCGAAGGATGAGGCCCAGGGGAAGGTCCAGCCCATCCGGCGCTTGTACCCCTGGAGCTTGGCGAGTGGCGCGCGTGATACGGCAGAAAGTGTTACGTCGTGATTGGCGAGGTGCACATAGATGCCGTTGAAGCCGTCGGCGATGGATGAGCACGAGGGACATCCGGCGGTGTAATCGGGCCCGAACATGAAATGATAGACGAGAAGTTGCGAGCGCCCGCGGAACAGGTCAGCCAATGAGGCGCTGCCGTCGTCGGTCTCGAAGCGGTAGTCCTTGGCGACGCGAACCCAAGGGAGATCCTGACGGCGCCGCGCCAACTCGTCACTGCGATGGGTTAGCTCCTTTTCGTCCTTCAGGAGATCGATGCGGGCGGCAAGCCATTGTTCGCGTGTACCGGTTGTATGCTTCGTCATTGCAGTTCGCTCCTTGCGAGTTCTTGGTTTTGTCGAGGATGAAAGTCGGTGAGCCTCAATTTCTAAGCGTCTGGCTCGCAGACTCGCAGCCGAACGGCCTCGCTGGCTCGGCCTACCTTCAAGCCGGCAGCCGCCGGTCGTAGTCCTGTTGCAGCCGACTCCAGCCATCCCAGAAGGGCGCCGGTTCGTTGCCCGTCGCACGGGCGACGAGAGTATCGAGATGCATGTGCCATCCGGCGCTGACCCTGAGCAGGGTTGGGCGATCGGGGAGGCGGCGATGAATCAGGGTGAGCATCACCTTGTCGCCCTGCGGATCAAGTTCAAACGAGACGTCACCGCTGTTGCCCCAAGTGATGACGAGCTTGCGAGGCGGGTCGAGTTCGACGACCCGGCTTTGCATCCGCTGCTCCTCGGGGAGGCCGTCGGGGCGCTGACTAGGCGGGTTGTTGAGTTCACCATTGCGCCATACGAGTTCGAAGGGCGCACCGGCCTTCATTTCCATGTCGCCCGCCGCGAGCCATTTGCGGCGCAAATCGCTCTCGGTGAGAAAGGCCCAGACACGCTCGATGGGGCCGGGCAGAAGGCGCTGGATTTTCAAGGTGGCAGGCTCGATCAGGGCGCCATAGGCATCCGGGGTTGCGGGTTGGTTCATTGGTCGTCTCCTTTGCGGGAAGAGGATTGGGCTTTGTCGTGATCGCGGAGGAGCCGTTCGAGGGCGTCCAGGCGGTCATTCCAGAAGCGCTCATAGAAGTTCAACCACTCCTGAGCGCTGGCGAGCGGCCCCGGATCGAGTCGGCATAGATGGGTGCGTCCGCGGACTTCGCGGCGGAGCAGTCCAGCGTTCTCGAGCACCTTGATGTGCTTTGAGGCAGCCGCGAGCGAGATAGCGAAGGGGTCGGCAAGCTGGGTCACCGTTCGTTCGCCATCAGCGAGTTCGCGCAGCATCCGGCGCCGGGTGGGGTCGCCGAGGGCGTGAAAGACGGAATTAAGCTGAGGCGTCTGAAGTTCAACCATACGGTTGAATATAGCCCCGATTCGATGGACGATCAACCGATTGGTTGAATGATGCTGAGGATTCTTGCGGACAGGTTGGACGCGATCATTCGAGCGTCAACCGCCAGAGGTCCGAATCGGAGCTCCTTTGGCTGATGAAGCGCCGAGCAAGCAAAGCGGATCGGTTGTTCGGCGAAAGGAGCGCGGAGGACGTCGGGGCATCGGCGAGGTTGAATCGGAGGTTGGCGGACGCGATGAAAAGGGGTGGGGAATTGTTGAATTCCTAAGTTGGAGATCCTCGTTTATATGCTTCCCTTATACATGTCCCCTGATTAGCGTCGGATGTGTGGCCGCAGCCGTCGACAGGCGCCAAGAAGCCGCCGGGCGGACCCCGGAAGCTGCCTCAGAGAGGATTTGGGCAAGCCTGTATGCGATCGGAATAATCATTGTAGTTTTACCTTTTCTGCTGTTTCGTTTCCCGTTGTGCAGCGATTATCTGGCGCACGTGGCCTGGATTCGTGTTCTCCTGAGCCCGGCGGATTCGCCGTTGCGGCATGTCTTTGACATTCGCTGGACGCTTATCCCGAATCTGGGATTACCGCTATTCGCGATCAGCTTGGGCAGGTTTTTAACTCCAGAGGAAATAGTCAACTCCTACAATCTGCTGGGGGAATCATCGGGGTGGCTGCCGGCGTTGTGTGCCTGAGCCGTTCGATCAACGGACGGATTCAGCCGACGGTTCTACTCGCGCTGCCGATGCTTCACTCCGGTGTAGTGACTGCGGGGCTATACAGTTTTACCTTCGGAACGGGAATGGCCTTGTTCGTTCTCGCGGCGGTTCAAGAGGCGCCGCTGACGCCGGGTTCTCATCCTGAATGTGTTCGCGCCGATTCTTTTCATCGTGCATCTCGGCGCACTGACGTGCCTGGCGTTTACGGTTTTTCTACTCGACTGCGAGCGTGAGCGTCCTGCGTGGCGCGCACTTATGACGGCGCCGTCCGGTTTCCTTACGGCCTTGCCGCTCTACCTGCTGAGAACCAAGCCCTTGAGCGCTCACACAGCTGTATTTAGTAATTTGCCAACAAAGTTGATGACGACACTGAGCATCTTCGACAGCGGGAATCTGGCGCTGGCCTTCGGTTGTGCGTTGCTCTTCCTGGTATCGGCTGTAGTTCTGTACCGACAAGGCGCTTGCTTCGCGCTCAGATGGAATCTGCCAATCGCCGGACTTTGGCTGGCCGGGATGATCGCGCCCTCTATTCTTGAGATTTCTGCCGGCATCGATTCCCGGATCTTCTGGTATGCAGCGCTGATAAGTGTCGCGGCCTTGCAGATTCCAGCGATAGCTGAGCGCCGGTCAGGAAATGGCATTATCGCACTAGTCACGATGATCTTAGTCATCAAGCTCGGCACAGCGATTAGCGAATTCGCAAGTTTCAATCGCGATGTTGCTGAGCTGACTCAAGCAGTGAAGATCATCCCGCCCGGCGCTCCAATATTCGTCGCGTTGCCACCAGATCCGCAAGAAACCACCGGAGGTCAGCCCGACGGCGGTGGAGCTCGTGCCGCACGCTTCTATTGGCATATCAGCTCGATTGCGCCGCTGACTGGACATGGCGTAGATACGATGTTTTTCGCGCAGCGGGGAAGTGTGATCGTAAAGCCCAAGCCAGCATTCGCTCAATTCATGGCGGAGCAACCTGTAGTTCCGCCAGCCGCACCGGTCGCTGCGTATTTCTTTGATCACGACGCCAGCAACGCGCTCATCAGAATGCTCGGGCGCGCAAACATGGCAGAGCTACTCGATTATTCTTTCAACTGGGGGCAGCGGTTTCCATATTTACTATATCTCGATCTGGGACTTGCCGATGATCCTTTCGCCGGGAGGCTGCGGCTCGCCGCACGCGGCTCGTTCTTCAAGATTTATCGGAATCCGGCAATAGACACTGATCTGTTTAGTGAGAATAGCCACTAAAATCCTTGATCGGGATTTGAATGAATCATAAGCCGCCTGATCGAATTGCCACGAGGTTCGGCGGGACAAAGTATCAATGAACGGTCGAGCGGCGATTAAGCAGTCCTTCGCACATTCGCGCTCCAGGGATAACCTCGCAATGCCGTGCGCAGACCGGGAAGTCAAAGGCCTCGAAGCTTACGGTCTTGAGGTTTTACTTCTTTTCAGCATGCTCTCGGTGCTTTTCTTCGGGCGCAGCTTGATAGGTCATTTTTCTGAGCGCTATATAGCGATGGGGCATGACGCGGGTATCTCCATCTTTTTTCTCGAATGGTGGAGATATGCAGTGGCTGATCACGTCAATCCGTTCCATGTCAACGTTGTGTGGGCACCGTCGGGTTATAATCTGGCGTGGGCCGCATCTATACCTTTGGCCGCCTTGGCTATGTCTCCGATCGAAATTACGCTCGGCCCGGTGGCGGCCTACAATGTAGCAATATTACTTTGCCCAGCACTTTCGGGCTGGTCGGCGTTTGTCCTTTGCCGGCGAATAGCCGGATCGTATTGGCCTGCGATCGCGGGCGGTTATCTGTTCGGATTCTCGCCTTACATGCTTTCTCATATGACCGGTCATTTGACTTTATGTATGGTGTTTTTCATTCCGGCAGCGGCCGCGCTGGTACGGGCGAGGCTTCACGAGGAAGTAACTGCACTCAAGTTTGTGCTGATCTCCACCTTCTTGCTAACCGCACAATTTCTTCTGAGCATCGAGGTGCTCGCATCCGGAACATTGATGGGAGCGATTTTCCTTGCGCTTTTGTGGATGTACAGATCGGCGGAGGTACGAGAGCGCATCCCGCGGCTGTTCCCGCTGATGGCGGTCAGCTATCTCTTTACCGTAATTCTGGTAAGTCCTTATCTGTACTATTTCTTTGCTGCCGGATCGGTGCCGCTGGCAAGCAACTGGGCATCTGCTGTTCAAGCCAATCCATTAAGCCTGCTCACGCCGGCAATGACCAATATAGCCGGCGGTTGGAAAGTTTTTCGGACGATAACGGTGGCGCCGAGTCTGTGGGAAGCGTCCGAGTATATGGGCCTGCCTGCGCTTCTATTCCTGTGGTATTTCGCACGCAGCCGATGGAATGAAAAAAGAACGAGGCTACTGTGCATATTCTGGGTCGTCGTCATTATCGCGACGCTTGGCCAGAAACTCTGGCTGACCCCCACTTTTGGCATCCCGATGCCCTGGACGCTGTTCAAATTCGTGCCGATCGTGAAAATGATTTTACCGGCCCGGCTCTCGGTCTATGCTTTCCTGGCGCTTGCGATGATCTTCGCGATATGGCTGAGTGATGAACGCACGTCGGTTATTGCGCGATGCGGAGTTGCGGCCCTGATAGTAATCTCACTACTACCGAATCTGTCAGCATCGTATTGGACTGTTCCAGTTGATACACCGCTGTTCTTCAAGAACGGTATCTATAAACAGTATCTTGCGCCCGGCGAGAACCTGCTGATCCTCCCTTATGGACGAATCGGCGACAGTGATATCTGGCAGGCTACAACTAGAATGGATTTTAAGCAGGCTGGCGGATACCTTGGAATTGCGCCTACCGTTCCTCCGGAATTTCGCGGTTACCCGATAGTATCCGAGCTTTACGATCTTGCGTCGATTCCAGATGTTCGGGAGCAATTCGGAGCTTTTCTGGTGCAGAAGAGGATCCATCACGTGGTCGTGGCCGACCAGGGAGAGCATCAGTGGGGGCCGAGGGACGATTTCCCGTACGTCTACACGCTTGAGCGCGCAAGGTTCGATGACAGCCAAAAGCAGGTGATCAAGTCGCTGATGGAGAACATTGACCCCGACCCGGTGCACGTCGGCGGGATCACGCTCTATCGCGTGCCGCTGGATAAACTCGCGCGTTATAAACGAATCGATACTGCGACATTAGATGAGCGCGTATCCGAAATGCGGATGGCGGCTTTAATCGAGGCCGCGACCGTCTATATGTCGAAGGGTGAGCCGCTGGATCGACTTACACCCTTACGAGCTGAGGAATGCGGATTGCTGGCGCCGCGTTGGGTTGACGGGTTCAACTTGACCGGCCGCGCTCGTTTCGATCCAATTCAGAACGGCCTTGTGTTGGGCCGCATCGACGATGGAAGAGCAGCCGTCGGCTTGTTCGCCTCAGCGGAAGCGGTCCGGCGACTCAGTAAGGAATACGGGCGCTACGCGGAATCCCCGGAACTCTTTTCCGATGCGATTCGAGACGGCAACGCGCTGCTGCTGCCACCGAATCAACGTACGGAAAATTGGGCTGACGCTACGCAGTGGATGGTGCTTTTCGATTTTAGTCGGGCCGGCCTGGAGTCGGCGGCGCAACATGCTCGTGAAGCAGGAGTGCTCCACGGCGACGTTGCGTTTTCGATTCCAGTACGATTGTCATGTCCATCATTGCCGAAGAAGGACAGTGTGAACGGCAGCCACGGCATGGCAAATCCGTTGTGACGGGTTCGCGATAAAGCAAGAATTACGCGATGCCAAGAGGTATTGGGCGGGGGTTAGGCTGGGGTGGTGGGGGTGGAGAGGGCGGCGAGGGTTTCGTTGGGCGGGGCGGACAAGTAGAACGTCTCGGTGCGCGAATCGTAAGTAAAGAGTTCGGCCCATCGGCCCCACGTGATCACCGCGCGCATCGTATGGTCAGCGTCGGCTTGGCTCAAGTTGTCTTCGAGTTCGTCTTTGAAGCGGCTGAGCGGCGCCTGATGGCCCTCACGTTTGGTCAAAATATCGTGGATATGGGCGGCGAGGGGGACGTAGTGGAGAAGATGTTCGGCGAACATGGACTTACGTTCATCGAGGTCCAACTGAACGAATTGAAGGCCGTCGGGGGTTAACTTGATCTCACCGTCCTTGACTTCGGCGAAATGCAAGAGACTTAGCGCATCAGCGACGGGGAAGAGATCGTCAACCTCGAAACCGAGGCTGCGCCCAAGCTCAGCGAGGTCGGCGGCACCATTATAAGGGGGTGCGGCGACTGCTTCGATCAAGCCGCCCATCCCGGTGACCGTCGCACGAGGTAAGACTTGTGCGAGAACCGCGGCAGTTTCCGGCTTGCGCTTGGTGAGGACGTAATAGATCTCGTCGACCAATTCGTGGAAGCGAGGGTCCTGGCGGTCGCGCGGACGGGGCAACGGATTTGGTATTTCGGCGGCGATCATGCCTGGGTTGGAAGAGAGGACGAGAATGCGATCGCACATCAGGACCGCTTCCTCGATGTTGTGAGTGACGAGGAGAATGGACTTGATTGGCAACTTGCCTTCCTGCCACATCTCGACGACGTCAGTGCGAAGAAGTTCGGCGGTGAGGACGTCGAGGGCGGAGAACGGTTCGTCCATCAGGAGCAGCACAGGTTCGACGGCGATAGCTCGCGAAAATCCGACACGCTGGCGCATCCCGCCTGAGAGTTCGCGCGGATAGGCGTTCTGAAAGCCGTCGATACCGATCAAGTCGATAGCGGCTGAGGCTTTGCGGCGAGCCTCGGCGCGGGGCACGGCGATCGCTTCAAGGGCGATTTCGACATTCTCGAGTACGGTGAGCCAAGGGAACAGAGCGAAGCTCTGGAAAACAATCGAGATCCCTTCGGGCGGTCCGGCCATCGGCTGATTACGAAAAAGCACGGAGCCAGAAGTCGGGGAGATGAGTCCGCAGACGGTGCGGAGCAGGGTCGATTTGCCGGAACCTGAACGGCCGAGCAGGCCAACAATCTCACCTTCGCGAATGGTCAGGTTGATATCGACGAGAACCGGCATCGGCTCGCCGGAGGGCTTGGCGAATGACTTGTGGACGGAGCGGAGCTCGATGATCGGGGGCTTCGCCAAGTGCGCCGGAGCCGGATGAGAGTTGCCGGCTGGTGAATTGATGTCGGGTGCCTGAGCCATAGGGATCTCAATTGAGACGGGTGCGGTTTTCGGCGATCGCATAAAGAGGACGCCAAACCAACCGGTTGGTTACGATAACGTATAAGGACATAACGGCGATTCCGAGGGCGATGCGCGGGAAGTCACCGGCGTTGGTCATTTGAGTGATATAGGCGCCGAGGCCCGTTGCATTAAGACTGGTCTTGCCCCAGGTTACGGCTTCGGAGACAACGCTGGCGTTCCATGCGCCGCCTGAGGCAGTGATCGCGCCGGTCACGTAATAGGGAAAAATGCCCGGGAGCATCACTTCCCGCCACCATTTCCATCCCCGAATATGAAAGGTATCGGCGGCCTCGCGGAAATCGGTGGGAAAGGCGGAAGCGCCGGCGATGACGTTGAAGAGTATGTACCACTGCGTGCCGAGAATCATCAGCGGACTCAGCCAGATATTGGGCGAGAGGTCGTAGCGAACGATGAAGAATACGGCGATCGGAAATAGCAGGTTGGCCGGGAAGGCGGCGAGGAATTGGGCCAGCGGCTGGATGAGTTGGGTCGCGCGCGGGCTCAAGCCGACCATGACGCCGACCGGAACCCAGACGATGCTCGCAATCGCAATCAGAACTGCGACGCGAATCAGCGTCAGGAAGCCGTCGTAAAAGACTGTGCGAACATCGCCGAAATTCAACTGCGGCGCGGTCATCTGAATGACCTTGTAAGAGGTCCAGGCGGCCCCGGCGATGAGTATCGTGTACCAGATATAGTCGCCGACGCGGCTCGGAATTAGAGGGGTTTTGTTCGCCGCCGAGGAAGGTGGCGGCGGGCGGAGGCGAGAGCGCAGTACGACTCTGAGGCCCAAGCCAATCGGCTCGCCAATGACATGCATCAGGCTGGCGTTGCGGAACAAATCGAGCACCCAGCTTTTGGGGACTGCGGCCGAGGCGGTCAATTCGGAACGGAACTTATCCGACCAGGCGACCAATGGGCGAAACAGGAGCTGGTCGTAGGCGATGATAGTGGCGGTCATGGCGAGAATCGCCCAGCCGACTGCGTGCAGGTCGCGGTTCTGAATCGCCAAGGAGACGTATGAGCCGATGCCGGGGAGGGCATAGGTGACTTTGCCGACGGAGATGGCTTCGGAG
Source organism: Binataceae bacterium (SeqCode) (assembly GCA_035524095.1). Taxonomy (GTDB): domain Bacteria; phylum Desulfobacterota; class Binatia; order Binatales; family Binataceae; genus DATJUF01. The sequence goes on along the minus strand of DATKPK010000156.1, from coordinate 1,043 downwards.
GCGACGACGAAAAACCAGGCCCCGGACATCGACATCATCATGTTCCAAACGAGGCCGGGCATCGCGAACGGGACTTCAAGGGTCCAGAAACGCTGCCAGCCTGAGAGCCGGAAGCTGCGCGAGGCCTCGTCGAGATCAGTCGGGATCATACGGAGGGACTGGTAGAAGGAGAAGGTCATGTTCCAGGCTTCGCTGGTGAAAATCGCGAAGATGGCGGCAAGCTCGGGACCGAGGACATTGCCGGGGAAGAGCGAGACGAAAAAGATCACGGTGAAGGACAGATAGCCAAGGATCGGTACTGACTGGAGGACGTCGAGAATGGGGATCAGGACGATCTCGGCACGGCGGCTTTTGGCCGCGAGGGTCGCATAGATAAGGGTGAAAATCAGGGAGGCGACGAGGGCGGCGAGCATCCGGAGCGTGGTGCGGACCGCATACATCGGCAGCATCCAGGGTGACAGTGAGATAGGAGCTGCGTTTGTGATCTGGAAGGGCGCGACCATCTGGCGGGCGCCGACACCGAGAATAATGATGAGGCCGAGCACGAGCAGAAGCGCGGCGAGATCCCATACGCTTGGGGCGCGATGCGCGACCTCGCGAACGACGAGCGGGCCTTGGTCCTGGCGGGTTATCGATACGGGCTGGGCAGCCATCGGATTATTTACCTAGTGCATCGGAGCGAGCCGAGTTGCCTGATTCAGGTTAAATTTCAGGATTATCGCGAAGCAATCGGGGGGAACTAGAAATTAACGTCCCAAATACCGGCCGCCTGTTCGAGGGCTACCAGAGCCTTGGCGCGGGCACTAAGCGCGTTGTAGTAGTCGTTATATAACTGGTCAAGAGCGGCGTGGGCGTCGAGGACGTCGGTCAAAGTCACCTGTCCCTTTTCTAATCTGAATAGCCGGTGCTTATAGACTGAGTCAGAATCCTTGAGCAATTCGGTGGCGAAGAGTTCGGTCTCCTCGACGGCCAAACGATACTGTTCGAAGGCGGTGAGGACGTCATCCTGGGCCTGGAGCTTCGTGGCTTGCAAGCTTTTTTCC
>DATKPK010000155.1:0-3434 GCA_035524095.1 Binataceae bacterium (SeqCode) | reverse complement strand
TAAAAAAGCCCAAAAGAACCTTGAAGCTAAACGCCGGCCGGGCGCCGCCGCTGAGGTCAAGGCACGCCGCATCCAGGAGCCGATAGAAGCCGAGGCGGAAATAATCCGCGAGGAAGTGGCACCGGAGCCATCGCAAGAATCGCCACTGGCATCATCGATTGGCTTGGCAGTCAATCCCGCGCTGCCTGACGGTGATCATGAAGAACCGGTGCCAGCGCTCAGCTTCAATCATGAAGACAAGCCGGGCGTCGATAGAACAGCCGAGGATTCGGACGAAAGTGGCGGCACTCTCGTCCCGGTCGACGCGCTGAGCCGTTATCTCGCCGAAATCCGCCGTTTCCCGCTGCTTTCGCGCGAGGAAGAGACCGTCATCTCCAAGCGCTACGCCGAATATCACGATCCAGCAGACGCCTATCGGTTGGTGACCGCCAATCTGCGGCTAGTCGTTAAAATCGCCAATGAATTTGCGCGTGCTACGCGTAATCTGCTCGACCTGGTACAGGAAGGCAATGTCGGCCTGATGGAGGCGGTGAAGCATTTTAATCCCGAAGTCGGGATCCGCTTTCCCTCGTATGCCGTCTGGTGGGTTCGGGCGTATATCTATCGCTTTCTGATCAACAACTGGCGCCTAGTCAAGATCGGAACGACGCAGGCTCAGCGGAAGCTCTTCTTCAATCTTAAGAAAGAGACCGAACGCCTCGAAGCTGAAGGCTTCGCACCTCAGCCAAAGCTGTTGGCGCAGCGGATGGGGGTCAAGGAAAGCGAAGTCCGCGAGATGCAAGAGCGGATGGCGCAAAGCGAAATATCGCTCGACCAGCCGTCACCCTCCAGCGGCGATGACGAAAGTGGCGGCAATTTGCTCGATGCGCTGCCCGACGTCTCCTATAATCCGGAGGAGGCGACCGCCCGCTCGGAGTGGCTCGATTTCGCCAAGGCGCAGGTCGAGGAGTTCTCCCGCACGCTCGAAGGCAAGGACCTGGAAATTTTTCAAGACCGGCTGCTTTCGGAAGATCCGCCAACGCTTCAAGAGATCGGCGCCAGATATGGGATCAGCCGCGAGCGCGTTCGTCAGATTGAAAGCGGACTCAAGCGGCGCTTCAAAGCTTTTCTGCAGGCGCATGCTAGCGATATCGATCGCGCTGACACTTGATAGTGCGCATTGAGCTGTTTCACTTCGCGCAACGGGGCGTTTCATTCGCGCGCGATATCGAAGAGAGCAAGCCACCTTGCTCTCGCGCTTGTTTCGCGAAACGATCAGTAAGAGACTGTTCGGCCAGTGAATGACGAGGCGGTGCGCATTAACGATCAGTAATGCGCCAGGTGATCAGTCATTCGAAGGCCCGCGTGCGCCGACCGGACATCACGCGCCGCGGCATGAGAGCTATAACCGGAGCAGAGCCTGATGTTTAAGAATCGCAGAGTCGCAAGTTTTCTCGTCGGCGGCTCGACCAATCGCAACGGCCCGGTGGATGACGGCAATGCTTTCCCAGAGAGCTTTGCCACAACCAGGATCGCCGACGCAGTTAACTGGGCGCGCAAATATTCGTTTTTTACCTATCCGTTCGTGACCGCGTGTTGCGGGATGGAATATTTTTCGGTGGCGGGCCCGCGCTACGATATCGACCGTTTCGGCGCCGCGCTGCCGCGTTTCACCCCGCGTCAATCCGACCTTCTGTTCGTTGTCGGCACGATTACTCAGCGGCAGGCGCCGATTCTGCGCCGCGTTTATGATCAGATGGCCGAGCCGAAATGGGTGGTGTCGTTCGGAGCTTGTACTAGTTCAGGCGGCCCTTATGACAACTATGCCGTGCTGCAGGGAATCGATCGGATCGTCCCGGTGCATCTGTATATTCCCGGATGTCCGCCGCGGCCCGAAGCGGTAATCGACGGACTGATCAAATTACAGGAGCGCGTGCAAAAAGAGCGGCCGGGCACGCGATGGCCGGGCCTGCAACTTCATGGCAGCGGACGCAAACTTGAGTAACCAGGCGAAGACCGTCCGCGTGACGGTAGATAATAAGGTACTCGAAGCCCCCGAAGGCGAGACCCTGCTACAGGTGATGCTCGATGCGGGCCTCGATATTCCACATTACTGTTATCATCCTAAGCTCAGTATCGACGGCAGTTGCCGACTGTGCCAGGTACGGATCGAGGGCGTGCCGAAGCTGCAAATCTCTTGCAATACGAAGGTGCGCGACGGCATGGTCGTGCACGCAAGCGAGCCTGAAGTCCAGCTTAATCGGCGCGGCGTACTCGAAATGCTGCTGCTGAACCATCCGCTGGATTGTCCGATCTGCGACAAAGCAGGCGAATGCTGGCTGCAAAATTACTCGATGCGCTTTGGCAGCCGTTTCTCACGGGCGCTCGAACCGCGCCGCAAGCACGGCAAACGGCTGGATATCGGTGAGCGGATGCTGCTCGATCAGGAGCGATGTATCCTGTGCCGGCGATGCGTGCGCTTTTGCCGCGAGATCAGCAAGACCGGCGAGCTAATTGTCTTCAATCACGGCGACCATTCGGTGCTCGATATCTACGATCGCCGGCTCGACAATGATTATTCGATGTGTACGGCGGACGTCTGTCCGGTCGGTGCACTCGAAACCAAGGATTTCCATCACAAGATCCGCGTATGGTTTCTCGAAGACGTCGGGACAATTTGCCCCGGATGCTCAAACGGCTGCAATATCATGGCGTCAACCTATAAGAACCGCGTCTGGCGGTTGACGCCTCGCCGTAATGACGAGGTCAACGAGACCTGGATGTGCGACGCGGGCCGTCTCAGCTATCACATGATTAGCGATCCGGAGCGGCTGATGACGCCGATGGTCGCGGGCAGCGAGGGTCTGGTCGCGACGGATTGGAACAGTGCGGTTGGCCATGCCGCCAGTGAATTGATTGGGTTTAAGGATCGCCAGGGCGGCGCGGCGCTAGGCGCGGTGATCTCGCCCCATCTGACTAATGAAGAAAATTTCCGCTTCGGCGAATTGCTTCAAGCGCTGGGCGTCAAACAGGTTGCGATGGCCGTGCGCCTTGGCAAGCAGGACGACTTTCTGATCAAGGCGGAGAAAGCCGCCAACGCCAGAGGTGTGCGCGAATTAGGGCTCGTGGATGGCGCCGACGATGGCCTCGAAGCGTTGCTCAGCGCGTGCGAGCGTGGGGAGGTCAAAGGACTGTATTTGTGCGGCGGCGACCTGCTAGACGTGGTACCGGCGGAGCGTCTGAATGCGATCCTGCCGAAGCTTGAACTGTTAGTCGTGCAGGCGCTCAAGAGTTCGCCGCAATTCGCCAAGGCGGCGGTTTCGCTACCTGCCAGCACCTTCGCCGAAAAGGATGGCACCTTCACGAATTACGCGGGCCGGGTGCAGCGTCTGCAAAAGCTTATCGATTCACCGCCCGGATGGGTGGTCGATGGCGAGATTTTCACCAGTATCCTA
>DATKPK010000154.1:0-17782 GCA_035524095.1 Binataceae bacterium (SeqCode) | reverse complement strand
CGAACGTGTACGCGCAGCCGACTGGGCCGATCATTTCCGCGATCCAGGTGGAGGGAAATCAGCGGGTCGAGGGGGACGCGATCCGGCTCCATATCAGTTCGCAGGTAGGGCAACCGCTCGATATCAGTACGGTTGACGACGATATCAAGTCGATTTACCGCATGGGATTTTTTAATGACGTCAAAGTCGACAAAGAGCAGAACGGAAACAATGTCACTTTGATTTATGAGGTCAAGGAACGGCCGCTGATCACGGACGTTCGCTTCGGCGGGATGAAAAACATCAAAGCGACCGACGACAAGATCATCGGCGCGGTGAAGCTGCATGGGGGAACGGTACTCGACCCGGCGCGCGTGCAGGAAACGATCAGAGGTATCGAGCAGGTCTATCAGGATAAGGGCTACCTAGACGCTAAAGTCACCTTCCGCACCGTGCCTGAGGGTAACAACACTGCGATCGGGGTCTTCGACGTCAACGAAGGACCGGTCGTCGAGATCTCGCAGGTCGACTTTGTAGGCAATAAGCATTTCACGTCGCGCCAGCTGGGCAATCAGATCCAGACGCATCAGCATAATCTTTTGAGCTTTTTCTTCGACACAGGCGTGCTCGACCAGAAGAAGCTGCAAGAGGACACCGACCGGCTGAGCGCATTCTATTACAACAATGGCTACCTGAACGTCCACGTTGCCGAACCGACGGTCGAGCGGCACGGGAACAATCTGACCGTAACTTTCAATATCGACGAAGGGCCGATCTACAAGACTGGTACGGTTAACGTCGCTGGAGATCTCAAGGTCCCGCCGAAGGATCTGCTCAACAAGCTGACGATCAAGCCGGGTGAGACGTTCAGCGGCGAGGAGATGCAGCATGACGTGTTGACGCTGTCTGACTTCTATTCGGATCGCGGCTACGCGTACGTGAACGTCGATCCGAGGACTGCAGTCGATCCGACGACGCATACGGTCAATGTACTGTTCAATGTGACGCCGGGACGCGAGGTGCTGGTTGATCGGATCAATATCACCGGCAACAGCAAGACGTCGGACAAGGTTATTCGGCGCGAGCTGACGATTCAGGAACAGGAGCCGTATTCGAGCTCGAAGATCCAGAATTCGAAAAGGCGGCTCGACTCGCTGGGCTATTTTTCGAACACGCGAATTACAACTTCGCCGGGGCCGCAGACTGACGAGATCAACCTAGACGTGGCGGTACAGGAGGCGAATACGGCGTCGCTGCAGATTGGCGGCGGTTACGACAGCTCCAGTTCGGTCTTTGGTAATTTCAGCGTCGGTAACAGCAATCTGTTCGGCGGAGGCGAAGCTGTTTCGGCCAATGCGCAGATTGGTTTTCTATATCAGAACTATAACCTGAGCTATACCGAGCCGTGGTTCCTCGACATGCCGCTTGCGGTTAATACGCAGGTCTTCTACGACAAGCTGTATCTTTACTCTTTCGACCAGACCAATACCGGGTTCTTGCTCAACACGACCTATCCACTGACTGAGCTGGGCTTCAAGAAAATCGGCCCGCTGCCACTCGACAACGTCACGGCCGGGCTCGGTTATCAGTTCGAAAACGTGGGAATTGGCGGAATCAGCGAGTTCACGACTGAGCAAATCGCTCAATACGCCGGTTACCGGAACATATCGGAGATTATGCCGAGCCTGCGGCGTTTGACGGTCGACAATCCGACTGACCCGCGCAGCGGATCAGTACAGAGCCTTAATATGGAACTGGCGGGACTCGGCGGCAGCAAGTTCGTCAAGGGCGTTTTCCATTCCCGCTTTTTCTTCCCGTATATCAAGAGTCCGAGATGGGGTGAATGGGTTTTCTCACCAAGCGTGACTTACGGCGTCGGCACCAGTCTTGGGGGAGGGAAGGGCAGCGAACTACCACTGTATGAACGATTCTTCCCGGGCGGTGTCGGCGGCGGCGGTGACGTGCGCGGATACGCGCTCTATTCGTTGGGGCCCGAAGTCACGGTCTATGATGCGCAAGGCGTGCCGGTGGCGATTGAACAGGTGGGCGGCAGCCAGGAGTTGCTGCTCAGCAGCGAAACCACGTTCCCGATCTGGACGGCACTTGGCTTGCGCGGCGCCGCTTTTATCAACTCGGGCAATGCCTTTTACCTTGACCAGTCGCCGGTGAGTCATTTGCAGACGGCTATTGGAGCGGGGATTCGCTGGAAGTCGCCCTTTGGCCCTATCGCGGTTGACTTAGCAATTCCTACGAATCCTCGGCCTAACGACCAGCATACGGTGTTCGATTTTGGCGCGGGCTCACCACTCTAGCGCCAACCAAGAGAAGCTGCTTTGATATGCAGCCAAACGCCGTCGTCCAGCGCCGGTCCAGATTCCATCTGTGACAAATTGTCCCGCGCAATGCGGCAGGAGGATCGCTAGATTCGTATGAGATATCGGTTTGCCCTTGGCGTGATGCTGATCGCCCAATTGGTTGCGGGAGTGGCGCACGCTGATATCAAGCTCGCGTACGTCGATATCCAGCGCGCTCTGAATGAGTGCCGCAATGGCAAAACGGCCAAGGCCGACTTCCGCACGCGCGTCCAGCGGTTGGAAGGGCAGCTTGTCGGCGAGCAGAACCAGGTGCAGAGTCTTAAGGAGCAGCTCGAGAAAAAAGGTCCTCTGATGCAGCCTGACGAGCGTCAAAATCTGGAGGACGAGTACCAGCGCAAGCTCAGTCAGTTTCAGGACGATTACAAGAATTCACGCGACGAATTGCAGCAGCGAGATAACGAAATGACGGGCGAAATCGTGCGCGATATCGCGGTGGTGGTACGTCAGATCGGAATCAAGAATGGCTACACGATGGTGCTGGAGAAGGGCAGCCTTTTGTGGGGGACCGCGAATATCGATATCACCGATCAAGTGATCCGCGCCTACGACGCGATGAACGTCAAAGCGGGTTCATTGGGAGCTGAGGCGGATAGCGGAGGCGGCGGTCCAGCCCCAGGTGATTTCGGCTCAAATGCTGCCGGCGGACGGCCGTCAGCTTCGGATTCAATGCCGATGTCTGGACCATCCGGTGGTGGCGATGACGAGGGGGGTGGCCGCTCGACTATCTCCAAGTAGCGGTGGATTAATCAATGGTGCCTCCTGATCCGGCGGGCGGTGATGATCGCGAGCGGGTCCTCAAACTGCTGCCGCATCGTTATCCGTTCCTGATGATCGATCGCGTGCTGGAACTTGAATCCGAGCGCGCGCTGACTCTCAAGAACGTAACGATCAACGAGCCGTTCTTTAGCGGCCATTTTCCTGGCGCGCCGGTGATGCCGGGTGTGCTGATAGTCGAGGCTATCGCACAGTCGGCGGCAATCCTGGCGCTCGGGCGAATCGGCGCACGCCGGAGCCTGTTCATGCTCACCGGACTCGACAAGGTGCGCTTCCGGCGCCGTGTCGTACCAGGTGATCAGCTCAAGATCGAAGTGCGCCTGCTCAAATACCATCATCCGTTGTGGAAGATGCGCGCGAAGGCGCGAGTCGAAGACGATCTCGCGGCTGAAGCCGAGATCACTGCAATGGAAGTGCAGGAGCAAATCCCATAGCCGGCCGTATCCATCCCAGCGCCGTAATCGATGCTCGAGCCGAACTCGACTCCGACGTCCAAATTGGGCCGGGCGCGGTAATTGGTCCTGAAGTGGCAATTGGCCCCGGCACTACGGTTGGCCCGTATGCGGTGATTGAGGGTCCGACGCTAATCGGGGCGCGCAATCAGATTTTTCAATTCGCCTCGATCGGGGCGGCACCGCAAGATTTGAAATATCACGGAGAGCCGTCACGCCTCGTGATCGGCGACGATAATCGGATTCGCGAATTTACAACGATTCATCGCGGGACCGAAGGCGGCGGGATGCTGACCAAAATCGGCAATCATGTGCTGATCATGAATTACGCCCATATCGCGCATGACTGCTACGTCGGTGACCATGCGATTATCGCCAATTCCACCGAGCTTGCGGGCCATTGCGTGCTCGAAGAATGGGTCGTGACTGCGGGGATGTGCGGGATACATCAGTTCAGTCATATTGGCGCTCACGCGTTTGTGGCAGCAGGATCAAAGGTTGCGCAAGACGTTCCGCCGTACGCGATGGTGGCCGGCAGCGAACGTGCACGCCTGGTCGGGGTAAATAGTACGGGCCTCGAACGGCGGGGTTTCGCGCCCGAGACGATAGCCGCATTGAAGAGCGCCTTTCGCATGCTCTTTTACAGCAAGCTTCTGCGTGAAGAGGCGATTCGCGAGGTGCTGAACGAAGGCGGCCACTGCGCCGAAGTCCGATGCCTCGTTGAATTTATCACCAAGTCGGAACGCGGAGTCGTCGGCCGCGACCGTGACTAGACTCGGCCTTATCGCGGGTAACGGAGTCTTCCCGCTCCAGGTAGCCAGGGCAGCCCGCCGCGACGGGGTTGAGGTCATCGCCGTGGCCCATCAGGGCGAGACCGATCCAGCGTTGGCCGAACTGGTTGAGTCCATCACCTGGATCAAGGTTGGCGAATTGCAGCGGATGGTGGACTCATTCAAAAGCGCGGGTGTGACGACGGCGGCGATGGCAGGGGGTATCGCGCGGTCGTCGCTGCCGGCTGCGTTCGCTCCCGATATGCGTGCGCTTGCGATGCTTCAACGGATTGGCCGTTTCAGTGACGATGCGGTGTTGCGGGGAGTTGCGCGTGAGCTCGAAGCGGAGGGTATCGCGATCATCGATCCGGTACCGATGCTCGAAGATGTGATCACGCGCCCGGGCGTAGTCAGTGGGCCTGAGCCATCGGCGGCGCAACTGAGAGACCTCGAACTTGCATTTAACGTTGCACGTGCCGTCGGCGGTTTCGATATCGGACAGGCGGTCGCTGTCCGCGACGGTGTTGTTGCTGCGGTCGAGGCGGTCGAGGGCACCGATGAGGCATTACGGCGCGCGGCGAAACTGTGTGGTCCCGGATTGGTGGTCGCGAAGGCAGCAAAACCCGGTCAGGACTTGCGCTTTGACCGTCCTGCGATTGGCCCGGCGACCATCGAGTTGCTGGCAGAAATCGGCGCCGCGATGATCGGCATCGAAGCTGGTACCGCAATGCTGCTCGAACGTGGACAAATCATCGACCGCGCGCAAGCGCTCGGGGTCACCGTCTTCGGCTATGGCTGACCTGCGCGCAGCAGTGATCGGCGCGGGCCGCCTTGGGTCATTGCACGCTCATAAGTACCGCGCGCTTGAAGGCGTCGAGCTGAAGTACGTGGCAGACGTCGATCAGCGTCGTGCCGACGAAGTCGCCGCGGAGACGGGCGCCGAGCCGTGCTCCGACTATCGCGATCTGCGGGGCAAGATTGATCTTGCAACGGTCGCGTCGCCCGGCGTGACGCATCATTTGATTGCGGCCGACTTGATGCGATGGGGTATCGACGTGTTGCTGGAAAAGCCCATGGCGGCGACGCTCGACGAGGCGCACGAGCTGGGCATAATCGCGGCGGGTGGCGGGCGGATTCTTCAGATCGGCCATCTGGAACGCTTCAATCCGGCGATTGAGAGACTTGGAGCGATCCTGGACTCGCCCCGTTTCATCGAATGCCACCGGCTCGCGTCGTTTACCGAGCGCGGCACTGATGTCGACGTTGTACTCGACTTGATGGTGCATGACCTGGACGTGATTCTGAGCCTGGTTCAATCCGAAGCGGTTTCGGTTGAGGCGGTGGGGGTCGCGGTCCTGACCGATCAGATTGATATCGCGAACGCACGTATTCGGTTCGCCAACGGGCTGATAGCCAATCTCAATTCGAGCCGAGTCTCGGCCAAGCGCGAGCGGAAGATTCGATTCTTTCAACCTGACGCATACCTTTCAGTTGATTATGAGGCACGCAGTATTCAGGTCTATCGCAAGAGTCCGCCACCAGCTGGCGGTACGTTTCCGGTGATCTCGGCCGAGTTGATTGGCCTGGCGGAGGGCGACCCGCTGATGGATGAAGTACGGGCGTTCGTGAACAGCGTACGAGCGCGGAGCGCACCGCGCGTCAGCGCTGATGATGGGCTGCGAGTAATGGAACTGAGCGAGCGGATTCGTATCGCAATCGCAAAAGAGAACGCAGCGCTCAATCTGTGACAACATCGCCCGACAACCCGTCTGGGCTGTTTGCCTCAAACTTGACTGTGATGCGAGTTGCAACCGCGAATGCTTCGATTATGAGTTCCGCCAATGCCGGGGCGCATCCGCGCCGGCGCGTGTTAATCGTGGCCGGCGAGGCGTCGGGCGATCTGCATGGCGCTGACCTTGCGCGGGAAATGCTCGCGCGCGATCCGCGTTGGGAACTGAGCGGGATTGCCGGGGCACGGATGCGAGAGGCGGGCGTGACCGCGCTGTTCAAGGCGGAAGATATCGCGGGACTCGGCATCGCGGAACTGGCCTCGACGATTCGCCTGACACTTGGCGCATTGCGCGACTTGCGCCGCAGGCTCCGCAGCGAGCCGCCTGATCTGCTTATCCTGATCGATTTTGCGGAATTCAATATGATTCTGGCCGGCGTGGCTCATCGCGCTGGCGTGCCAGTATTGTATTACATCACGCCGCAGGTATGGGCCTGGCGCCGTGGGCGTATCGGTAAACTCATGCGCCGGGCCGATCGGCTGGCGGTGGTGTTCCCTTTCGAGGCGGAATTGTTCGCGGGCGCGGGTGAACGTGTCACCTTCGTCGGTCATCCGCTACTCGATCGCGTCAAGCCGGAGCAGGATAGAGCCGCCACGCTGGCGCGGCATGGCTTTCGTCCGCGGACGAAACTGCTGGCATTGATGCCGGGCAGCCGTCACGGCGAGATACATTACTTGTTACGTCCGATGCTCGCGGCAGCCAAAGTGCTCGCGGGCGACCATGATCTGACGCCCGTCATCGTGCTGGCGCCGACGCTAAGAGTCGCGGACCTGCGCGAAGTGGCCGGGTCTGCGTTGGACGGGGTCCATATTATTACCGAGGACGCCTATAGTATTATCGCGTCGAGTCAACTCGCGTTGGTAGCCTCGGGCACGGCCACGCTTGAAACGGCCTTGCTCGGATGCCCGATGGTGATTGCCTACAAGATGTCGCCGTTGACGTATGCTCTCGGGCGCTTGCTGATCAAAGGAGTCGATTTTATCGGGATGCCCAACTTGCTGGCTGGCCGGCGTATCGTCCCGGAGCTTATCCAATGGGAAGTCACACCCGCGAAGCTCGTGCGTGCGGGTGAGCCGATGCTAGCCGAGTCATTGCACGCGGAAGTTGCAACATCGCTAAAGGCGGTGGCGCAAAGCCTCGGCACGCCGGGCGCGGCCGGACGCGTGGCGGATATCGCGCTTGGGATGCTATCATCGTGAAATTGCTGACGCCCTTACTACGGCGGCTCTTGGCTTATCCGCGCCGTTATCTGTTTCCGTACATAGTCGTGATGTGCGTTGCGATGATCGTGGTCAGCTCAACTGAAGGATCGCTGGTTGTCATCATCAAGGCCTTTGCCGACCGCTTCGCGATAAGCCATGACGTTTCGCGCTTGAGGCCGCTCTCGATTCTGCTGCTCGGTCTTTTCACGGTGCGGGCGGCGGCGTCGTTTGGCTCCGATTATCTAGAAGCCTACGTGATGCAAAAAGTCACGATGGATATCCGCGGCGAACTCAACGAGGCGTTGCAGCGCAAGCCTCTGTCGTTTTTCAATCGCACACCGACCGGCGTGATGATGTCGCGAGTGATCAACGACGTTCAGGTCGTCACGAACAGCGGGATAGACAGCTTTCTTTCCGCATTTAGCGACGGTACACGGCTGATCGCACTGATCGCTGGCGCACTCTATGTCGATTGGCGTTTCACGCTCGCAGCGCTGGTGGTTTTTCCTTCGGCTGTGTTGCCGATAACGCGTTTCTCGCGCGGGATGCGCAAGATGACGAAGGACGCGCAGCGGCAACTCAGCGGCCTTAACACGATCCTGCAGGAAACCTATCAGGGTAATCGAGTGGTCAAGGCCTTCGGGATGGAGGAATACGAGCGGACGCGGTTCAATCGCGAATTGCGGCGGCTGTTCCGGATCTATATGCGGGTGGCGCGGATCAAGGCGATTACCGGACCGACGATAGAATTGATGGGGGCGTTCGCCGTGATCGGGATAATCTGGTGGGGCGCGTATTCGGTGATGGCTGGGTCGCGGACGCCGGGGGTCTTTCTGGCGTTCATCACTGCAATGATCCTGCTCTATCGTCCCTTCAAAAGCCTCAGCACCACTAATAACAATATCCAGGCGGGGCTGGCGGCGGGTGAGCGCGTGTTCGAGATGATGGACGCTCCGACGGACGTTCCCGATGATCCTGCAGGTATTAAGCTTGGCAATGAGCCGCATGCGGTGGCGTTTCACGATGTGAGTTTTCGTTACGGGGACGATTGGGTATTGCGGGATATCAATCTGACTATTGGCGCAGGCGAAGTGGTCGCGCTGGTCGGGATGAGCGGGGGTGGTAAATCGACGCTGGCCGATTTGATCCCGCGCTTTTATGACGTGCAGCAAGGCACGGTCAGCGTCGATGATCTAGATGTGCGGCGCTACAAGGTCGGATCGTTGCGGGCGCAGATTGGTCTCGTCACGCAGCATACATTTCTGTTCAACGATACGGTGCGTGCGAATATTGCGTACGGGGATATAGACAAAAATCTCGATGAAGTAATCGCTGCGGCGCGTCTCGCCAATGCGCATGATTTTATCGCGCGGCTGCCGAATGGCTATGACACGGCGATAGGCGAACTGGGCGTGCGGCTTTCGGGAGGCGAGCGCCAGCGGATCGCGATCGCTCGCGCGTTGCTCAAAAACGCGCCGATACTGATTCTTGACGAAGCAACGTCGTCGCTTGATTCCGAAGCGGAACGGCAGGTGCAGGAAGCGCTAGAGCATCTGATGGCGAATCGCACGACACTAGTGATCGCTCATCGCTTATCGACTGTGCGCCGCGCCGATCGGATCGCCGTGCTCGTACATGGGCGTATCGTTGAGGAAGGGACGCACGCGCATCTGATGGCGTTGGGCGGTGAGTACAGCAAGCTCCACGGAATCCAATTCGCGCCGTCTCTGGAGATGCCGGGTAACGGTACGCTGGCGAGTTGAAGCGGGGTGCGTAATCATGGGGAGTGACGAGTTCCGCGCACGGCCTCATGACTGAGGCCTACGATGCTGCCGCTGCTCTACAATGCTATTTGGTATCCTGCTCTACCGTTCGCACTGATCGCGAGCGCCGGCGCCGATGCAGCCGCATGCCGCGAACGTCTAGGTATTGCCGCGGTCAAGCAGCCGCTGGGCAATCGAAAACGCGTATGGATTCATGCGGCGTCGGTCGGCGAGATCGAAGCGGTGCGGCCGATCGCGCTCGGCCTCGGGCGCGAATTTCCTGGAACTGAGATTGCGGTTACGACGATGACAACCGCCGGGCGAGAGGCGGCACGGCGGCGCATTCCGGATGCGATCGCTTATCAGCTAGCGCCACTCGATTCGCCCTTCGCGGTACGCTCGTTTCTGCGACGCCTCAAGCCCGATGTAATGCTAATCGCAGAAACTGAATTGTGGCCGAATTATTTCTTTGAAGCGGCCAAAGCTAAGATCACGATTGCGATCATCAATGGCCGTATCTCCGCGCGCTCGGCGCAGCGCTACAGGGGCATTCGCAGGTTGATTGGCGAAGCGCTAGGTCACGCGGATGTTATTCTGGCGCAAACTGAAGACGACGCTGCACGCTATCGCTCACTAGGCGCTCCGTCAGAAAGAGTGATTGTTACTGGCAATACGAAATTTGATCCGGGCGATACAGCGCCGGCAATCCGGCCGCTGCTCGCCGAATTTGCTGCGTCACAGCCGATCCTGATCGCCGGTTCGACGGCGCCGGGCGAGGAGCGAAGTGTGATTGCGGCGTATCAGGAACTATTACGGAGCTTTCCGCGGCTTGCGTTGATCGTTGCTCCACGCCATTTGGAGCGCGCCGGAGAAGCGGTGGCTATTCTACAAGAAGTAGGATTACCATTCGTTCAGGCAAGCGAGCTTGCTTCGCCGGGTCAGCCGACGACTTCGGAGACAAAGGCTGATGCCTCAATCCTGTTGCTGGACACGATGGGCGAGTTACGCGCGCTCTATCGCCGCGCGACGATTGCGTTTGTCGGCGGCAGTCTCGAACCAGGCCGCGGCGGTCAGAATCCCGCTGAGCCGGCGGCGTTCGGAGTGCCGGTGATGTTCGGGCCCTACCATGAGAATCAACGCGAGCCAGCACAGGCGCTGCTCGAGACAGGCGGGGCGCGTATCGTGCGCGATGCGAGCGAAATCGCGAGCGTTGCAGCTCTATGGTTGAATGACGAGGATGCGCGCGGCGTTGCCGGCCGGAATGCGCAGGGCACAGTCGCGCGCCTGGCCGGTGGCACGCTGGCGACGCTTAGTCATTTGCGGCGGCTGATGCAGAGTGAGTGACCCTCGGTGGCGCGCCATCGTTCCTTGCGTCCCTGGATCGAACGGCTGTGGCAAAATCCTCTGCCACTTCGGTATCTGCCGCTGTGGGCAGCGCTGACCCCTGCGAGCCGGATCTACGGTGCGGTTCTCGCGATACGGGAGCGGTGGTGGGAATCGCGGAGCCGTCACGCCGAGGTACCGACGATCAGTGTCGGCAATCTTACGGTCGGCGGAAACGGCAAGACTCCTTTCACGCTGGCGCTCGCGCGGATGCTCGGCGAACAGGGGCTCGCTACGGGAATCGTCAGCCGTGGATGGGGCCGCCGTGCGGATGGACCGCCGGCCGCGATCGTCAGTGATGGTCAGCAAACAATGCTCGACGTCGACGTGGCCGGTGACGAGCCGCTGATGATGGCGAAGACGTTCGAGGGGCCGATTGCGATCGGACGCCGCCGCGCAGACGCGATCACGCTACTCAAAAATTTCATGGACGTGAAGGGGAAGGCGCTTGACGCGGTGATTCTCGATGATGGCTTCCAGCATCTGCGGCTCAAGCGACACCTTAACCTTTTGCTGATCAATCCTGCGCGGGGCTTCGGCAACGGATGGCTGTTGCCGGCCGGCCCGATGCGTGACCGGCGAGACGCGATTGTCCGCGCCGATGCGATAGTGCTCGTTGATGATGGCCAAGAGCGAACTTCCGCGTTGAGCGATGCCGACCGGCGTTTGCTGGAAAGCCGGCTAATGCTCCATGCGCGCCTCGAACCACGCGCGCTTGTGACTCCCGAACCGCCGCCCGAAGATCTCACCGCGCCGCCGCGCTGGCGCGAGTATCCGCTGGCACTGGATGGAAGGAGGGTCGTCGCTCTTAGCGGCTTGGCGGATCCGTCCGGCTTTCACGCGATGCTCACGCGTCTCGGCGCCGACGTGATTGCGACGCTCGCTTACCCGGACCATCATGATTATGGGCCGTACGACGTGGAAAACATCCTCGAAGCTGCGCGCAATGCGGAAATGGTGGTGACGACCGCGAAGGACCTCGTCAAACTCGAATACTTCCCGCTGACAGGGCTCAGGCTTTACGCTTTGCGAGTGGACCTCACGATGCCTCAGGCAGACACCGAACGGCTGCTCGAAATGGCCAAGGCGGCAATCGCGAAGGCGCGCGGCAGGACGGAGACAAACTAAAGGGAGTTGCTATATGGCCATCAGTCAGGACTTGCTCGATGTGCTCGCTTGTCCGCAGTGCAAAGGCGATTTGCGCCTCACCGAGGCGCAGGACGGATTGATCTGCGAGGCGTGCAAGTTGCGCTATCCGATCAAGGAAGACATTCCGGTGATGCTGATCGAAGAAGCCGAACGCCTGCCGTGATTCTTCCATTGATGCATTTGGTCTTCGCGTAAGCCGCGAGTGCGAACCTCGCGGCCGATACGACGCTAGCGAGTGCCGGTGGCTCCTACAGCTGGTCAGCGTTATGCCCTGCCGGGCAATGACTTCAAGCGTTTGGCAATCGGGAGGCGCGTCCTTTACCTGCACAATGATCTGGTCGATCAAGCCGATGCGATAATCCAGGTTGCTATGCATCCGGCAGCAGCAACCGTTGGTGACAGCACCTCTGGCGCCGGCAACCGGAACAGCGGCTTTCCATTAAAGCTTGGTAATGGAAATGACCTGTTCATCCGTTACGCACGCCGCGGCGGCCTGATGCGTTTTTTGAACCGCAGCGTCTATGTTGGCGTGAATCCACGCCCGGTCCATGAATTGGCGGTGACGGCGGAGGCGCGCAGGCGCGGGCTTCCAGTCGCCGAACCGATGGGGGCGATGGTGCAGTGGCTAGCGCCTGCGCTTTATCGTGGCGCCTTCATAACCCGGATGCTGCATGGCATGACGCTGTGGCAATTCGTGCAGACTGACGACGATCCGGCGGTGCGTGCGCACGTGATCGAACTGGCTCGGTGCGCGATTAGTTTGGCCCATCAGAAGGGGCTGTTCCACGCCGACCTGAATCTGCACAATCTACTCGTTTCGACTGCTGGAGAGAGTTTCGCGGCCGTACTGATCGATCTGGATAAGGCGCGACTTTACGCGTCATCGGTCACGTCGGCTATGCGCAAGAAAAACCTCGCGCGCCTGCGCCGCTCAATCAGCAAGCTTGACCCGCGCGGCCGTTATTTCAATGAGGCAATGGTTACGACGCTGACTGCTTCCTGAGAACCGGGACGTTCCTGCAAGGGACGCGGAGCTAATTGCGGCGGCGGGCGATCGCCTCGATCTCGACGCGAGCGCCACGCGGTAACGCCGCCACCTGGACGGTCGATCGCGCCGGATAAGGCGCTTCGAAATGCTCGTCGTAGATACGATTGACGATATCGAAGTCGGCCAGATCAACCATGAAGATGGTAGTCTTCACAATATCGTTGAGGTCGAGCCCGGCCGCTAACAGAATCGCGGTCAGATTGCCGAGCACGCAGCGGGTCTCGGCTTGGATGCCGCCGTCAACGAGGTGTCCGCTGCGCTGATCGAGTGCGATTTGCCCCGAGCAAAAGAGCAATTCACCGGCTTCTATCGCTTGCGAATAGGGTCCGATCGCGGCGGGCGCATTGGTGGTAGTAATCTGCTTTTTCATCAAGATTTGCTGATGGCTGCGCGGGTCGGCCGAAAAGGAATCGTCATCAAACCCGATGGTAGCCGTTGCCGTTAGTTTGCTGACCAAGACGCGAGACCCGCAAGACGCCGTCAATCGCGGCGATTGAATGCATCAGATGGTTGAGTTGAGTTGCGTTGCTGACCTTCAATTCGAATTGCGATAGGGCGCGGCCATCGTTGCCGGTGGTCTTGACCTCGGCGGTCGAGATATTTACGCCCGCTGCGGCGATTGCCTTGGACATCGCAGCGAGCAGCCCCGGCTGATCGGCGCACAATACTTCCAGGCGAATCGGCCGAGGCGTCTCCTCGCCGACCTTCCATACTACGGGCACGCGGCGTTGAGGATCGGTGGCAAGAGCCTCGGGGCATCCGGCGAGATGGACCGTTACCCCGCGTCCACGTGTGATAAAGCCCGTGATTGCTTCGCCCGGCAGCGGATTACAGCATCGCGCGAAACGGACCATCATATCGCCTACGCCCGACACGATGACGGCATTCGGTACACCGTTACGGACGGGCTTAAGCGGAGGTGCGCCGTCGTGAACGGCGCCGTTGGGCGATTGGCTCAGATCAGCGCGGTAAATCTTCAGCTCGTCGGGCGTGAGCACCTTGCCGAGTAGTTGGGCGGCACTGACGATGCCATAGCCAACGGCAGCCAGCAGGCTGTCGACGTCACGCTGCGAAAATTCCTTGAGCACAGAGTCGAGGCGGCCTTTGGCGCGCAACTGGGCGACGTTCAAGCCTAGCGGTTCGAGCTCTCGGTCGAGCAAGGAGACACCCAATTCGCGTGAACGTTCGGCCTGCTGCGCGCGCAGCCATTGGCGGATACGGCTTTTGGCGCGCGCCGTTGTTACGTGATTCGCCCAATCCTTACCCGGCGATTGACGTTCAGAGGTCAGCACCTCGACGGTGTCGCCCGACTTGAGCTGATAGCGCAGCGGAACCATCCGGCCGTTGACGCGTGCGCCAGTGAGATGATGACCCACCTGCGAGTGGATGCGATAGGCGAAATCGATGACAGTAGAGCCTTGCGGGAAATCCAGCAGGTCGCCCTTGGGGGTAAAGACGAAGACCTCCTCGGGGAAGAGGTCGTCCTTGACGGTCGAAAGAAACTCCTCGGGGTCCTTGAGGTTCTGCTGCCATTCGATTAGGCGCCGCAGCCAAGCGAAGCGTTCGGCCTCACGAATCTGCGCCGCGCCGCCTTCCTTGTAGCTCCAATGGGCGGCGATGCCACGCTCGGCGACTTCGTGCATCTCACGGGTGCGAATCTGCACTTCCATCCGCTGCGCCCGCGGCCCGATCACCGTGGTATGCAGGGACTGGTACATGTTCACTTTGGGCAGCGCGATATAGTCCTTGAAGCGGCCGGGAATCGGTTTCCAATTCGCATGCACGACGCCGAGCGCCTCGTAGCATTCGCGCAACGAGGGTACGATGATCCGGAACGCGACGAGGTCATAAATCTCGTCGAAGCTCAGTTCCTCGTGCTGCATCTTGGTGTGAATCGAATAGAAATGCTTCGGGCGTCCGGTGACTTCGGCCTGGACCCCCGCTTCTTCCAGGCGCTTGCCGATAATGTCGATGACGCTGCGGATATAGTCTTCGCGCTCGGAACGGCGCTTGGCGACAGAAGCTTTGAGCGAGGCATAGGCGGAGGGATTGAGGTAGCGGAAGGAGTAGTCCTCGAGTTCAGACTTGAGCCAGTAGATTCCCAGCCGGTGGGCGATCGGGGCGTAAATTTCCAGCGTCTCGCGCGAGATCTCTTCCTGTTTTTCGGGCCGCAGATGGTTCAGCGTGCGCATGTTATGCAGGCGGTCGGCGAGCTTGATGAGGACGACCCGAATATCGTGGGCCATCGCGATCACCATCTTGCGGAAGTTCTCGGCCTGCTTTTCCTCGCGGCTAGAAAAAGTAATTTTTGAGACTTTAGTGACACCGTCGACCAGCCGCGCAACCTCGGGACCAAACAAGCTGCGTACTTCTTCCGGCGAGGCGACGGTGTCCTCGACGACGTCATGCAGGAGGCCGGTGACGATCGACGGGACGTCGAGGCGTAGATGGGCGATGATTAGGGCGACATTCAGCGGATGGATAACGTACGGCTCACCCGATTTGCGCTTCTGTTCGGCATGCATCCGGGCGGAATAGTCATAGGCGCGACGGATCAAGCCAACGTCGGCACTGGGATTGTACGACTGTGCTTCTTTAACCAGCTCTTCAAGCTGGACGGGACAATCGGTGGCTAGGTCTTCCACGGCGCGAACCCTTCGCGCAAACGCGCCACCCGGAGCCGTTCGGCATTTACGATTGCTGCGAGGTCGGCGAGCGACTGGCCAATCTCGCGGTTGACGATCATGTAGTCGTACTCATCGAAGGCCAAGGCTTCTTCGCGGGCACGATTGAGCCGACGAGCGATGGCGTCTTCCGCTTCCGTGCCGCGCTTGCGCAGGCGTCCTTCAAGTTCGGCGAAGCTTGGGGGCATCACGAAGATCGTCACCGTGTCGGCAGCATAGAGTTGCCGAATCTGGCGCGCCCCCTGGATATCAATATCGAGGAGAATATCGCTGCCGGTGCCGACCGAGTGATCTAGTGGAGCGCGCGGCGTACCGTAGCTGGCATCGAAGACGCGAGCATGTTCGGCTAATTCGCCGGCAGCGGCTTGACGATTGAATTCCCCTTCGCTCACGAAATGATAGTCGACTCCGACCGTTTCACTCCCCCGCGGCGACCGCGTCGTTAGTGAGACAGACGCGCTCAAGCCGTCAATCTCTTTCAACGCCGCCTGCGATATAGTCGTCTTTCCGGCGCCAGATGGAGCGGAAAGTATAAATATAATACCTCGGCGACGGCGTTGCAGGTCCATGTCGATTATATTAAGCGGCCCCTCCGTAGTGCAAATACTGTTTTAGAAAAGAGGTGCACGCAATACGCTGAGGCTTATTCGACGTTCTGGACCTGCTCGCGCATTTTCTCCAGTTCACCTTTCATCTCGATAGTGGTCTGCGACAGGGCTGCGGTCTGCGACTTGGCCCCCATTGTATTGACCTCGCGATTGATCTCCTGGAGCAGGAATTCGATCGATTTACCGATTGGTCCTTCGCGGATGAGCAGCGCTTTAAGCGCCTTCAGATGGACGCTGAACCGGGTCATTTCTTCGGTGATATCGCCATGCTGGGCGGCGGTGGCGGCTTCGTCGAGCAGGCGCTTTTCGTTGATGGGCAGTTCGGCCATCAGCTCGCGGATGCGGCTTTCAAAATTGGCGCGAATTGCCGTGCGAGATTCACGCGCGAGCTTTTCAATCCGCGGCAGCGCCGCAGCCAGTTTTTTAATGCGTGACTCGAAGTCACGTTTCAGTGCGGCACCTTCGCGAACGCGTTCGCTCTCCATCATCTTTAGTGCCCGCCGCAATCCCTGGAAGGCTAGCTCGACGCCCGGGCGTGCGTCGTATTCCTCTTCAACCACCTGAAAGATTTCCGGACGTTGCATCACGACGTCCATGCCCAAGGCGCCGTCGAGGCGAAGGCTCTTGCCCAGACGTCGCAACTCGGCAACGTAATTGGCGGCCAACTCATCGTTGACACGCAAGCGGGCTGGTGGCGGCTTGAGCGTTACGCAGCGGACGAAGAGTTCGACACGTCCGCGCTCGACGACTTCTTGGACGATTTTGCGGATTTCCGACTCATGCTCGCCCCATCCGCGTGGCAGATTGAGTTTCAGCTCGAAGAAGCGCTGATTGAGGGCGCGGACTTCCGCCACCACTTGCACCCCGCCGCGTTCGAGCTCGGCCCGGCCGAAGCCCGTCATACTCCTCATCGACTTGGTACCCTTCTGATCATTTCGTAACGCTAATTCTATTGTCGCGCAATTTAAAGCTAGCGCGCGAGACAATCGCGATAGAGCGCCAGCGTACGCTGTGCCATAGCCGTCGCACTGTAACTATCCGTTACACAAGTCCGGCCAGCCGCGCCCATCGCGGTTAGCAGCTCAGGCGCTGCAATGAGTTCCACGATTGCGCCTGCCAAAGCTGACGGATCGGCCGGAGGCACTAACAGGCCGGTTACACGATTTTGGACTAAATCGCGCAAGCCGCCCACCGCGCTGGCGACGACCGGCAATCCGCAGGACATTGCCTCGAGAGACGCAACCCCGAGACCTTCGGCTATTGAGGGCATTACGAATAGATTGAGCGCGGCGAGAATTGGATAGGGGTCATCGCGCACGCCAAGCATCCGGATTGTGCCGGGAGCGATGCGGCCGGTGTCTTCCAAGGCGTCTATTTGATCCGCCAATTCGGTTTGCAAAGAGCCGCCGCCGACGATGAAGCAGCGCAGATTAAGCTGATTACTGGATAGCTCACGCACGAGCGCAAGCGCTTCGACCAAGAAGCGATGACCCTTGCGGGATTCGAGCATTCCGATCGCACCGATCGCGAATTGATTGGGTGTCAGGCCCAGTGCGGTACGTGCTTCGATGCGAGCAGCGTCATTCGGTGGCGTGAAGCGATCGCAGTCGATGCCACTGGGAATCAGCGCTATACGATCGGGCCTGACGCCAGCCGCTACTAAGGCATGAGTTACTGACGGTGAGATTGCCGCGACGCCATCGACGGCACGGTTGTAGAGCCAACCTGCGAACAGCCGGTTCGGTGGATAATCCATGCGGCGGGTGACGACGAGGCGCGGCCTTGTCCGCGCCTCGTCGTCACCC
>DATKPK010000153.1:0-6469 GCA_035524095.1 Binataceae bacterium (SeqCode) | reverse complement strand
CTCGGCGGCCCGTGCTGTGGTGAAAACAAAGCTGGCGCGGCCACCGTCCTTGCAATAGCGGCCGGCGGCACGGATGAAAGCGTCGAGGGTGGCGTTGCTCTCGTCGCGTGCAATGCGGCGTTCGAAGTTGGGACTCACGCGGCCGGTACGAACCGCGCGATAGGGCGGGTTGGCCACGATTGCATCGAAGGAGCCCGCTTTGAGGCCGCGAATTGTGCGGCGGCGAAGATCAGCTTGAATCGCCGTGAGATTATCGCAGTTGTTCAGTGCAGCGTTGCGCGTGATCAACTCCACCAGTTTAGGTTGAAGTTCGAGAGCCACGATTTGGCGGGGGGCGCGAGTCGCCGCGATTGCGATTGAGATGACGCCGCATCCGGCGCCAAGTTCCAGCACGCGATCGCGTGGGCGGACGTCGGCAAAGCGCGCCAGCAGAATCGAGTCAATCGCGAAGCGATAGCCATTAGCTGGTTGTACAATAGTCAGTGTGCCACCGAGGATTGTATCAACCGTTTCGCCGGGGTTATTAGAGGTCATGGATGCGGCTGAAAAAGGACAACGCTACGCAAAGGTCTTCCGCCGGGCTGGCAATTTTCTGAGCAAAGGCAATGTAGCGCGTGCAGTCGAGATACTGAAAGAGGGGCAGGCGCTGGCCGAAAAATCAGGCGACATCGCGATGGCCGGCCGGTATGCGGCGGAAATCGAACGGGCGGCCAAGCCGCTGGCGGGCGAGTAATAGCCAGAAGCTTGAGAAATGGCTATGCCGCGGAATCATTAAATCTGGCGTGGAATGAGACTTGACCGCGGTCCAATCGTACTTACTTTGAACCCATGAGGTTTGCGCAGTCAGCTCGAACAGTCGGCAACTGGGCGGCTCAAGATTTTTATATTATCCGGCATCAAGCTGGAGGGAGAATTTGATGGAAGTCCGTTTTGAAAATGGCTGGAATGGGCATAATTGGATGGCCGAACGCATGAACGGCTGGTTGCGTGAAGTGAACAATACCCCGCGCTATGTTGCGCCGCGTGCAGATGTCACCGAGGACCACGATGCGTATCACTTCTACGTCGAGATGCCCGGTCTGAAGAGCGACGCGATCGAAGTCCGTGTTGAAGACGGGACGCTGATGATCACCGCCGAGCGCAAGCACACGGAATATCCTGAAGGCACGGAACTTCATCGTACCGAGCGCTACTATGGATCGATCCGGCGCGCATTCGCATTGCCGAAGGACGCGAGCCATGATCAGATACGCGCGTCTTATACCGACGGCGTATTAGAGCTCAAGGTCGAGAAGAGGCCTGAGAGCAAGTCGGTCAAAATCCAGATCAACTGACAACTGTCAGGTGGTTGCCTCAAACGGCGCGTGGAGTGGCAAGCTCACGCGCCGCTTTCTTCCACGATCGCAGCGCGTCACGGCATGGATTTACCTTTGCTGGGTTCACTCTGAGGGATCGCGTTGTCCGGTAGACTTGATCAAATCGGCAATGTTCCAACCGTGAATCGTCAGTCCATCGATATTCGCGTCTTCGATAATGACGTTGGCGAGATTTACATTAGTAAGCCTGGCGCGTTGGAAGTTGATATCGGCAAAAGATGAATTGCTCAGGTTCACATCCTTGAAAATTGCCCCTGACAGATTAACGTCTTCGAACTCAACGTGGACGAGTGCACATTGGTGGAATTTAGATCCAGACAATTGTTCTTGATCAAATACTCTACCTTCTTTCACATGCTCTCCTGCGACGATTGATTGCAAGTCCAAACCCCGTCAAACACTATCAGACTGTCGAACGCCCGCAAGGCAGCAGCTATCTTTCAGTTCTGAGGTTTGGGGACCATAAAGAAATGCGAATGAGTAATAACTGGCGGTGGTGCGCATGCTGATATTCCTGATTATTGTTGCGGTTATCGCGATCTATCTGGTCTTCGCCTACAACGGATTGGTACGGCTCAAGAACGAGATCGACAACGCGTGGCGGCAGATCGACGTTCAATTGAAGCGCCGTCATGACTTGATTCCCAACCTCGTTGAGGCGGTCAAGGGCTACATGGAGTTCGAGCGTGACACGCTAACGCAGGTGGTCGAGGCGCGAAATCGTGCAGTGGCGGCGCCGAATCAGGCGGCTCAGGTGGCGGCGGAGAATCAGTTGACGGCAGGACTCGGGCGGCTGCTGGCCCTGATTGAACGCTATCCGCAATTGAAAGCGGATCAGAACGTTATGCAGTTGCAGGAACAACTCACTACGACTGAGAATCAATTGGCGTTCGCGCGGCAAGCATATAACGACGTCGTACTGAACTTCAACACGCGGATCCAATCCTTCCCAACGAATTTCATCGCAAATAATTTCGGCTTCACGCCAGCTGAGTATTTCAAGATAGACGAGGCTGATCGTGCGGTGCCGAAAGTCGATTTGTCACTAGGCTCGCCGCACGCCTAAGCAGGGCATTGTTTGATCTTCAGCATTAGTAAGCTTCGATGAGTCGGGGACACAGTGATTTCCGCACGCTGGAACGGCGCAACCGGCGCGAGACTGTGCTGCTGGTTACGGTTTTTCTGGTTCTGTTTACCGCTCTGGGCTTCGGGTTGGATTTTGTCTTCGGTGATCTGACCATCGCTGAGGGTAGTTTGGTTGGCTTTCCAATGCTGACCATCGCGGCATTGATAATCGGCTCAGTGCAGGCGGTACTCTCGTACTATAGTGGCGCATCAGTGGTGCTTGCCTCAGTGCATGCGCGCGAACTTACGGCCGACACGCCAAAACATCAAATGGTGCTGGACGTGGTGCATGAGATGGCGCTCGCCGCGCGGATGCCGATGCCGCGCGCCTACATAATCCATGATCCAGCACCCAACGCATTTGCGACGGGACGTGACCCAGAACACTCGGTGATTTGCGTGACAGCGGGGCTGGTCGATGAGATGGACCGCGAGGAATTGCAGGGCGTCATCGGCCATGAGATGTCGCATATCGCGGACTACGATATCCGAACGATGATGATGATCGCGGTGCTGATTGGCGGAATCGCGTTACTGGCGGACTTCTTTATCCGGTGGTCGTGGTTTGGCGGCTTCGGAGGCATCGGAGGCGGGCGGCGTGATCGCGACAATCGTGACAGTGGTAACGCCGGTGCGCTGATTGCGATCGCTGTGTTCATTCTCGCCATTCTCGCGCCGATGTTTTCGCAGCTAATCGCGATGGCGATTTCGCGTCAGCGGGAGTATCTGGCCGACGCATCGTCAGTGGAATTCACGCGGAATCCGCGGGCGTTGTTACGCGCGCTTGAGTTGATCGCGCAGACCGAATCTCCGCTGAAGCACGCATCGCGCGGCGTTGGCCATCTGTTTATGGTTAATCCTCTGCAAGCTGCGGGTGAGGATGACGAAGGCTTTTGGGCGAATCTTTTTTCGACTCATCCGCCGCTCAACCGCCGAATTGCACGGCTTCGCGCCTTGATCGGTGAGAGCGAGGCTGCAGCGGACACCGCGAAATCAAGCTAAAGAAAATTATTGGTTGCGGGATTTGAGGGCGCGTTCGATGTCGCGCCTGCTCGACTTGCGCGCGATCGCTTCTCGCTTATCGTAGAGATGCTTGCCCTTAGCGAGGGCGAGTTCGACTTTCGCCCGGCCGCCGCGGAAATAGATTCTCAGCGGCACGATAGAGTAGCCGCGTTCGCGAACTCGTCCCCAGAACCGATCGATCTCCCGGCGATGCATCAGGAGCTTGCGCGCGCGAGTCTCCTTGTGGCTGAACTGGCCAGCCGGGGCGTAAGCGCCGATGTGGACGCCTTGCAGGAAAGCCTCACCGTCTTTGATTCGCGCATAACTGTCCCGAAGATTAGCCTTGTGGGCGCGGAGTGATTTGACTTCGGTACCGGTCAGGGCCATGCCGGCTTCAAGCGATTCCTCAATAAAGAAATCGTGACGCGCCTTGCGATTCTCGGCGACCAGATCATAACCATCGCCCTTCGCGCCGTTGGACTTGGCACTGCTTTTAGCGCCATTGGATTTATTGTTGCTCTGCGCCATCGCCGGATATCCGAGTCTAGCTCGTCGCGGGTGGTGCCGGAAGCGGACTTCAGATTCTTAGGGCGTGGCGCAGAGTCAAAATGCAGCGGCCTGGTAGATTCACCGCCTCACGAGTAAGCCGAGCCAACTTGTCTCTCAGACTTGCGCATGCACGCCCTCATAAGCTCGGGCTATGATACAAGAGCCCCGCAGCTTCAGATTACCATAACTCATCTGTCGCCAGACGCGCGCCTTCGGCCATGGTCGCGAACTTGGCCCAGGTGATTTTTGGCTCGACCGGGGTATAGCCCGCGACGGTCGCGAAACCGCAATCGGTACCTGCGATAACGTGTTCCTTTCCAACTACACGCGCAATGTTGCAGATACGCTGCGCGATCAGCTCAGGATGTTCGATGAAATTGTTGGTCGAATCGATCACGCCGGGGATCAATACCTTTCCGTCGGGTAGCTTAATGTCTTTGAAGACGGTCCATTCGTGCTCATGGCGTGGATTCGAGGCTTCATAGGAGATGCCGGCGGCGTTGGCCTTGAAAACAATGTCGATGATGTCGCGCAGCGGCACGTCCAGATGATGCGGCCCTTCGTAATTCCCCCAGCATAGATGAAGACGAACCCTTTCAGGCGGGATGCCGGCGAGTGAGTGATTCAGCGCCTCGACGTGCATCGCGATAGTTTTGCGGAACTCAGCGAGCGTCGCGTCAGGGAACTGGATATGACGGCCCATCGCAAGATCAGGGCAATCGACCTGGAGGATGAAACCAGCCCGATGGATGGCCTGGTACTCACTCCTCATCGCTTCGGCGAGCGCCCCGAGATACTCCTCGTGGCTCTTGTAGTGATGGTTACCGAGGAAAATGGTGATGACGCCCGGCGAAGCGGCACTCATGAAAGCCTCGGCGGGATGGCTCGCTTCAGCCGCGGCTTTGAGGTTGTCGATGTCACGCTGGAGTGGTTCGAGATTCACGTAGGCGACGGGCCCAGTGCAGGCGGGACGCTTCAACTCATCGATGGGGCTGTCGCGCATAAAGCGCTCGGCAAATTCTGGATACTCAGCCAGGTCTCGGATCGGCAACATAGTGGCCTCGCCGCCATAGCCGGAGAGACGATCCTTGACGTAGGTGGCATATGACGGCTTACCCATCTCGCCGTCATTGACGATATCGACGCCCGTCTCGAGTTGTTTGCGGACGATGTCGGCGACCGCCGCTTTCACGTGCGCACGGACCGACGAGGTGTCGTCTGATGCGCCCGCCTCCTGATCAGCGATCAGCTTCAGCAGGTCACTGGGGCGGGGCAGGCTGCCAGTATGAGTGGTGAGGATGCGATCGGTGCTGCGCTTCATCGTCGTGAACTCCGTGCGATTAAAAGTTGAAGGGTAAAGCGTTGAGCGCGGCCCCAGGTTCTCCGGCGGCCGGCTCCCAGGTTCTTGGCCGTACAGCCTCGGATGCCCGGCCTTACCATAAGCGTTTCGAAGCGAGGCGTGCGCCTTCGGCCATCGATTGGAGCTTGGCCCAGGCGATTTCGCCGTCCACGCGTGAGACGCCCGCGATCGTGCCGAAGCCGCAATCGGTGCCGGCGATAACATTCTCGCGGCCGACGACGCCGGCTAACATTCCGATGCGTTGAGCGACGAGCTCTGGATGCTCGACGAAATTAGTCACGGAATCGATCACGCCTGGAATCAGAACTTTGCCGTCAGGAAGTTTAGCGTCTTTGAAGACCGCCCATTCGTGCTCATGACGCGGATTTGAGGCTTCATAGGAAAGGCCTTGAGGGCGCGCCTTGAGGACGATATCGATGATGTCGCGCAAAGCGACGTCATGATGATGAGGGCCTTCGTAATTACCCCAGCATAGGTGGAGCCGCGAGCGATCGGCTGGAACGTTGGCGAGTGCGTGGTTGAGCGCGTCGATATGCAATTCAATGGTCTTGCGGAAGTCGGCAAGTGACAGGTCCTTGAACTGGATATGACGGCTCATCGCGAGGTCGGGACAATCGACTTGAAGGATGAAGCCGGCGTTCACAATCGCCTCATACTCCGTCTTCATCGCGTCGGCGATCGCGCGGATATAAGCCCCGTGGCTGGGGTAGTAATTATTACTGAGAAAAAACGAGACCACACCGGGCGAAGCGGCGCTGATGAACGCCTCTTCATATTTGGCGCCTTTGAGGGCGGCGTTGAGATTGGCGATGTCGGTACGGACGCCTGCCGTATCGGCATAGGCGATTGGTCCTGTGCATGAGGGGCGCTTCAAGACGGTGACGCCAGTCTCGCGCCCGCCGCGTTTGGTGAACGAGGGAAACTCGGCGAGATCGGTGGCAAGCAGGCGTGAGCTTTTTTCGCCGCCAAAGCCAGATAGCCGGTCCTTGACGTAAGTGGAATAGGACGGTTTGCCCATCTCGCCGTCGTTGACGATATCGATTCCAGCGGCGGCCTG
>DATKPK010000152.1:0-18260 GCA_035524095.1 Binataceae bacterium (SeqCode) | reverse complement strand
GCCGTCTTTCTATATCAGCCGTCTTTCTATATCAGAAGGGCAGCGAGCCCGTAACCGCTCGGGCGCTCTTCGATCAGGTCAAGTCTGCGGATTCTCTGGGTGCCGATTTGTGCAAACGATGGACTATCTATCGAATGTTCTGATCCGCCTCCATGGTGCAAGTTTCGCGGTTGATGTGCTCCGACGAGGTGATATATGAAAGCGCTCTGTTCCGTTGCAGCGGGTGGCCCGGCAACTCTTCAACTTTTGAACGTGCCCGATCCGGTTCCGAGGCGCGGTGAGATCGTGGTTGCAGTTGCGGCCTGTGGGATTAATTACCCGGATGTTCTAGTCATTGAGGACAGATATCAGTTTAAGCCAGAACGCCCATTTGCGCCGGGCAGTGAAGTTGCCGGAACGGTCCACACCCTCGGTGAGGGGGTGATAGAATTCGCCGTGGGTGACCGGGTCATTGCAATGCTCTCGGGTAGCGGTGGGCTTGCGGACAAAGCGGTGGCATCTGCCGACAACGTATTTCACCTTCCCGACGAACGAGGATTCATTGACGGTTCGGCGTTACTCTTCACGTACTCCTCGGCCATTCATGCATTGAAGGATCGCGGCGGATTGCGGGCGGAAGAAACATTGCTGGTCCTCGGAGCCGGCGGTGGTATCGGACTAGCAACAGTTGAGATCGGCAAGGCAATTGGTGCGCGGGTCGTCGCGGCCGTCTCATCAGACGAAAAGGCCAAAGCGGCACGCGCCGCGGGAGCAGACGACGTCCTGATATATGGTCGGCCGCCCTTCTCCGGCAATTTAGCGCGGGCACTCGCAGACGGCCTGAAGGCGGCGGTCGGCGCGCATGGCGCCGACGTTATTCTAGACCCGGTGGGCGGCGAATATTCAGAAGCCGCTCTCCGTGCAATCGCATGGAAGGGCCGTTTCCTTACCGTTGGATTTCCCGCGGGAATTCCTAGATTGCCACTCAATCTCGTGCTGCTAAAAGGTTGCGACATCCGCGGAGTGTTCCAGGGTGCCTTTGCGGCACGCGAAACGACCGCCCAAAAGGATAATGTGCGTCAGCTATTCGAATGGTGGCGGGCCGGTAAGATCCGCCCGCGTGTGACAGAGGTGTTCCCGCTCGAGCGGGGTGGTGAGGCAATCGGACGACTAGCTCGGCGCGCCGCCATCGGCAAACTCGTCGTAGAGATAGCGACCCCTCGTTAATCAGTAATACTGAATTTGCTGTTCAAACCACTTGCAAGATTGCCGTTGCAACGAGATCGAATTCGATGGATAGAGTCTCTGCTCATCAGTTGCCAGCCTAAAGTAATTACTGGATTGATTCAAGGCTGACGCGAAGGCGTAGCTGTGTTATAAATTCTAACGTTTGGCGTTAATCGCTCTCCTAAGCGAGGAAGGGTCCGCATGAACCTACATTCCCATGTTTCACCAAAGGAGGATCTTCCGCACGAGCCGCAACCAGTCGCGTACTGGAGCGAGAGCTATGCGTTCTGGGCCTGGGATCACCAAAACGATCTGACGGTATACGCCCATTTCCAGCGCCATCCGGAGAAGCCAATAATATGGCGTGGGTACTGTACCGTCATGAAGGGGGATCAGGTTTATGTCCTTCATTCGTACGGTCGGCAGCGCTCGCCTTTTGGGCCGGGTTTCGAGGCCGTGCATATAATCATCGAACAACCGCACCATCTGTGGCGATTCCGCGCAGAAGGTGCAGGACAGCAGCGCTCCGCCGCCGCGCTGTTGCAGGCGGCCATCAGTGACGGACCCGCTGTGCCGTTGGCGGTCGACCTACAGTTGAGTTGTAGAACCCCTGTCTGGGGATTGAAGCATGGCACAGCGGATACCGAATCGGTCATGCCCGCCCACTTCGAGCAAACCGGTCAGGTGATCGGAAACGTGGAAATCGGAAATGAGCGCTTTGAGCTCAATTGTCCAGGCGCGAATGACCACTCCTACGGACCGCGCAACACCCAGAAGCTGCACAACGGATCAGGTTTCTTTAACGGCGCCTTCCCGAGCGGTCGTTCTCTTACTGCCATCCAGATGTCGCCGGGCTCCCATACAGGCTACATGCATCTTGGGGACGGCAAGATTCATACGGTAACCCGCGTCGAGATGCCGAAATCGGGCTGGGAGCCGGGCGATACAGGAAAATTCCTCGCCGTGGCGGACGGTCACTCCGCAGAGGTCGTTTATGAGGTGACGAAACGTCGCGTGGCACTAACCATGGTCCCCCCTAACTACGAGCACGTCGGATTGGTGGATGGTCTGGCGACGCGGCTCGCATACTGTGACATTAGCTGCAACATCGAGTGGGACGGCGAGGCGGGCTGCGGCTCGTGGGAGCCGTGCTGGACGAAGGAATGAATTGTTTTCGCGTGAGCAGTTAAATATGGCGGCTTATATTCGCTAACCAGGAGTTCGTTTTAGTGGGCCGAGCACGCTTCGACGGGAAAGTTGTCATCGTGACCGGTTCAGCCGGAGGACTGGGCCGGGCGATAGCCCTCACTTTCGCAAGCGAGGGGGCGAAGGTTGCGCTGGCTGACATAAACAAAGACGGGAATCTCGAGACTCTGGAGTTGGTCAAGAAGGCGGGCAGCCACGCCATCGCGATCTCGGCTAATGTTGCCGTCAGGGCGAGCGTGGACGAGTTGGTGCGCGAGACCGTTGCCAAGCTAGGAGACGTTGATATTGCCGTGAACAATGCTGGGGTTGAGCAGCCACCTGGCTTCTTTCTGGATCTGGAGGAAGACGTCTTTGATGGTGTTATGGCCGTCAATCTCCGGGGCGTGTTTTTGTGTATGCAAGCCGAGATTCGCGCGATGCTCCCCCGCCACAAAGGAGCGATCGTCAACGTCACATCGATTACCGATGAGATTGGCGCGGCTGGAAATCCGGCCTATGTAGCGAGCAAGCACGCCGCCCTTGGACTGACGCGCTCGCTCGCTCTGGAGTTCGCCCAGTCAGGCATCCGCATTAACGCCGTAAGCCCCGGGGGCATGCGCACTCCAATGTATGAATCCGTGGAGAGGCTTCATCCTGAGCTGATCGCCCGAGGATTAGCGCTGCACCCCATCGGCCGTATCGCCGATCTGCAGGAGGTCGTCAATGCGGTCCTGTTCCTCGCATCCGATGATGCAAGCTTCATCCTCGGTCATTCGCTGAAAGTCGATGGGGGCTATACGGCTGCCTGACGCTCTTGCGGAACACCTCCTAACCGGTTCCCTTTCCGGCCTCACTATATATGTATTCCTCAAGTGTCTGGTGAAAATGCCTTATTCTGACCTCCTGATAATTCGCTAGTGTGACCCCGGGCTTTGTTGTAGCGCGCAGGCCCTTTTGTATTCGCGAGAGATTTGGCATGTCCTGATCGATTATGGGGCCATAGCCGCCCAGTTCCGCAACGCCTGCCCATTTGTCGCCTTCCGCCAGTCGTCGCTCAGAGGCAACTTTCGGCGCTTCACCATATTGCGGCCGGGGATACAGAAACCAGACCTCAAAGATCGCCTTATTGGGATCGTTTCCAAACGGGCGAAAGCGGTAGCAAAGCGGGGAAATCATGGCGGGCCAGAGCGTAAAGTTGGGGAACACATTGTATTGATTCTGATCCATCACTTCGCTGTCGCTGAGACTGGATAAATCAGTCCGGTGCAACTGACTGAGCGCTTGTCTGTTGAATTCGGCAAGCGCAGGCCGAGCCTTTTCACCGGGCTTCAGCTTCGGCCTTCTTTCCTCGGGAACTCTTCGTAGCATCCGATCAACGATTTGTTGCTCGCTTTTTATATGATGGGCTACGTATTGGCTTGGAACACCTCCCGCCTGCATGAGGCGATTTATGTGCCGACTTTCGTGGGGCCAAATGTCATATTGCGTTGCCGTGTCATGAGAAAATGTGGCGATCGGATCGGTCGGCAGCACTTGACCATCCTCGTCCTTGGCGAAGTGCGTTTCAGCGACATGATAGCCCTCGATGAAGGCTTCTTGCACGACCTTCCAATTACAAGGAACAACCTGCGAAACGTGCATCGCTTTGTAGCGGTTCTCGAAATCCCTACCGTCGAGGTGGTCTGGCAGTATTTCGAGATAGTCACGCAGCGGCACCGCTTCGGGATTCAAATTGACGAAGACAAAGCCACCCCAGGTATCGACTTTGACCTCCGGCAAACGAAACTTCGCGCGATCGACGTGCGGGAAATCCCACTGTCCAGGAATGTAGCGAAGAGTTCCTTCGAGGGACCACGTAAAACCGTGAAATGGGCACCGGAACTGTTTGGCATTGCCGCGATCGACGCACAGCATCGTCCCACGGTGAAGGCAGGCGTTGACATAGGCCTTGATGACTCCCGCGGCCGTCCGCACGATGAGGACGCTGTCATCCACAATGTCATACACGAGGTAATCCCCCACATTCGGTATTTCTTCCATCCGACATGCCACCTGCCAGGTTTTACGCCAAACTCGCTCCACCTCCAAGGCGTGCCATGCCGGCGATATATAGCGCTCCACCGGAATGTCGTCATTTCCAAGAAAGCGATAGGACGTCTGGCGCCACGCATTGGGAGGGGGGCGCAGGTCCCTGGCAAATATGCTCTGCACTGACTCCCCGGGTGATTTCGCGTAATCCTGCGTTTGGTCGTCGATGACACTTCTGTTCACATGTTCACCTTGCAAAGATTGACGTTTTTAACTCACGGCCGGCGCCGCGGACTTCTCAAACTTGATCGGTAGCGACCGAACGCCCCAGATACCCAATGGCGAGCGGAACGTGCACTCGCCGTTTAACCGCGGATGCCGCAGACGCCGAGCCATAATCGGAACCGCTTCTTCGAGTAGCGCTCTCGCCAAGAACTGACCGAGACACATATGGATCCCCTGGCCGAACGACACATGGGTCACCTTAGGGCGATCAGGGTTGAAGACATTGGGGTTCGCGGTCACCGCCGAATCCCGGCCGTTGTAGGTGAGGGGGATGCTCAAGAAGCTATTTGCGGGGATAAGCACATGGTTGTAAACGATATCTACATTGGTGACTCGATGCAGCGCGCCGATAGGATTCATGAAGCGCAGCGATTCCTCAATAACTAGCTTTGCACGAGTGGGGTCATCGGCCACCTTGCGCCATTCCTCGGGGTACTCGATGAATAGTTTCATTATGAGGTTCAGTTGGTTCTTGGACGTATCAAAACCCGCGCCGAGTAATAGGACGAGCAGCAGTCTCAACTCCTCGTCTGTCAATCGGTCTCCCATGTGGGCGAGATTGACGAGCGACTGGAGGAGATCGTCGGGATGCTCTCCCGGCTTGCGGCGATCATTGATCACATCGGTCACATAGTCGATCATTCCTGTGGCGGACTCGTTGAGCTTTGGCAGGATGCGGACATCCTGACCGAATGCCGCCTCCATCACGTCCAGCCACTGCACGAACTTCGATATATCTTCACGGGGGACTCCAATTAAGCCGCACATGACGGTGATCGGATATCGCGAGGACACGTCATTGATATCGCAGCTGTCGACGTCCCCCAGCTCATCAAGTATCCCCTCGAAGACCTCGCGCATGAAAGGGCGGTGTGTATTGGCGGCGCGCGGCGTGAACGCCGGCGCCACCAAATCTCTTATTCGCTTGTGCTCCACGCCTCCTAGTGCGACCAATTGATGGTCGTTGAATCGCTCAAAGGACATCCCGCAGGCGTTCCATTGGCGGGTGATATCGCGATTTGGCGTCCGACAGCGCGAATCGTCGCGCAGAAACGCTTTCATCGACGCATAATCGAGAAGAAAATAGCCGAATTGGTAACGTGCAAGCCAAGGATGGATGGTGCGCGCCGCCTGATAAATGGCGAAGGGGTCGCGAGCGAACCGAGAATCGAATATATCGATCTGGGCTAACTTAAGTTCGTCCAATCTCGCCATGCCTAGACGCCCCCCTTCCCCCAGCTACTTGCCTTGAGATGCAGCAGCGCAAGATAGAATCGATCACGCCCGGCACCAAAGCATAAAATAATCAAGCAGTTAATTCAAGATACGCTCTGACGAATGGCGGGCATCATTGGCGCACCCATGAACCGCAAGGCGGCCATTGAGAATACCACGCCAGTGGCGCACGTGACCGAGCACGCCTGCGCTAAATGATGGCGGCAATCGTGAACTCTAACAAGCTCGATTTATGAGGTTCTCGTCTGTGAAACCGTTCACCTGCGGATTCCGCGCGCGCCCCGGCCCACCGATGTTTCTCTCGCCCACAGACGCTCCACCGACGGTTCGCGAATCACGGAATTGTCAAGGGGCGCATCCGGTCCGCATGCGTCTGTGTCCGCCCAGGCGGAGGTGCCAGCGCGGTGCGTGCGGGCTCAACCGATCAAGTCCGAGTAATTGACTAATTAATTCGTAAGGCACATTATGGCTGCGCCCTGAACCAGCGCTGAGTGCAGCGTGTAAATGCACCAACTGTCCCAGAAAAAACGGCGGCCCGAATCCCGGGCAGGGTTGGAGTGCTCGACAACTAGAAGCAGACGTGCCCCGGGGAGGGTAAGCGATATATGCATATGTCATTCCTGACCACGACCGTTCTCGCAACCGCATTAATCGTCGCCCCCGATTTGGGCTGGGGCCAAAGTGCGGAAAGCGGAGGCGGCGCGTTACTTGCTCAGACGCAGAACCCTACAGCATCACCAGGGTCGAGCGCGGATAGTCTCACGGAGATTGTCGTAACGGCGACCAAATTCGGCGCGTCGGAGTTGCAAAAAACACCCATCACCATCAACGCGATCTCGGGCGATCAACTCGCGGAGAGGGATGTGACCGGTCCACAGGGGCTGATGAGTCAAGTTTCCGGCCTTATGGTCGACCCGGGGTCGAGTTCGCCGAGGATCTTCATCCGGGGCATTGGCCAGGATCTATTTGATATTGGGACGGAAGGCGGAGTCGCTGTCTACCAGGATGGCGTGTATATAAGCCGCGTGCAAGCGATATTCTCACCGTTTAATGACTTGGCTGACGTCGAAGTATTGAAGGGGCCGCAGGGAGCAAGCTTCGGGCGCAACGCCACTGGCGGCGCCGTGCTCTACAATTCCAACCTCCCTGAAAACGGCTTCTCAGGCGAGGTGACGGTCGGTGGCGGCAGCAACCAGGATGGTAATTTTTTCAGCTACGTTACTGGCGGGACCCAAGAGCTATCGGGCCGTTTGGCGGCCTATGCGAATTATGATGCTGGGTACGTAAAGAACACGTTTTTGGATAAGGAAGAAGACGGAGTACACCAGATAGACTTACGTGGAACGATGCTGTACCAGCCCAATGATGCACTTCAAGTTATCCTTCGGCTGCAGTTTGATGACGAGCACTCGACGATTAGTGCGCAGGACCCGATTGGCATTCCCGGAATCGGAGCCCTGTTCGGCGGTCAGTATGTTTTGTATAACGAGCATTCGTGGACGACGGCGTCCGACGTTTATCCGTTTACAGATACGCAGACTGGCATCTATTCAGCCACGGTGAATTACGATTTCGGAACTGCCAAGCTCAAGTCGATCACGGGTCTCGTAACAATGATTTGGAATAATCGGGGCGATTACGACGATACCACTGCTGAGTATCTTACAAGCACAGCCGCTCCAATCAATGACACCGAAATCACACAAGAATTCGATCTAACTGGTCAAGTCGATCGACTGCAGTGGGCCGCCGGCATGTTCTATCTCCATGAGAAAACGCGCCAAGATGAAACAATCGACTACGGATCGCAGATTCTCCCCTATCCGGAAGGCACCTTCATCATAGATCATCATTGGCAAACCCTTCAGTCGGGAGCGGCCTTTACGGAGCTCAAATATTCGGTAATCGATCAATTGCGAATCAGTGGCGGCATTCGATTCACACGCGACACCAAGAGCTTCACCTACGAAAACTTCTATAATGTGGGTGCCACGGGCGGCGTCCCTAACGGTACTATGGTTAACGTGTGTGACGCCACATACTCCGCCGGATTTAATTCGTGGACTGGCGACCTGAGCGCCGACTACGATCTCGCGCAGAACAGCTTAGCCTACGTGCGCTACAGCAGAGGCTTTAAGGCTGGCGGCTTCTCGGACAATGTATGCGGCGACGCCTACAAGCCAGAAACAGTGAACGCCTACGAAGTAGGGGTCAAAAATAACTTCTTCGACAGGCGACTGACGCTAAACGCCTCGGCGTTTTTCTACAATTACGACGACATGCAAGTATCGGTTATCGTTCCCACAGGTGGTGCAGGTAGTCCCACATTGACCAGCGTCGCGAACGCTGCCCGTTCGCAGATAGCGGGCTTGGATTTGGACCTCGTCGCGAAACCGGTCCGGAACTGGACGACAAACCTAGGGTTTTCTTGGCTGCCCATCGCGAAGTATTTGCAATTCGACAGCCAAGATCCTTACGTGACGAGTTACGCTGATTTTGGTATGCCAACACCAGCCGGACTCCAACCCAGAAATTCGGGAGCTTACGATTGTGCACCTATAAATGGTCAGCCCAACTGCGTTTACAATCTCGCGACGAACAGACTCAACCGCTCGCCAAAGTATTCGGCAGCCTTCGGGACTGAATATACGACTAATCTCACCGCCGCTTTTACGCTAACCGGACGGGGCGAAGTCGACTACGTCAGCGGACAGTATTACTCGGTCTTCAACTCTCCCTTCTCACAAGAGCCGCAGCATGGACTCGTCAACTTGCTCGCCACTCTAGCTAAGCCTGAAGACAACTGGTCGGTAAAAGTGTTCGTGACCAATTTATGCAACAAATTTTACTACACCGGCCGTTATGATAACGCCACAATTCTGACCGAATCGGGAGAATTTGGCCGGCCGCGCGAATTCGGTGCCAAGTTCACCAAGAAATTCTAGAGGACTTGAATTCAAACCCCTGTGGCGTCCCTTTTCTTGCTCGCGAACCCGGCTTCGGGTCGAGTACTCGATCGCTTTTTGCCCTTCATATTGGAGGCGATCGCGCGGCAGGGTGAGGCGCACCGCGCACTGACCGGAGTGCGCGAGCACCGGTTTGCTCCGTATAGTCCTTAGAGCCGTCCCCGCCAGCGCTTTCCTAGCTACTTTCCGGCGCAAAAATAAGGCGCGTCGTCGCGGCGATTTCACCGGCCGCGCGGGACATTTCCTGCAGGATCGTACTGATTTTAAGGCGTAGACATCAGCGGCGGCGCATCGGGTGCGCGCGGCTTGACGGGTGGATCCTCCTTTGTTACCTTACGACTCAATGAGTAGTAAGGATAAACTCATCCACCAACTCGAGCAGGCAGCGGCCTCGATGGTGCAGGGCTCGCTTTCGGAGTCCACCCGCCAGTGCGGTGACCCCTCTTGCGCATGTGCTCACGATCCGGCCAGTCGTCACGGTCCGCATCTGTATTTCCGCTACAAGGATGAAGGCAAGGTGCATTCGGTGTACGTGCCGGCGGAGCTGGGGGAGAGCCTCCGCGGTGCGCAAGAAGCGTGGCATGAGTTTCAGCAGATCGGGGCCGAGATTTCCGCTGACAACCGTGATCGATTGCTGAGCTCGCTTGAGCGCGAGAAGCAGTTGGTTCGCGCCAAGCGCTCACAGCGGCGCAGGAAGGGCTAACTTGATCGAGCCTACGCGAGTGCAGCTGTCTCTCGCCGAGGGCCTGATCCAAGAGGAAGTCGGTCCTTTGTGGGAAGAGTGGATGCGTGAGGTCGATCAAGTGCTTGCCGACCGGGCGCTCGTGCAGATTGTCTACGAAGCCCTTGCTCGGCGCTCGCCCAACAGCCGTACGCGGGGCCGGCCTGGCACGCCCGCCGATGTGGTGCTGCGGCTGTTGCTCTTGAAGCACATGCGCAACTGGAGCTATTACGTGCTCGAGCGCGAGGTGCGCGCGAACTTGGTCTACCGACAGTTCACGCGGGTCGGAGCGCAGAAGGTTCCCGATGCCAAGACCTTGGGCAGGCTCGCCCTCGCGCTCGGCCCCGAGATCATCGAGCAGATCCACGCCCGAGTGGTGGCCATCGCCTGCGAGAAGCACATCGTTCGCGGCCGACGGCTGCGGGTGGACACCACCGTGGTGGAGACCGATATCCATTACCCGACCGACAGCTCGCTTCTCGGGGATGGCGTGCGGGTGCTCACCCGCACGATGCAGCGCATCGCCAAGATCGCCGGTCGCGCAGGGACCAAGCTGCGCGATCGCACCCGCGCGGTGGGCTATCAGGTCAGACAGATCGCCCGCGCCAGCCGCAGCCGTGTGGTGCAGCAGGGCCAGGAGCGACTCAAGGCTTGCTACCGTAAATTGCTCTACCACACGGCTCGCGTGGTCGGTCAAGCCAAGCGCTTCGCTGAGGAGATCGCCACCGGCCGCAAGCGTGCCCGCAGCATTCTCCAGCAGCTCCGCCTGGAGGCGAACAGAGCCTACCTTGAGCGGATGATCCCGCGCGTGCGCCAGGTCATGCACCAGGCGCGCGAGCGCCTCTTCAAGGGCAACACGCATGTGCCGGGTAAGCTCGTCAGCTTGTTCGAACCGCACACCGAGGTGATCCGTAAGGGCAAAGCCTCAAAGCCTACCGAGTTCGGCAAGATGGTGAAGATCCAAGAAGCCGAAGCGCAGATCGTCACGCACTACGAGGTCTACGGGGAGCGTCCCTGGGACAGTGATTTGTTGCTTCCCGCCCTCAACGTGCATCGCCAGCTCTTGGGTCGCATGCCGTATCTGGTCACCGCCGATGCCGCGTTCTTTTCCCAGCACAATGAGACGACGGCCTGCACCCGCGGCGTCAAGCGAGTCGCCATCCCCAATCGCAACACCAAAAGCGAGCAGCGTAAGCAGCTCGAAAAGAAACGTTGGTTCCGCAACGCTCAGAGGTGGCGTACCGGCTCCGAGGGCCGTATCAGCCTTCTCAAACGCCGCCACGGCCTGAACCGCTGTCGCTATAAGGGCCTGCCTGGCATCCAGCGTTGGGTCGGCCTCGGCGTCATCGCCGACAATCTCATCAATATCGGCCACGCGCTCGTCCCCTCCGTCGAGCGCTGACTCCCAACCTCGCTCCCTTCATACCTGCCCGGTCGTAAGGCCGGCGATTTGTCATGCTCGACCACCGCTCGCGGCCTCTTTCGCAAAGTCATTTTTGCGCCGGAAAGTAGCTAGCGCGATCACCTCACTTTCCAACAAATCTGGGCCTGCGCTTTTCGAGAAAAGCGCGGATGCCTTCCTGTGCGTCCTGGCTGCGTAAGAGACGATTCTGTAGAGCGGCCTCGTAGGAGATGGCGTCGGCCAAATTCATCCGTGCAACCTTACGGAACGATTCCTTTACGTAACGTAAGACAAGCGGCGCTTTCTCCGATAACTGCGTAGCCCATGCGTGCGCTGAAGTTAACAATCCATCCGCAGGCACGACTCGATTCGTCAGCCCAAGTTCCAGGCAGCGCTGTGCTGAGACTTTTTCGGCGCCGATCACGATTTCGTATGCTTTCTTGGGCCCTAGCCGGTGCAGGAGATGCCATGTGGTGCCTGCATCGGGAACCAGACCCACCGATGCAAACGCCAGATGAAGATGCGCATTATCAGCCATCATCATCATGTCGCAAGCCATCGCATACCCAACGGCCGCTCCGGAGGCGACGCCGTTTACAGCGCTAATAAACGGTTTGGCAGAGTGCGCGATTGCCATCAATCCCGGTTTAAACTCATCGTCGAGCTGAAATTGCGGTAAAAACTCCGGCGGCGTCGCCTCGCGAAGATCGGCGCCAGCCGAAAATGCACGTCCGGCACCAGTGAGTATTGCGACTCGAACGCGGTCATCATTGACCGCCTCGTTGATCGCCGCGATCAAGTCGGTACGCAACTGTGCATCGAAGGCATTGAGCACTTGCGGCCGGTTGAGAGTGATGGTGGCCACACGGTCACCCACCTCGTACAAGACTGATTCGTAAACGCTCACGTGGTCCCTACATACATACGCAGATACATATCGCACCGCTCACCGAGATTAGAGTGATTCTGCACCGTAGCAGAGATACATTTTTCGATCCATTCCGTGGGGCGACGATCGCTCGAAAATTCCCCTTTGATCGCTCTTGACACACTCGAACGGAGGCTGCGCCGGGATCCGAAATATCCAACGGCGTTGGACTAACAAGTGCCCCGCCTCATGGCCCACACCGATTATCTACAGTCGAATTATATTGACCAGGATGCCTGCGTGGCAGACAATTGACCCCTCGGTCAATTGCGTGCGTGAGCTCAGGCAGCTGCCCGAGCGGGCGGGACGTCCGCCTAATGCCGCGAACCCTACGAAACGTGTGAAGCGCTCGCAATGTCGTCTATCCACACGACCTATTGTCGTAACTGCCCTTCGGTCTGCGGGTTGCGGGTAGAGGTGTCGGGTAACAGAATCATCGGAATCCGCGGCGACCCGAGCCATCCCCTCACCCGTGGTTACTTTTGTGTCAAGGGCTTAGCCAGCATGGACCTTCATAATGGGGAGGACCGTCTCATCGGTTCTCGAAGTCGGTCGGCCGATGGGAATTGGGAAGACATTGGGGTCGAGCAAGCGCTAGACGAAATACACGTTAAATTGACCGAACTCCTTTTGCGCCACGGCCCAGGTGCTATTGCGATGTACTACGGTACGGGAGCCAACAATAACTCGTTATGCCATTCCGCAAT
Source organism: Binataceae bacterium (SeqCode) (assembly GCA_035524095.1). GTDB lineage: Bacteria > Desulfobacterota > Binatia > Binatales > Binataceae > DATJUF01. Next base: position 5,596 of record DATKPK010000152.1, on the reverse strand, counting down.
GAAGGGGTGGTTTGACTTGATTGGATCGCCGTATATTTTCTCCAGTATGACCCTTGATCAATCGGCGAAGTGGGTCACGATGGGACGCATGGGTTTTTTCGCGCCCGGCAAATACTCCGCGTTGGATGCTGACGTGATTATGGAAGTCGGCGTCAATTCTGCTGTGTCGCACATGTCCAGCACCATCCCGATGAGTGCGCCTCAGAAGGCATTGCGGGACGCGAAAAGCCGCGGAATCAAGCTCATCGTGGTGGATCCCAGGCAGACCGAGACCGCACGACGCGCGGACATCCATCTGCAAATTCGTCCCGGCGAAGACGCGACACTGTTCGCCGGCATGATCCATCTTGTACTCGATAAGGGATGGCACGACGCGGCATTTTGTTCTCGCTTCACAGAATCGCTTGATGAGTTGCGCGCTGGTATCGCTGGGTTTACGCCATCGTATGTCGCAGAGCGGACGGGCGTGGATCGCGCGCTGATTGAACGGGCGGCGGAGATGTTCGCCGCAGCAAAGCGGAAGTCCGCCGCGTCTGGCACTGGCATCGACATGGCGGCGGATTCGAACCTTGCCGAGCACTTACTCGAGGCGCTTAACGCCATATGCGGCGGCTACCGCCGTGCCGGTGACATTGTGCGCAATGTTCACCCGCTATTCGGTGGACATCCGATCAAGGAGCAGGTGTTCCCCCCACATCGAAGTTGGGAGTTCGGTCCAAAGTGCCGAACAGTCGATATTGGACCGATGTTCGGGGAGTATCCGTCCGCGCTCCTTCCCCGAGAGATTATTGGGCGCGACGACGACAAGATTCGGGCATTAATTGTCGTCGGGGGAAATCCGTTGAAGGCCATCGGTGATCCGAAGAGGACGCTTGCCGCCTTCAAGGATCTGGCCTTGTTGGTAACCCTCGATCCGCGCCCAACCGAGACGGCCGCCGTTTCCCATTACTCGATAGCAACAAGCTTGCCTTACGAACGTTTCGATTACAGCGGCATGTACGACGCGCTTTACTCGGTGAGCTTTGCGCAAGCGGCACGCCCCTTCATCGATCGTCCTGGAGGCGTGATTGACGACTGGGAGTTCTTTTGGGGGCTTGCGCGCAGAATGGGTCGTCCGCTCGCAATCAAAAAACCCACGTTCGGCGCCTCACACAGGCAGATCGTCGCTCCCGAGTTAATACTGAGTTTGGACGAGAAACCCCAGACCGAAGACCTCGTCCGCTGGATGTGCTCCCAAAACATACTCAAATACGAGCAGCTCATCGCTCGACCCGAGGGCGTTTTATTGCACGATCATGCCTTCATCCAACCGGCGCAAGACGATGATGGCTCACGGCTGAATCTGTGCCCCACCGACGTTGCTGAGGAACTCGCTAAACTCAGGGACGATCGCCCGATCAATGCGGCTTTCCCGCTCAGACTAACCTCGCGACGGCAGCTGGAATCGATGAATAGTGCCTACAGCAATGCATCGAAGACTCGATTGCGATACCCCGTCAACCCTGCCTTCATGAACCCGCAAGATATGGAGGAAAACGGATTCTTAAACGGCGACTTAGTGGAAATCAGTTCAGAGCACGGCATGGTCATTGCCACCGTACGGCGCGACCCTGGCTTGCGACGCGGCATGGTTTCGATGTCACACGGATGGGGCGCCGTCGACTCCACGACCGATCCAGAGGGAAAAAACGGAGCATTCGTTGGCCATCTCGTCTCGATCGATAAGGACCTCCAGCCCTATAACTTCATGCCGCTTCAGTCGGCAATTCCGATTGCAGTCCGGCGTCGTATCACGAATGGCGCCGCGCCGACACCTCAAAGCCTATCGTCGTAGTACCAGTTACACCTTGGGATCCCACACGACGGGTAGCCTGAGCGGATGCCTCTGGGTCCACCCTGTGATCTTCGGAGGAGCAGCCAGTGCCGGGTCCCATCGCAAGTTCGGCAAATCATCGATGAGATGTTCTACATATCGAGCAAGCATAAAGCGGGCAAGATGCTGCCCAATGCAGGCATGCGGGCCATTGCCGAATTGAATATGCGGTTGTCGCGGTCGTCGAATGTTAAAACTGTCCGGATCCTCCCACCTCGACCTGTCGCGATTTGTCACGCAATGCATGATGAACACTACAGATCCTTTCGGAATAGCTGTCCCACAAAGATCCGTGTCCTCGAGCGTACGGCGACAGACAAGGCCGCCGATGCCCTCGTAGCGCAGACTCTCTTCGATGGCGAACGGAATTAACGTGCGATCCTGTTTCAACGCCTCGAACTGATCCGGGTGAGTCATCAGGTTATGGACCAGATTCCCCGATTGACCGTACGTTGTGTCGATGCCCCCCGCCATGAAATGATTGATCATGGCTACAAAACGGTCTTCAGGCAGCTTATTGCCGTCCACCTCCGCTTCCATCATCGCCGAAACGAGATCGTCCTTCGACGGCTGGCCCCGTCGCGAGTCGATGAGCTGTTTTGAGTAACCCCTCAGTGCACTTCCGGCGGCGTGCGCGCCCTCCGGATCTACATTCGCGTGCCAGATACGATTAAAACACGCCCCCACGAACGCGACGATTGAGGGATCGAACCCAACGATTGCACCCACAATCTCGAACGGGTAGAAGCCGTTCAATTCACGCACCAGGTCTGCCTTTCCCTTGAATTTGATCGCGTTGAATCGATCCGTGATCACCGGATTTATTATGCGTTGCTCATAAGAAGTTATTCGTTTCGGCGTAAACCCGAGTTGCATGATCGAGCGATACTTCGTGTGTTCGGGAGGATCCATCGGGCTAAGGGCTGGCCCCCAGAAGGCGCCCACCGATTCTTCGAATACGGTGGATGAAAACACGCCTGGATTCATGTAAACCTTGCGAACCGCCTCCCAGCTTACCGCGCAAAAGCATTCGCTCTTGCAGTAGCTCGGCGGGGTCATGATGTTCGGAAAGGTAATGCCTGCGAACCGAACCGCCGCCGCCCCGGTCTTAGTCTCTACGCCATGTCCGCGGGCCACCGGACCAGCCGCGAACAACCGGGCCGCTATCTCGCGAACCGGATCCTCGTACGCGTCGATCTCCATCGTGTCGTCTGGATGCCCAAACATAAGGTCAGCGTCATACTGAAACGGAGTTACCGAGGCAGGCTCGACGTTCGACTGATTAGTTGATGCCGTCACTTTCGTCACACCTCTTCATTGCATTGCAAGGGTCTTGCAATCTGGTCGCTTCTCCGAGTTATAGTCATGATGCCCGCGACGACGCAACTTGCCAATAACTAATCGCACCGTTGATAATACGTCGCAAGTTCCCGTTAAGGGATACGCCCATCGGGCGCGTTCTACACAATCGCGCTATCCGATCCAGAATCGGGCGGCGGTGCCGAATTGACCACCCGACGAATTACTATAACATAGCGGCTTGCGGAAAGCAGGATGCCATTAGCGAGGAGATCCAGCGGTGAACCAAGACCCCCCCCCTTGGCTGGTCCTAGAGGGCATTTTCAGAACGATGACCCTGCTCAAGCTGCATGATGAGCGGTTCCGCAGCCTACTCAAAGCAGGGCGAGTTGCCATGCCCTACTATTCGTGGCGCGGGCAGGAGGCTATCCCCGCGGGCGTATCTGCGGCGCTTCAGCCGGACGACTACATTTGCACGATCTATCGCGGACTGCACGACTCCCTCGCGCGCGGGGTGCCTCTGAGAGAGCTGTGGGCTGAGCTTTTGGGCAAGGTGACCGGGACATGCAAAGGCAAGGGCGGACCCATGCATATCACGCATCCGAAGTCGGGTGTAATGGTGACCACGGGGATCGTTGGCAGCAGCATGCCGATCGCCAACGGCTTGGCACTCGCTTCGCAAATCGGCGGCGATGGACGAGTGACAATAGCGGCCTTCGGAGATGGCGCGAGCAACATTGGGGCATTCCATGAGTCGCTGAATTTGGCATCGATATGGAAACTGCCCGTAATTTTCGTCTGCTCCAACAATCTTTACGGCGAGCATACAAAGTTCGAGAACGCGACTGCGGTGGATCGCGTCGCGGATCGCGCGGCGTCCTATCGAATGCCCGGGATTCGCGTCGATGGGAATGATCCGCTGGAAGTATACGCGGTGGCGCAGACGGCAATCGCTCGAGCCCGTCGCGGTGAGGGCCCGACGCTGATTGAGGCGATGACATTTCGATTTTATGGACATGTGTTTGGCGATCAGGATACGTATATGGGCGCTGGCGAGAGGGCGGCGGCGATGGCTAAGGATCCCGTCCCGGCCTTTCGGCAATGGTTGATTTCGAGCGGCAAGGCAACCGAAGCCGTTCTTGCTCGAATTGAGACTGAGATCACCGCGCAGATAGACGACGCCGAGCAGTTTGCCATCGCGTCGCCGTTTCCGGATTTAGTCGAACTGGAGACCGATATCTACGCGGAGCGATCTGTATGATGCCCGAGAACAAGCCCGTCACTCTGGTCGCGGCGTTGAACCGCGCGCTGCATGATGCGCTGGCCGCTGACGAGAAGGTGATCGCCTTCGGCGAGGACTTCGCTGATCGAGAGGGCGGCGGTGTGTTCGGGGTGAGCAAAGGTCTATCGACGCAATTCGGTACGAGCAGGGTGCGCTCCACACCCATATCGGAGCAGGCGATTATCGGGGCCGCGATTGGCGCATCAATCGTCGGCTTTCGTCCAGTGGTGGAAATTATGTTGATGAATTTCACAACCGTGGCAATGGACATGATTGTCAATCACGCCGCAAAGTTGCGTTACATGTCGGGAGGTCAGACGCACGTTCCGATTACGATCCGAACCGCGACTGGTGCGGGCTTCGGCATCGGTGGTCAGCATTCGGATATGTTGGAGGCTTGGTTTGCGCACACTGCCGGCCTCAAGGTCGTTGTTCCGTCCAATCCGACGGATGCGTACGGCCTCCTGACATCGTGTATATTTGATGATGATCCCTGCATTTTCATCGAGCCTCTCGGCTTGTTGCGCTCACAGGGATTGCTGCCCGAGCCGGGCCATCGCATTCCCTTGGGCAAAGCGAACATCGTCCGTGAGGGGGCTGATGTTACCGCAGTGTGCTACGGGCGCCAGGTGGGTGATTGTCTGGCGGCGGCCGACGCTTTGGCCCAAGAAGGCATTCGCGTCGAAGTTGTCGATTTGCGCACGATCTCGCCCATGGACATGCGGACGATAACTACCTCCGTGCGTAAGACGGGTCGTGTAGTAATAGTACACGAGGCAGTCCGCAGTTTCGGTGTCGGCGCCGAGATCTCCGCTCGCATATCCGAACAGCTGTTCGGGTTGATTCGGGCACCGATCCAGAGGGTGTGTGGATTCGATTCCCCAGTCCCCTATTCGAAACCGCTTGAAACAGCTTTTCTACCGAGTCGTGAGCGGATCAAGGATGCCATTCGGGCAACGATATGTTGATTTTGCGGACGGACACGCGACTCCGTCTGGTGGTCCATTTATACACAGCGACTTAAGTAATTGCGCATAGCCGTCGCAGTGTTTCGTTTCCACGCCGCCATTGAGCGAACAACGTCTCGACAGTGCCGCTGACCTCGGCGAGCGAGGCGAAGTAGCGATTGTGCAGGCGGAGCC
>DATKPK010000151.1:0-11043 GCA_035524095.1 Binataceae bacterium (SeqCode) | reverse complement strand
GGGCATCGAGGCGGCCGCGCGAGAAGCCGGCGATGTTATCGTCGCGAGCCTCGCGAGAATCAGCGGACGCATGGCCGGCGCTATGGCTGGGAGGTCTTCCTGCATTAGCCATAGCCACATCAAATAGTCAGTCGGAGGGTGTGGTGGCAAGTGACTAAGATGAGGTTTGCGGCTGTGGGTTATCCAAATCCTGCTGCAGGCGTCGTTGTTTGGCGCGGAGGTCGGCGAGAAGGGTATCGTAGCCGGCGTTGTTAATCACACGATTAAACTGATTGCGGAAGTTCGCGATTATGCTGATCGACTCGATTGAGAGATCGTAGACTTTCCAGGCGCCGTTCGTGCGCGCGAGATAGTAATTCACATCAATAGGCTTGGCGCGATCGCTCAAGGTCACGGTGGTAAAGACCTGAGCATAATCGCCGTCGAGCTGCTCACGAATATAGCTGATGCGGGCGGTTTGAAGCTCCTGCTGGACTTTTCGGACGGTATAGTCCTGCAACTTGGACAAGTAGGCGTCCTCGATAAAGCCGGTAAAGAGGGGGACGAATTGGGCACGCTGCTGGTCGGTCAGGCTGCGCCAATGGTAGCCGAGGACCGAGCGGGACATCATCGGGAAGTCGAAATAATTTTCGGCAAGGGTGCGAAGGGTGCGGCGGCGTTCCGCGAGCGGCATCTGGTGGTTTTGAAAGACGGCGATCGCCTGGCCAATCCCGCCTTTCACAGTCGCCATCGGATCGCTGGCGGCGGACGAAGCGACGGTATCAGAGAATGCATGACTGAAGCTGAGGCATAGCGAGAGTGCCGCAATCAAGAACATACCCAGAGTGGTCAGGCGGCAATGGAGAAGACAATGATGAAGGCTCCGGCTGGCTGGACGCGAGTGTCGAGCACAGCCGGAGCCGATTGACAATCGGCGGTCGAGAGGAATCAAGCGTCGGCTACTCTTCTACGTGATGGGGAGCTGTCTCGCCCTCGTAATGCAAGCTCATCGCGCCGATACCAGCGGCCACGTTGAGACCATTTTGACCCTCGACTGAGATTGGTTGGAGAGTAATCGATTTGTGGAAGCCGCCGACGAGGACGTTCGCGCCGGCGCCGACGCCTAGAGCAACACTGGCTTGCACACCGCCGTAATCACCTGCGAGAGCGCCACGGCCAAGATCGGTGGTGGGGGCAGCGACAGCCCAGAGGATGACCGCCGACTTGAGATAGCCGATATCAGCGCCGAACTTGGAGATACTACCGGTGTAGTACTCAGTGCGGCCCTTATTCGACGAATAGGTGCAATGGAGCTTGTGCGAAGAGCCGACGATGAAGCCCCATCCGGCGGCCTCGTGACAGGTCAGGTAGCCGGTTTTGATTTTTACCTGATCCGCGCGGGCGGTGCCGGCTGTGATTAGAGTGATGGCGAAGGCCAGTGCGATAGCAGTAATGGGGCTGATTTTTGTCGTTGCCATGATCCAATGATAACAGCGGCTTGCAAGCTTACCAGTGAAAAGTTTGCGGATCCGATCAGGATTTGGCGGCAAGGCTTAGGCGTTGGATAGCAGTTGAGCTTTTTGCCGCATAGCTGTGGGCATGGTGACGATCAGCTCATACAAGGCGCTACGGGATGCAGGACTCGTGATTCAGGCTTTCGCGGGCGTGAGACGCTTGTGGAAGAAAATGCGATCGTTTGAGAGATCGTGATCAATACTTGCGATAGGGAAGGAACTTGCCATTTAGGGTCACCTTGACGCGATCGCCTTTCGGATCGGGAACGCGGTCGACGCTTAACTCGAAATCGATCGCGCTCATGATGCCGTCGCCGAACTCATCTTCGATAAGCGCCTTGAGCGTAGTGCCAAAGACCTGAGTGATTTCGTAGAAGCGATAAATCAGCGGATCAACGGGGATAGCAGTTGGCAGCGAGCCGCGATACGGCACCTGTTGCAGCAGGGCGATTTCATCTTCGTTGAGGCCTAGAAGATTTCCAGACTTTTGCGCTTCGTCGCGGCTTAAGGACATCTGACCGAGGAAAGCTGAGGTTGCGAATCCGGGTGAGCGGCCGATCACCTCGGCTAGTGCTCGCCAGGAGATTCCCTTGGCATGCTTCAAGGCGACGATCTTTTCGGTGAGTGACTGCCGAGTCATTTGGACGTTCCTCCGGTGGTGAGTGCAGACAAGTACTTGAGCCAGAGCGTGATTTTATCAGGAGTCTTGCACCATCGCCGAATTGATAAGAAAGGCGTTGATGCATGAGGCAGGATTATCGCAACCAGGAATTTTCCTGACGTTAGACTATCATAGTTGACTTTTTGGATTTTTAAGACTACTGAGAAGTAACCCGCCACCCTAAATCAATCATCGGGCACAATTCGTTTCGACGGGACAAGGGATTGCGACTCTTCACCGTGCTCCGCCTGAGCGGTCGCGGAGCCGAGAATCGTGCGCGGGCGGCCGACGTCCGCGAAGGAGGAAACGGAATGGCGAAGGGTAAGAAACTGGCGGAATGGTCGATGAAGGCTACGTCGGTTACCTACCTGCCTGGACCGGCAGGAAGCACACTTGCGCAGGTAAACTTCGAGGGAACTGCAACCGGCGGCTTCGGCACAATCAGCGGAACGGCGACGTTTGTGGGCGGCAAGAGCGGGACGATGAGTTATTGCGGCGCGGCATACTTGGAAAACGGTGATCAACTCAGCGCTAATGGTCCCGGTACTTATGAGGCTACCGGCAAACATCATTGGCATACGCAAGGGGTTCTTCACGTATCCGATGGCAGTGCTCTACTGTCTGAGGGAGAGCTTGATTTGGCTACCCGTACGTGGAGTGGAACGGTGGCCGAGTGGAGCTAGAAAACTATTTGGAAGTGCCTGTGGCTCGGGCGACGGTTGTTTCAACCAATTAAAGAGGAATAGTCCCAATGAAATTTCTGGTGATACGGAAACCACGTGTGAGTATGAATCCGGGGCCTACAAGTCAAATGATCAGAGCTCAGAAGGAGACATTACTCAATGCGGTTAAAGAAGCAGTGATCGACTGCACCTATGCTTTCATCGGAGGCGGTGGCTTCGGTATCGCAAACGCCAATTCCACGGAAGAGCTCAATCAAAAGATTATGAGTGCGCCCATGGCTCTCTACTACGATTTCGAGGTGCGCGCGCTTACCGACTACGCTCGGCATATGGACGCTGTCGCCACGGCATTCGAGAAGCAGGGACGCTGAGAGGTTATCAGCGTCGTCACTTACATTTCTGCCAGGAGGAGCTCCGATGGCGAAAGGCAAAGAAGTGGGAGAATTTTCGTTCAAGTTCACTACTATGACGGTCACTCCAGGACCCGCGGGCAGCACCCTGATAGCGTGCAACTACGAAAGTCCGGTCAGCGGAATCGGAACGGTATGCGGCACAGCCACTTTCGTCGCGGGAAAGAGCGGGACGTACAGTTCATGCGCGCTCGGATTCATGGACAATGGCCAGCAATTTTCAAGCGCAGGGTCGGGAAGCCATGAGAGTTCCGGCAAACATCGCTGGCACACGAGCGGGGTGATCGAACGCTCAGATAGCGAGAGCGCGGTGGTTGAAGGCGAGATCGATCTGGCGGGGCGTTCGTGGAACGGGAAGGTCTTCGAGAATACCTAGGGAAGAAACTTAATCAGGTACTATTGGCTACAGTAAATAGCTAGTTGACTCATTTGCCAGCAGATCATCGAAGCCGACCCCGTTTGCTGACGCTTTGGGAATCAGCGATTCCCAAGCTGTTTATGCCATTGCGCTATCGGCGCACGCGGAAAGCGCACGTTCTCGACAGTTGATACGCGAAAGATAATGCCTCAGTAACCCTTTTCGCAATCTCGTTGGTTGCGGAGCGTTCCCCTGAGAATGACGCAGAGTGCCATGTGAGGAGATGAATAGTCGCGTTCTGGCCGGCGTCTTTATAATTGAGATAGGTGCGACCAGGCGACTGAGTTCGGGTCAGGCACTTACATCAAATTGAAGCCGCTCAGGGGAGAATCATGAGGCAAAATGAAGCGGAACCTCCGGATAGCTATACCTCGCGAGTAAATGCGAGTGGGCAATCAATTGAGGAAATAGATGACGACGATGGCGGCAACTTGCGGCGATTCCTGATGGCCGCTGCCGGGCTAGCTGTCATTGTTTCAATAGCTTTTATCGGCTCCCATTTTTACCATAGGGACCAGAGAGAGATACAAGCTAACTCTTTCGGTCGGGCATTTATTCACGACAGCCCGGTAGTCGAGGAGCAGCTCGGGACGGTTGAACGAGTCAAGAAGATCGAAGAGCAGCATCAGTCGGGTAACCGTCCAGGATGGTATCTGGATTATGACGTTACCGGCCGCCGTGCTAGCGGAGTGGTGGATCTGCGGCTTACCCCGTCTCCTAACTATGGTGTATGGAACGTACCGCTGGCGCAGTTAGATCGGAATCATGAGACAGTGGCTTTGAGGTAAAGAGCGCCGCGTTTAAGCGATGCCAATCGCTGGAGAACCATGGCTACCGCCAGCGTCTAGGGTGAACGCAAATGCGTCTTTGGGTATCAGGATGAATCCAATCAATCCAGCAAATTGGCGGTGATTGAGCGAGGGGCTTTGCCCCTCGCTTCGGTTTCGCGATGCAAATCAAGGCAGGAGAGGAATTGGGCCGCCAGTGTATGCGTAGAGGTCGGCGAGCAACGTTTCGGACTGATGAATCAGATTAGCGGCCTGGAAAAAGTTGAACGGCTTGCCGCCAAATTCAGTATTTTCAAGCATGGTGCGGATTTGCGCCGCGAGCGCGTTGCGCTGAGCGGTCAGCGTTGCGATGGTATCTTCGTTGTCCTGATAAACCAGATCATTGGTGCTGCTGATGCCGGGCGTGGCGAGGCCGATCAGAGTCGTATTGCCAAAAATGCCAAATGGCGCGTTGATCTGCTTGTAGAGCTCGGCCAAGGCGGTGAAACCCGGACCGGAGGTTGCGAGCGAAGGCACGAGGCGAAGATTGTTCAGCACTTCAATCAATACCCTGCCATCGTGCTGGTAGTCATCTTTTAAGCCGAGCAGCGAGAGCATCGTAGGACGCACGTCCGTGTGATCCATCCAGAGCGTATCGTTCTCGCCTCTGTGCAGGACGCCAGGACCGGCGAGACCAAGCCATACGGTGGCGATGGGGTTTTGAATGTCGCCATGATTCCAGGCAAAGCCAGGGCCGAAGCACAGGTAAGGTGGCTCCGGCGAACAAGCGTTGCTTTCGAAGAAATAATTCTCGTTGCCGAACACACTCACAGTGGGTATGCGCGCCGGATCGCCCAGTGAAGCCTGATGGAGGGCTGAAAGCTCAGGCGAATCTGCAAACGCGACAAAGAGATTATCGATGCCGCCGGTGTACAGATTCGTGACGGTGGTCGCGGCGAGAGTTTGCTCGGCGAAGCGAACATCGGGGTCATCGGCTGGGGGATTACCGGTAACCCAAGTGACAGGAGCCGAATCGCTATGGAAGCCGTAACCGGCCGGCAGGGTGTTGCCGACGAAATGCGGATAGTCAGTGTCGATCTCGCCAACCTGAGTATAGGTGCAAGCGGTGTTGACGCCGTCGCAATTCGACGGACTCGGTGAACTACCGACGAAATGGTCGCCCTCGTCGGCAGTGACTACGAACAGAGTATTGCTCGAATTAATGCCGTTGGCGGCGAGGTTAGCGAAAAAGTCCGCGAAGCCCTGGTCATAGAGTTGAAACTGGGCGACGAAGGGCGCCTGTCCCGGACCAAAAGTGGCAGGACCGGTCACGTCATTCTGATTATCATGGGCATCAGAGATGTAGGTGAAGGTGACGGGGATGCCATGTTCCTGCATCGCAGCGGCGTAGGCGAGGCTGATGGCTGGTGTGAGGCCATTGAAGCTGGGATGGAAGCCTGGCACGAAATTGCTGCCAATTTCGACGCCGATTGGGTTACCAAAGAAGTCGTCGATAGTGGTGTCGCCGGTGCCGGTGCCACCAATCAGAGGAGCAATGTAATAGTTCCCGAGCAATTCGTTGAAGCCACTGTAACCGCCCGGTTCGTCGGGGAGGACGTCGCTGATACCACCATTGGCGGTCGAGCAGAACGAATCCCCGGCGGGGCAATGAACGGCGACTCCGACATAGTTGGCACCCGTATCCGCGTTATTGTCGGAGTAGTCGATGTAGGCTTGCGAGCCCGACGGAAACAGCTTTGGGATTTCCGAGGTGCTTTCAAGCACAGGGCCATTCATCCCGAAATAACCGACACGGCATCCGGCGCGGGTGTAGGGAACCCACGGAGCGGGCGCGTTATTACCGTTTTCATTGACAAGGACAAAACTGGTGTCGTTAGGAGCGGTATTGTTGCCCAGATTAAGGCGATCGGTCCAATAAACAAAGGCGGAATTCGAGCTAGTAGTTTGCGATGCGTTGCCGTTGTAATAGCGAAAGCTGTTGGTGACGCCAACGCCGTCGCGATCGGGATAGACACCGTCCTGGGTGGAGAGGAAGCCCTGAGCGGTGTGGGAAATGATTGCCGTGTGATCGTCGGCGAGCAGTGTGCAATTGCTTTCAAGGAAGTTGAGCAGGTGCGGCATCTGCTCGAGGTCGGAAGGGACGTTGGGGTTATCGCGACGGAAATGAACGTTGTCGAATTGAATAAAGACGACGTGCTTGATCTGGTGGTGAAACGGATCGAGATCACATTGCGCGTGGACTGGACGGCTGGAGAGGACTAAGGCCAGAGCCGCAGCCAAAGTGACGAACATCGTTGCGGGGAGGCATCGGAGGATACGCATAGCTGGACCTCGGTTATGGTTAATTGAGGTATGGCACGGAGAGGTTAACGGAATAAGGTTGGAAAGGTTGCACGAGTGTAAAGAGGCGGAGAAGGATTGAAGTGAGAGAATCGCCGACGGTCAGAACAAGTTGTAGGCAGAAAATGGAAACGGCCGCCTGACATTCGCGTCAGACGACCGTTGTTGATTGTAAAGATGGGAAGGGCTGCGCTCATCTATCGAGCACAGCCATCTCGGCAACTTTATCTACTTGATGATGAGGCCTTCCATTTCGCCTTTTTCGCGCCATTGGGCGAGCATCTCGTAGAAGCGCACGGCGCCTTCGGGATACTGGCTATCGAGGAAGCCCTGCTGTGAGTTCAGCCCCTCGCCATTGTAATAACCGGGCGTGCAAGTATTCAGATAGTCAGTCATGAAGCTGGGCGAGTGGACGATCTTAACCCATTCGGCTTCGGCTTCAGGCGTCGGCTCAACTGAGCGCCCCTCGCGCGCACGCAGTTCATTGATGATATGAGCGATATGAGTCGCCTGCCCTTCGAGCATGTAGGTGAAGTTGGGCGCGAGACCGGTCTGAGTGAGGCCCATATGGTACAAATTCGGGAAGCCGTGGGTCAGGAAGCCATGGTGGGTCTTCATGCCATCGGACCAATAGTCAGTCAGGGTCAGACCGTTGCGGCCATAAACCTCAAATTCGGAGCGGCGAGTGTAAGCAGTCCCGACTTCGAAGCCGGTCGCGAAGATGAGGCAATCAACTTTGTATTCGACACCGCCAACGACGACGCCATCTTCGGTTACGCGCTCAACGCCCTTGCCCTTGGTATCAACGAGCTTGACGTTGGGGCGATTGAAGGTCGGCAGATATTCGTCGTTGAAGGTCGGACGCTTGCACCACTGACCATACCAGGGCTTGAGCGCCTCGGCAGTCGCGGGATCGCTGACGATCGATTCGACGCGGCCGCGAATCTCGTTCATCTTCTGGTAGTCGGCAATCTCCGACATCATCGCCATCTCCTCACTGGAGAGGGCAGAATTGTCTTTGCCGGCGAGCAACTGCGACAGCTTCTTGAAGAGGCTGGTCCACTTGTCATTGACCAGATCTACTTCGACGGGGATGCCAGACAGGATGCCGCAGAAATTGGTGTTGCGGTCAGCCTGCCATCCGGGTTGAAGAGTCTTGACCCATTCGGGATCAGTCGGCTTGTTGCCGCGCTCGTCGACGGATGAAGGCGTGCGCTGGAAAACGTAGAGCTGCTTGGCGTACTGGCCGACGCGCGGGACGCTTTGAATCGCGGTTGCGCCGGTGCCAATGATGCCGACGCGCTTGTCGGCAAGCTTGGTCAGTCCGCCGTTGGTGTCGCCGCCCGTATAGTCGTAGTCCCAACGGCTGGTGTGAAAGGTATGGCCCTTGAAGTTCTCGATGCCGGGGATGGCAGGGAGCTTGGGCCGATTCAGCGGGCCGCTCGACATAATGATGTGGCGGGCGGTGAAGACGTCGCCACGATCGGTCGTGACAGTCCATAGACGCTGGTCGTCGTCCCAGCGAGCTTCTTTAACCTGGGTCTGAAAGCAAGCCTTGTCGTAGAGGTTGAAATGGCGGCCGATGCGCTGCGCGTGCGCGAAGATTTCGGGCGCGAAGGAGTATTTTTCCTTGGGGATGTAGCCGGTCTCTTCGAGCAGGGGCAGATAAACGTAAGATTCGATGTCGCATTGAGCGCCGGGGTAGCGGTTCCAATACCAGGTGCCGCCGAAATCGCCGGCCTTCTCAATGATGCGAATGTTAGTGATCCCGATCTTTTGCAGACGCGCCGCCGCGAGCAGGCCGCCGAAGCCGCCGCCGATGATTACGGCGTCGAGCTGTTCGTGGAGGGCGGGACGAGTGAAACCCGGTTTGACGTAAGGATCCTGGTTGTAGCGTTCTAAGCGGCCGGTGATCTCCTGATACTGGTTGTTGCCGTCGGCGCGCAGGCGCTTCTCGCGCTCTTCCGCGTATTTGCGGCGCAAGTCGGCCGGGTCGAAGCCCAGCTCATCGGGCGTCGGAATTCCTTTACTCGTCTGGGGTTCCATTGCGGCTTCACTCATAGAAGCACTCCTTTTTTAGCAGGATGCCCAGGGACAGAAGCATCGCAGTTTTGTAGTGAAAACCGGGCGGCGCTCTGAAGCCGTCCGCAGCTTAGAGATGAAAATAGTACACTTACTTAAGCTTTTGCCAACGGATCGCGGGGTGGATGGCGAGAGTGCTGAAAAAACTATGCGCGCCTTGGGCTCGCTGCGTTCCCGGCGGCTCGCTGAGAACTCGCTCTCAAGTCACTTGGCCGCTCGGATCTCGTTGTCGAAGATCCCGGTGGGAAGGCCGTCGATGCTCTCGAGGTTCTTCTGGCGCTGATATTCCGCCGGCGCGCCGTCGCCTCGGGTTTGCCAATACTTCCGCAGCGTGTCGCGCTCCTCGAGGCGGTCGAAGCGTGGGACGGCATAGCCGCAGGAGGTCATCGCGGCTTCGACGTCGATGACCATGATCTGGCGAGTGCCCGGCTCAGACGGGAACATCGCGAGGTATTCGTTCCACTGCTCGTCGCGCGGATGGAGGGCGCTTCCGTGGCCGTAGAGCCGAATGATACGGGCGGTTTTATCGAAAGAGCAGAACATGACCGTGATGCGGCCGTCGTCGAGGAGGTGGGCGGCGGTTTCGTTGCCGCTACCGGTGAGGTCTAGATAGAGGACGCGCTTCGGATTGACGACGCGGAAGGTATCCATCCCCTTGGGCGAGAGATTGATGCGTCCCTCATGTGGGGCGGTTGCGACGAAGAACACCTTTTGATCGGCGATGAACCGTTTCAGGTCGGGGGTGATGGTTTTGAACCATTCGGACATATGCACGTCCTCGTCCATGTCATTTTGCGCTGTTTGCCCGAAGACTCGGCGGGCGGAGACAGCACATAATATCGAGCTAACCATAGCAGCAAATGAGGCCAGCAGGCAGCGATAGAGGGTGAGAGAGCCTAATTAGAGAACTGGCGTGGGCTCTTGTGTTTCAATCTTCGCGCAGGCAAACGTCCAAGAGTTTAACGCGGCTGGTTAGCAGACTCGAAGCCGCGCGGGTTCGCAAGCGAACGGCTAAGAGTTTTGGGCGGCTAGCTCGCAGACTCGTAGCCGCACGGGTTCGCAAGCGAACCCTATCCCCAATGGCGGACGCGGCCGGTATCGACGTGCACAAAATTCGACTGCGGATAGTAGCCGACGCCACCGAACTGGAGGGCAAGCGCGACACGCTGGAGAATCGAAAGCTGGCGGTCGGGGACGTTGATATCGGCGGCGCGACCCTCGATATGCATGCTGTGGCGGGCGACGCCTTCGGAGCGTGCGGCCAGCATCGCGTTGGTGGCGGGCGTGCGATAACCGGAAATCAGGTTGAAGGGCTTAGACGAATCAAGGGTCTGATGAATCGTGTGAAGGAGGTCGAGCAGGCGCGGATCGATGGCTTTGACTTCGTTCGCGCGGTAATCGCGGAAGAAATAGTTGATTTCCTGCAAGGCACCGGGAATGTACTGGCCGTTTTCGTAATAGACGGTTCGAATGCGCTCGCCGGTATGGACGTTATCGATGGCGAGGGCGCGAGGGGTGGACTGAGAGTAGGGGAGGCTGTAGCGAGTCTGGAGCCAACCGGGCGCAACCGGCTGATTATGGTTGAGTGACGATGATCCGAGACGAACCCAGTTGGCGGCGAGGGCTTTGCGCGCGAGAATCAGCGAGGCGGCGCCGAGAGCGCCGGTCGTAACTATGCGGCGGCGGCTGACAATTTTATCGAAATGGCCGATGGTCTCTTTGGTACGTGCGTTCCCCATCCCACACTCCTAGCGCGTTTTGCAGTCTCGTCCTTGCGCGCCCCCGCTGCGAAATAGCAAGCGTCGTCAGACGTGAGTAGTCAAGCATAATATCGGGGCGTTAGGAACCATCGTTATGTCCTTGACTAATCAGGAGCTCTGACGCCTTAACGGACCGCAATTCAGATGAAGTGAGCCTCGATATAGTCGAGGGCTTTGGCGAGATCGGGGAGGATTTTCGTGCAAAAACGAACCATCCAGGGCGAGCAGTCGGCATAGTTGAAGGGGCTGAAGGCGATGACGAACTTGCCGAGGTCGTGGCTGGCGTAAAAGACCTCCATCGCGGTGCCGAGCGAGGGCTTGGAGTAGTTGACCAGCAGCAGGTCGGCGTCGCGGACGTCCTGGAGATCGAATTCGACGATTTCGTTGGCGGAATCGATTTCGCGATCG
>DATKPK010000150.1:0-7668 GCA_035524095.1 Binataceae bacterium (SeqCode) | reverse complement strand
GATCGAGTAGTATAAGGCCCTTTTTTCGCTGGAAGCTGACTGGAATGCGAAACGGCGCCGGTCTGCTGCCAGTTGTCATCGGAGCCACGATTACGGTTCGCAAATGATCATGCATCTCTGGCGGGGATATCACGAGACACGGCCACGTCTTCTGAATTTCACTGCCAACCGTAGGATCCAGTGCCGCGAGCCACACTTCTCCCCGGATAATAGCCGGAGTTCGCGAACCCGCTAGGCTCACCATTTCAAATCAGCGTCGTCCTCGTTGGCGAATTCGGGCCAGACCAACGCGTCATCCCCAGCCTCGTTAATCCGCTTTGCCGCCGCGGCCCAGCCCGCGCGTGGATTACGCTTCGCCGGTGCTAGGACGATCCTGCCCTCGTCCAGCGACAGATCAAGATCATCTCCCGCCTCGATCCCCAACTCGTTCAGAAGCGGCTTGGGAATTATAACGCCTGAGGAATTACCCATCCTTCTCACGGCAGCGCGCACGGTTTCTTCTCCTTGCTAGTTATAACATTATTATTACATATCCTGCTCTTGCGGAAGCCCGCTCCGCAAATTCTCCAACGAACCCGCCTGGAAATCTAAGCACCCACGCCCATCTCAGCCAACCCGCCTTGGCGCATTTACGGCCGTCACTTGGTATTCTCGCCAAAACTTGACGCCGTATCACCTCTTCAAGCGTCGCATGCGTCAAGGGTGAAGTCCTTCACATTTTTCCAACGCTACTTGAAACCTGTTGATTGCAAGGGATGTTTCACGTGAAACATCCCCTGCACACTAAAAAGAGGCCGGCGGGTTTGATCATTAACTAGAAATCGCCTTCTGAACTAGAACAAGCGCTCTGCAACCGATGTTTCACGTGAAACATCGATCGCAGAATCCGGATAGACCGGTAGAATATTAGCTCAATCAGTTCTGTTGCCCTCGGCCGACATTGACCTCTGGTCTCAATCGCTGGAGTCGATCGGAGACAAGGTCGAGGACTGGTGCGTTGACACGGATGTTTCACGTGAAACATCCATGTCAAAATCTATCGCGGATCGCCCTGAACAGCCTGGTCAGTGAAGCCGACCGTCATCCCAAACGCCTGATCGGCCCCGAGCGCAATCCTATGCTTCCCATCCGCTGCCGGGGCCATCCCCTTCGATTTCAGGAACTCATGAGCACGGCCAAGGTCCTTGCTTTGAAAGGTCATCGCGAACAAACCTTCGCCATTCTTTTCGAGGTCGCGCCCCTCCGGCGTCGATGTGGAAAGCGGCTGCGCTAATTCAACGATACTGTCCTCACTCACGACGACATACGCGCTCTTCTTCGCCGCCGATTCCTCTTCATGAATCAGTTTCGAATTCAGCACCTCGCAGTAAAGCTTCTTCGCTTTCGCGAGATCGCCGACGATAACCGTCAGATGCGACAGACGCACGATTCCCAGCGGATGCTGGTCGCGCCAGAACTCACTAGACCAGTCCGGCTTGAAGCGCGGGTCAGGCGTGAAGTCGCCCGGCAGCGCGAACTCAATCTGCCCGGGTGTCTCGCGGGGATGAGTCCATATCGCGGCGGCCTTATGCGGTGGCTTGACCTGTTTGCCGACGATGTTGAACAGCCGAAAGCCATTCCGATCCAGCCGTTCGGAGATTGACTGAACGTCATCGACATACCAGGCGATTGAATGGAAATGCTGGCCGAAGCGCTGATGGAATTTTTGCACTGATGGATTGCGCAAGTTGGGCTCGCGTGACGGCGTCATCGGCTCCATTACCACGTCGCCAATACATATTAATGAGGCGGTACGTCCGGCTAATTCCTCATAGCCATGATAGAAGCGGTTGACGGCGAATACTTGATCGTACCATTTGTCCACTACATCAATATCGTCGACGACATGCGTCAGGTGAAATAGTTTTCCAATTGTAAACATAAGTTCTGGCCTCTCAAGTAAGTCAATTTGGACTTTTCAAATTTGAATTAAAATCAATAGCTATTTGGCAAAGTGAGTAGTCATTCCTTAGTCAGTTTGTTCAATTAGCTAGCCGAGTAGTTTTAGCGGCCGCAAAACTTGGGTTGGCGCTTTTCGCGGAAGGCGCGCACGCCTTCATCGAAATCTTCCGTGTGAGTAGATAAGTTGAGCGCCTGGCCTTGCAACCGGTAGGCCATTTCCGGCGGCTGCTGCCATCCGTTAACCACGGCCGACTTGCTATAGCTCAGAACTAGTGTCGGACCAGCCGCGAGTCCGCGCGCAATCTCAAAAGTCGAAGCTTCGAGTTGGTCGAGCGGCACGACTCGATTCGCGAGGCCCCAGCGCTCGGCTTCCGTCGCAGAAAGAACTGGTGCGAGCAAGGCCCATTCCATCGCCTTCCCGATACCAACAAACTGTTGCAGTAAATTCGTGCCGGTACCCAAGCCGCGCCGCGAGAATGGAATCGACAGAGTGGCGCTGTCGGCCATGACGCGCAGATCGCATCCGAGGGCGAGATTGAAGCCTGCGCCGTGCGCGTGGCCATTGACCATCGCGAGAATAGGTTTTGAGAGCGAGCGCATCCGCGCGACGACGAGCGGCCAGCGTCCTTCACCTTGGACATATTGTTTGATCGGATCGGTGAAGCGGCGGGCGCGTTCGACCGGATCGTTCATTCCGCGGAGATCGTCGCCGGCACAAAAGGCGCGACCGGCGCCGGTCAGGATAACCACTCGGACATCGTCGGCGCGGTCGCAATGGCCGAGGGCGTCGAGCAATTCGACGCCGATACGCACGTTGAGCGCGTTCAAACGCTCCGGGCGGTTCAGCGTTAAACGGCAAATGCCATCTTCTGTCCTTGTTAGTAAATGCTGATAGTCCATCGCATCAGGCACCACTGGCCGCCACTTGCTATCGCGCCCTGGCTGTGGCGCTCGTTAGTCCGCGCGTTGCCTGGCTACGACTTAGCAGGAAAGCCCCAAGCCGTACAGGAAACGCCGGGCACTGATCAATAGTAATAATTCGGCACAGCCGGTAACCCTAGTGTCCCAGGGCTATGGCCCGCTGTGAGAAAACCGAATCGTCGAGTCGCAGGGAGACTGACGCGTGACGGACGCGCATCAGCCGTGTTGCGGAAAAGGAACACATGAAATTGCAGCGCAAGGTTGCAACGTCGGGCCGTGGTAGCGGGGTTTTGCTAAACCGCCCGCTGCCCGGAACCGGTGCGGCAGTGCGATCAACGGGCTGCCTGTGCTATGGCTGAGCTTTAGAAACCGAAGCGGGAGTGATGCCCATGGATGCCGAGACGCTGTGTTACCTATCGTTGCATGAAGTGGCGGAGAAGCTGCGCAAGCGCGAGATCAGCTCGCAGGAGCTTACGAAGACGCAGCTTACAAGGATTCGACAGGCGAATCCGCAACTGCGCGCCTATCTGACAGTTCTGGATGATGAGGCGCAGAGAGCAGCGTCAAAGGCAGACGCGGAAATCGGCGCGGGACGCTACCGAGGTCCGCTGCATGGCGTACCGATCGCAGTGAAAGACCTGTGCCAGACGCAGGGTATTTTGACGACTTGTGCGAGCAAGGTTTTGTGCGATTGGCGGCCGGATTTTAGCGCGACACTGGTTGAGCGTCTCGAGGCGGCAGGGGCCGTGATGCTCGGCAAACTTCATATGACGGAGTTCGCCGTCGGCTGGTACCATCCAGAGATTCCTGGCCCTGTGAATCCATGGGGCGCTAACCTATGGCCGGGCGCGTCATCAAGCGGGTCGGGCGCGGCAACGGCGGCGGGGCTATGCTTCGGCTCGATTGGCAGCGACACCGGCGGATCGATTCGGCTTCCGTCGGCAGCGAACGGGATCGTCGGGTTGAAACCGACCTGGGGCCGCATCAGCCGCTATGGCGTTTTCCCTTTGGGCGAGTCGCTGGACCATCTGGGGCCGATGACGCGATCGGTGGCCGACGCCGCGCATATGTTGAGCGTGATCGCCGGCTATGATCCCGCAGACGCCACTTCGCTGCATGCGCCCGTGGAAGATTACGCGGCTGCTTGTCAGCGGGGAGTCGGGCGTTTAACGATCGGGTTGGATGAAAAATATCTGTCGGCAGCATCGAATGAAGTCGGCGCGGCGGTGATTGAAGCGGTGCGGACGCTAGAGCGGCTGGGTGCGAAAGTAAATAAGGTGACGATTCCTGACATTGAGGGACCGATGGCGGCGTGGATACCTTTGTGTACGGCTGAGACCGCGGCGGCACACGAGGCGTATTATCCGGCACGGGCGGCGGATTATGGTCCAGGCTTTCGGTCGTTTCTCGAGTACGGTAGCAAAGTGCCGGGGAAAGACTATGCCAAAGCCTATATAGTGCGTGAGGGCTTCGCGACGCAGTTCCAGACGCTGTTCGAGACGATCGACATTCTTGCTTGCGCGTCGCTGCCTGAGAGTGCATTGCCGGCGGGCGTAATACCCGACGACGTGAATGCGCTGCTCGGTCCAAATCCTTTGTTGAACTTTACCGCACCGTACAATTTGTCGCGTAACCCTACATTATCATTGCCGTGTGGCAAGGCCGGAGTGGGAGCGCCGCCGAGCCTGCAACTGGTGGGCCGGCTACTGGGCGAGGCAACACTGATTCAGGCAGGAGCGGCGTTCGAACGCGCGACGCAGTGGCATGAGCAACATCCACCGATCCATCTCAGTTGAGTGCCAGCTAATCAGTCGTCACTTGATACTAGTTTAAGAGAGCGCCGATGCGGCGCTCTCTTCCTTTTTGGATACTCCCGGTTCCCGCAAAGTCTTTAAGCATCAAGCTTATCGACTCCGGGTTCCCAACCTAGATTGAGCTGAGAAACTTTTCAGAACTGATACCTCCCATTGGTAGCGATTGCGCCTGAATGAGCAATCGGGCTTACAGGGCCGCTATTTCATCAGAGCGGCGTTGATCGTAACCGGGCGGGCGAGAGTGCGTATGATGGAATAGATGCAACTGCGAGAGATGGCCAAAGGGCACACGAGACGATCAGGGCGTGCAATCCGATTGGAGCGCGCCGGAGGCCAAGAAAGCGGTTGATACAGCGTCTGAATCGAGAAATCACCACCGAGGATGTTGAACCAAGTAGAGGAGGAGTGATGTCATGAAACTACTAAAAGCCGCAGCCGCTTCTTTTCTGTTGATGGGCGCGTTGGCGGTTGGTATGCCGTCAACGGCAAGTGCCTTCTGGCCTCACGGTCACAATCACTGGCAACAATGGCATCAGAACCGCGATAGTGGGTGGAATCGATACCATCCGTATAGCAGTGGCCCTGGCAATGCCTGGAACTGGAACCAGCGCGGTCGGTATGCGAACGGCCTGGGTAACGTCTGGAACGGGAATTGGAACCGCTACCATCCGTATCCCGGCGCCCCGGGCAACGGGTGGAGCTGGAATCAGCAGCTTCCGGTGGCCGGCGGTCCCGGCAACGTTTGGGGTGGAAACTGGAATCGGTACCATCCGAGTCCCGGCGGCCCAGCATACGGGCGGAATGGGAATCAGTACTCCCAGTATGGCGGCGGCCCGTTCGCATACAATAACGCGTACAACAATCCAGGACATCAGGTGCTGCCGCCTAATGGCGAGGGCATGATTAACTTGCGGAACCCCAATCTTTACTGGGCGTGCAATGGGCAAGGTACGCATTGCCATTGGGCCCGCAGATTCTAAAGCGGGATGTTTGCGGCCGCTAGGCCGACAGGCTGTAGAGATAGACCGAGTCAAACAGCCTACACGTTTTGATTAGTATGGCGAAGGGAGCCTCACGGAAGTGAGGCTCCCTTTTTTGGATGGGAGATTTTGCTCAGCGAGTAGTCAGTCCGTAACGTTAATCGGCAAATTGAAAGAGACCTGGCGGGGCATCTTACACAGGGTGTTGTTGCATTCCTGAAAACTCAGTGTTCCCGGTAGAGCTTGCGTGCCCGGCTTAATTCCCGTTGGAAGCTGAAGCTGGGCGGAAGCGGCGAAACTCCCTTGATAAACTGGAAGTGTTTCGTTGAGCGCATCGAAGCGCATCGGGGTTGGCGGTGGCATCGAGATGGACTGATGCGCGGCGACGCTTTGGTCGAAGCTCATCGTGGTCGAGGTTATGTCCTCCCCGGCCGGCAGCGGAGAACCGTAAATATGCCATCCAGGGGCGACCGTGAAGTGGATGGTCACATCGACTATGCCGCCCGGGCGCACTTTCGAAGGGTTGGCGACGCGAATGGCAGCCTGAACGTCGTCGGCCTTCAAATCGACGCCGTCCTTGGTGGGTATCGCCCGAACCGCGTTAGTAGCGGGCGGCGAGTCGGAGCCATCCGGCAGGGATATCGTCCCGGACTGTGCGCGGAGCGGAGCTGGTAACGTTGCGATCAAAATGAGCGACAGCGCGATGGGCGTTACGATCAGCCATCGCCTCGAAACTCCGACGATGAGAGACGGGCGACAGCGTTGGTTCAGAAAATATGAGTACAAGTTGCGAATGGTGTAAGGGTGGAGACTCTCGAGCATCACCACTTCATTGTTAGCGAGTGAATCTGAGGAGCGCAAAGGGGTCGGCAGGCGCGGGCGAGGAAAGCGATAGAAGGTCGGCAATAAGCGAATATGGTGGCTATTGCGAGCGATCGGGTTCGGCGAGCGCATTCCGGTGGATCTGCGAACGCCAGGACGTGCCCCGATACCG
Organism: Binataceae bacterium (SeqCode); assembly: GCA_035524095.1. Taxonomy (GTDB): domain Bacteria; phylum Desulfobacterota; class Binatia; order Binatales; family Binataceae; genus DATJUF01. The sequence continues at coordinate 1,018 of DATKPK010000150.1, read as the reverse complement.
ACGATTGACGCGCGTGGGACGAGGGTTAATGCGTGTTCGTAATTTTAACGCGGTCGCTGGGCGGCAATTTGCCAATGCGAACGAGTTCTTCGCGGAGGCTCGCACGTGACAGCGGCTTGCATAAGACGGCTGAAGCACCCAACTCGTAGCTCTGTGCAATATCCTGATCATAGAGCGAGCTGGTTATGACGAAGGCTGGCACCTTCATACAGGTCTCGTGTGAACGGATGGCGCTGAGAACAGAGAAACCACCGTTATCGGGCAGGCGGAGGTCAACGAGCATCAGATCGGGATGGTCATGCTCGGTGAATTGAGCAATAACGCTTACGGCTTCGTCGGCGGTTTCAGCGACAATAACTTCGCTGCCCTCGCCCAACAACTGGCGGATGACGGTTACGGCGATAAAGGCGTGTTCCGGATTATCTTCAACCAGGAATACACGCACGCCCATATCGGGAATAAACCGGTCGGTATCCATGCTCTCCATGCCATCCCCTCTTACTTAACGCCGAGTATATCGAAATGGATTCAGGATCGAGTAACCGGAAACAGTATTAAAATTAATCCAATTGCCGTGCCATCGGCGGGTGGGGGCAATGAGCGAAGATGACGGCCAGAGAGACGCGCGAGCGATACCGATTCGGGGAGACAAAAGCGAGCGATTTCAGACAATTGGTAGAGGGTTCTGCAGGGATTAAGCGGAATTACCTCGAATAAGGCCGGCAGTCGGAGGGATGCAGGTCTGAAGCAGACGCTAACGACGTTTCAGATTTGATACAAGTGCTGCGCCTTTGTGATACATCGCAAGCCGCGGCTTATTTGACCTATCGACAAAATTAGGTTTCAGACGGCTAGCAAAGAGACGCATCGAGCCGCTGATTGTGCAAAGAGGGTGGCACGCATGTGGGGTCACGTGAATTGCCGGAAGCAGGTGGCATTGGTAGGCTGCGGGCGGGGTTATGGCAGAAAAGGATCAAGCAAAGGCGGGCGACGGGGGTGGGGGCGTTCCCGCCGCCGA
>DATKPK010000149.1:0-5311 GCA_035524095.1 Binataceae bacterium (SeqCode) | reverse complement strand
TACCCGCGTTATTGAACAGCAGGTCGAGCCGCCCAAACGCCGTACGCGTCTGCTCGAATAGCCCCTTGACCGCCGAAGGATCGCCGACATCTGCCGCAACGATAAGTGTCCGCGCCGAGGCCTCAGGCACCTCCGCCACTACCGCTTCCAGCCGCTCACGCCGCCGTCCTGCCAACGCGACCGCATAACCATCTTGGAGCAGCGCAAGCGCAACCGCCTTGCCGATTCCACTCCCCGCCCCGGTAACGATTGCCACCTTTTCCGCTGCACCCATGATAGTTCTCTCCGTAACAGTTTTGCGGCCCTGTAACTTTACCGTTATATCCAGGCCGATTTCGGTTACCTCGAATGCCCGCTAAACCATAATCCGCCTGTAGCTCAGATTAAAAGCGGTACAATCAATCGAGAGGCTTACATGAGCGATTCAAATCCCCCGGTTATCGCAATCATCGGCGCCGGTGAGATGGGCGCTGCTGTTGGACGCCGCCTCCACGAGTCCGGCGTCCGCGTCCTCACTTCACTCGCCGGACGCACCACCGCCAGCATCGAGCGCATCCGCCGCGCCGGTCTCGAAGTGGTCCGCGACGACGAGCAACTTGCCGCGGATGCCGACTTCATTTTGTCAATCGTCCCGCCTGCCGCCGCCCTCGAAGTCGCCGAGCGTGTGCGCGTTCCGCTCCGGTGCGCCGCCTCGCCAACCCTCTTCGCCGATTGCAACGCGATTGCTCCTGCGACGATGCTTCAGGTCGCCCGCATCCTCGAACCGCTGCCCGTCGTCGACACTGGCATCATCGGTGGACCGCCGCGCGAGGGCACTCAAGATCCCGCTGCCGGACCGCGCTTCTACGCCTCCGGCCCTCACGCCGATCGCCTCGCTATCCTCAATCGCTACGGCCTCGATATCGCTGTAATGGACGCGCCGATCGGCGCCGCGTCTGGCCTCAAGCTCGCCTACGCCGGCCTGACCAAAGGATTCACCGCACTCGCCGCCGCGATCATCACCGCCGCTTCGCGCGACGGCCTTGCCGAAGACCTGCGCGCTGAACTCGCCCGCACCCAGCCGCAATTCCTCACGCGCATCGAGCGCTTCGTACCTGCGATGTACCCCAAGGCTTATCGATGGGTTGCCGAGATGGAACAGATTGCGGCCTTCATCGACGATCCCGCCGGCGGTTCTACTATCTACGAAGGCGCTGCCCGCCTATTCGAAGCGATAGCTGCCGATCTCCGCGATGGACTGCCGTCCGACCGCTTCGCCAGCCTCCCCCGCTTCCGTGCTGGTTCCAATGAAAAAAAGTAGACTAGCCGGTATCGCGCTCGGATTTTTGAGTTGCCTCTGCGCGTTATCGGCAGAAGCGCATACGCCCGCTCCGCCTTTCGACCTGGCCTCCGCCGGCTGGTCGCTGAAGCGAGAGAAGATTCTCAATGCCGAACCCAAGGATGCTGTCTGGAAATTCATGAACAATTTATGGGGCAACAATAATTTGGGCCCCGGTAATGGCAAGCTTTGCGAATTCCATTTCGCCGATCTTCGTCATTCCGGAGAGTTGTCGCTGGTGGCCTCCTACGACGCTGGTGGTACCGCTGACTGCAATGACGTCGATGTCTTTGACAGGACCAGAGCCGGTATCGAGGATTATGATTTCAATAATGACGCTGGAACCTATTTCGGCGATGTTGAAAATGTTAATGGCGATGGGAATTACGAACTGGTGTTCGACAAACTGTTCGTGCCGGCCGTGATGGATCACTGCACCGCAACGTGGCCGGTGATTTACGCTTGGACTGGGGATGGCTACAGCGACGTTAGTAGCCTCTACGAGGACTACTATAGGCGACAGCTTAACTCCCCGTCCTCGTTAACAGAGGCCGATGGGCTCGACTGCGAAAAGGCGACGGACGCTAAAATCAGGCGCTTCCTTGGTTCCCGCAACGCGGGCCTGGACGATGCGATAAGATGGTCCGAAAGCCCAGATCCGGCGAGACGCAAATTTGCGGCTGAGATTTTCCGCGACATCGGGACGCCAGAGGCGCTGGAACATCTGAGAGCCTTGACAAATGTTTCGAATCGAAATGTCTCTGAGTCGGCAAGAAACGCTGTACTGGGTATTCAGAAACCGCATCCGTATCCGACGGCTCAACGAGAATTGCTTACTCCGGATGCCAGCACGACCTCCGCGAGATAATCAAACGGTCGCCCCTCCACTGCCGCTCTTCCATCAGATCGTCAAAACTTCATCCACCACCGTATCTTTCCCGCTGGACATCACCCCCGAATTGCGCCAAACAACAGCGGGGATAAATTCAGCCGACGGTTCACTCTTTAACGCCGGCGCGGGATTCCGCCGCCAACGCCTCGCATCTTCTCGCGGACACGCCGCGGCAGCCTGATCACTGCGCCGAAGGTAGCCCAAACCAGCGAGGGCGTAAGGCGACTGAGTCCGCGAACGGAGCGATAAAGATTAGGGGCATCGCATGACGCATCAAGAGCGCCGCGGATGGTTCATTGTCGCGAGCCTGTTCATCATCCTTCTGCTGGTCTTCGGCGGCGGATATGACACCGTCCCCGTCCTCCTTCCAGCTCTCCTTAAAGGCTTCCCGCACTGGTCGCGCCAGCGCGTCTCGATTCTGCCGAGTGTGCTCGCCGCCTCGGCCGGTATCAGTGTCCTGCCCGTCGGATGGCTCATCGACCGTGTCGAAGCCCGCATCGTGATGGCTGTCGGGGCGCTCGCCGTTGGCGGCGCTTTTCTCATCGCCAGCCAGTCGAATTCGCTTACCCCGATGATCTTTGTCTATCTGCTGGTCGGTGTCGGTATCGCCGCCGGCACGATCCTCCCGGGCGCGCTCGTCCTCGCCAACTGGTTCAACGCGCGCCGCGGGATGGCGATGGGTATCGCGAATAGCGGCTCGACCGCCGGCGGGATGGTCATGACGCTCGTTGCCGGTTATGCGATCGTGCGTTGGGGATGGCGCGGCGCGTACCTCACGCTCGGCCTCCCGATGCTCATCATTGCCGTTCCGCTCATCCTTCTTTCGATTCGGAGCCGCCCGCCCGGTGCGATCAAGATGACCGTGGCGCAGGCCGCCGAAACCCTCGAAGGATTTGAGTCCGGCCCGGCTATGCGCACCCGTTCCTTCTGGCTAATCGTGATCGCGCAGTTCTGTTTCGCGTTCGCCGCTACCGGCACCGCGATTCATATGGTCGCCCATCTCGAAGGCCTCGGCTATTCGAGTTCCCGCGCTGCCCTTGCTATGAGCCTCATCTACGGCTTCGCAACCATTGGTAAAGTGGTGATGGGCTTCATGGCCGACCGTCTCACTGCACGCAATACGCTCGGCCTCTGCTTCATCGTCCAGGCGGTCGGCACTGCACTTGTCTTCCTCGCCGCCAACCCCGTGATCGTCGTGCTCTTCGTGATCGTCTATGGTCTGACGGTCGCGGCGCCGCTGATGCTCCTCCCGCTTGTCACCGCCGAATCGTTAGGACTCAAGCGCTTTGGTTTCATCGCCGGGATGACTGGCTTGGCACAGACGTTCGGTGCAGCCATCGGCCCATTGGTGGCCGGCCGCATCTTCGACGTGATGGGCAGTTATACTGCCGCCTTCGAACTGTTCATCATGATTAATTTGATCGGTGCCGCCGCCGCCTTCGCCTGTCGCTCGTACTCGGCGGAGCGCACTCGTCGTGTCAGTGCAGCCCCTTCCCCCGCCCCCGCCTGAAGCTATTCTCTGCCTCTGCTGAAATCGGTCACGAACGAGGTCTTGCTTTCAGCTTATATGCGCGAGGACCGTTCCCATCTGATCCGTATCATAGGCGCATAGCTGGCTGACTTCGCGCGCGAAGCGGCGGGAATTGAGCGCGTCCAGCATCGCCTTGACCGGCACCGTCTCGAGGTCGCGTTCGAGGATCGCGAGATCGTAACGCTCCTCGCGCATCGGGATAAAATCGAGACCGTACGCGCCGGCGGCCACGCGAAGCGTCATGCCGGCATCGGCACGCCCTTCAGCAATCGTCGCGGCCACTTCGAGATGACCACTGACCTCGTCCTGGTAGCCTTCCAGCTGATCGGCTTCGATACCCGATTCGCTGAGCATCTCGTCGAGAGCTGCGCGGGCGCCTGCGCCACGTTCGCGATTTACAATACGGAGTCCCGCACGCGCGAGGTCGGCGGCGGTGTGGAGACCAAGATGATTGTCGGCCGCTACGGCAAGACCCAGCTCCCATCGGGCGAAATTCACCACTATCGCGCGGCGATGGCCCAGGGCCTGCTTGAACTGCGCGAGATTGTATTCGCCGCTGCGCGCGTCCTTGAGATGAGCACCGGCAGCGTGAGCCTGATTTTCAAGCAGTGCGTGCAACGCCTTGCCGCTGGAGCACGAGATCGCAAAGGCGCATACGGCTGAGCGCTGACGCGCGAGCCAATCCGCAAGGAAGGTCACCGACGGATCGCATCCGGCGAGCAGCAATGCCGAATCGATTTCGCCATCCGACCGAAAGGTGGCGACGGCAGCCCGTTTTTGACTGGCCCGCTCGAGCAGCCCGGAAGCCGGAGCCAGCGCGAGGCGTGATGAGACCTGCGGCATCGCAACGACTTTGCCGGCGACCCGTCCCAGGATAACGGCGGAGGGCATAGTCGCTAAGCGAGCCGAATCATTCGAGGGCAAATGCGCTGCAACGCTGCGGCAATTCGCGCCCGAATCGTCACCGAAAAGGGTTTCTACGTTCTCGCCCAGTTCACGCGCGAGACTTAACGCGACGGTGACACTCGGAAGGTAGATGCCCGATTCGATTGCTCCTAACGCCTGGCGTGAAATACCGGCGCGGCGCGCCAGCTCAGACTGAGTGATCGAGCACGCGATACGTGCCTTCCGCAGCCGGTCGCCACTATTAGCCATCATGCTTGTCACGTTTATCCAATAATGGCATAAGGAAGCCGCCTTGAAAATCCGCTAGATGGCGGTCCGGTTCGCGCGATTGAGGCTTCGGCGCGCCGCATCGGCTCACTACAGGGGTAGCGAATCCAATGAGAAATCCTTTCAAACAACCCGGACGCCTCTTGCGGCGATATGCAACGGGGATACTCGCTCTGATTCTGATCGTCGGCTGGAGCGTGCCCGGACGTGCCCTCGCGGCCGACACGCTCACGATCGCGGCGGCGGCGGATCTGACTTTCGCGTTCAAGGAGGTCGTGCCCGAATTCGAGAAGGAGACCGGCGACACCGTCAAGCTGTCATTTGGATCGTCAGGCAACTTCTACGCGCAGGTCCAGAATGGCGCGCCTTACGATCTGTTTTTCTCAGCTGACATTGG
>DATKPK010000148.1:0-6588 GCA_035524095.1 Binataceae bacterium (SeqCode) | reverse complement strand
CATAGAATCGGACGAGTTTACAGACGAGTTAGCAATGTTGCCGGCTGCGACTCTGAGTCGCCGCGCATCGGCGGCGATAGGCACAGATCAGGGGGCGAGATGGCTATCCGAGAGGCGACTTCATTTTGCCGCATCTGCACGGGCTGCTGCGGCATGCGGATGCAGATCGATGAAAGCGACCATATCGTCGATATCCGCGGCGATAAACAGCAACCTGCCAGCCGGGGCTATGCGTGCTACAAGGGCCTGCAGGCCGAAGAAGCGCATCACGGCGCGGCTCGGCTACTGCACCCCTTGAAACGCAAGGCGGACGGGAGTTTTGAGCGCATCCCCCTTGCGCAGGCACTTGACGAGATCTCGCAGCGCCTGGGAGCAATTCTGACGCGCGACGGCGCCAAGGCCGTGGGCATGTTCGCCGGTGGAGGCTCGTTGCAGAGCTCCACGTGTCATCCCATTATGCGCGACTTCCTCAACGCGATCGGTTCGGATCAGTTTTTCAGCACCGTTACGATCGATCAATCCGCCAAGATCGTGTCGTTCGAACGAATGGGTGCCTGGGCTGCGGGGCTCCAAGATCTCGACAGCTCCGATGTGGTCATGCTCTTCGGCGCGAATCCCCTCGTGTCGCATGTCACCGTCGGCCTGATTTCGGCCGATCCCACTCGAACAATGAAAAGGGCCCGAGCCCAAGGCCTGAAATTGATTTGCGTCGATCCGAGGCTTACCGAAACCGGACGCCATGCCGACATTTTTCTACAGCCAATCCCTGGAAATGACGCTGCAATTGCCGCGGGCATGATCCGGATCATTTTCGAGGAAGGCTGGGAGAATAAGCCCTTTTGCGAGGCGCATGTGGGCGAGGACCGTATCGCCGCCCTTCGCGCGGCCGTTGCTCCGTTCACGGCGATGTTGGTCGAGGACCGAGCCGGCTTGAAAAAGGGGCAGCTGCGCGAGGCCACGGCATTGTTTGCCCGTGACCACCGCCGGGGAGCGGCCTTCACCGCAACGGGACCGAGCATGGCTCCCTTTTCGAACCTGATGCAGCATCTGGTGGATTGCATCAATGTCATTTGCGGCCGATTCCGGCAGCCTGGCGACTCGATTCCGGTCAATCCGTTGGAACCCGCTGAATATGTCTACGCCGAGGTCATTCCCGCGCCACGGTCGTGGGAAGCGCACCCGCCGAGCCGAATCCGTGGGGTGGGAAGCTTGTTCGGCGAGAAACTCACCTCGACGCTGGCCGAGGAGATCACCACGCCCGGCGCCGGCCAGATCCGCGGGTTTATCGTACACGGCGGAAATGCCGCGAATTGCATTCCTGACCAGGCGCGTATCGTCAACGCGTTCAAGTCGCTCGAACTTCTGGTCGTGATTGATCCCTATATGACCGTCAGCGCGCAACTCGCCCACTATGTGCTGCCGCCTTTCATGATGTACGAGAGAGCAGACATCCCGCTGAGTCTCCCGGGATTCCCGCTCTATCCCAATAGCTGGGTTCAATACACGCCGGCGGTTCTGGCACCGCCGGCGAACTCTGAACTCATTCATGATTGGCAATTCTACTGGGAAGTGGCCTCCCGATTGGGTAGACAGATCATCTATGACGGCAAGGTGGCGCTTGATATGAAGAGGCTGCCCACTACGGAGGATCTAATAGCAATCCGCATGAGCGATGCGGCCGTCAGCTTGGATGAGCTGCGAGCCTATCCGAGCGGTGTGGTCTGGGATATGCCCAACGGACGCGTACAACCGGCACGGTCGGGTGCCAACGCGCGGTTCGACGTCATGCCTTCTGACGTGGCGGCGGAATGTTTGCGGTTGAGGGGCGCGATGTCTCAATCGCCACTGTGTGGCAAAGCAGTAAATGCCAAACGCTTCACCCACTTGCTTGCGAGCCGCAGGATACGGGACGCCTTCAACAGCACTGGAACGATGCTAAGCGGGACGCTCAAACGTAAGCCCTATAACCCCGCATATATGAATCCAGCCGACATAGCGGCCATGGGCATTGAAGATGGCGACTCGATTGAAATTGCATCAATCCACGGCGCGGTAGTGGCGAAGGTGAAAGCCGATCCCGACCTGCGCTGCGGCGTGGTTTCCTTGCCGCATGGCTGGGGCGGACATCCCGGTGAGACGGTGGGTCCCGGCTTTTCGGTCAATTTATTGACAAACTGCCAAGAGAATGTCGAAGCCATTAACGCAATGCCCCGGATGTCCGCGATACCCGTTAGCGTGGTACCCGTGCGCTCCCCGAGGGCGAGCGACCGAGCGGTTACAGCGACCGAACGGACGCCGAGCCGGCTCGCTTGAGTGGCAATTGAACTTCATAAGAATCAGTAAACATAGGTGGAAGAAATGGGCAGCGAATTGGACGACATGCTGGATAGCTTCAAGATACGAAAAGTGCTCGAGCGCTATTGTCGCGGAATCGATCGACGCGATATTCCGCTGGTCAACAGCGTCTATTGGCCGGAAGCCGTGGATGATCACGGCGTCTGGAAAGGGCCCGGCCAGGAATTTGGCGCGTTCATCATTCCGCTGATCGCTCAACTGTTCGTCGCCACGCTGCACACCATCCAGCAATCGAACATTTCCATCAACGGAAACCGAGCCGCCGCGGACACATATTGCACCGCAATTCATCGCATCGGACGCGATGATGCGGTGGCGAGCGAAGTCGCCTATTGCCGGTATGCTGACCTTTTCGAGAAGCGGGGCAGTGAGTGGCGCATCATTGAGAGGACCGTGCTCATGGAGCACTTTCAGCGGTTTCCAGTCACTGAGCCCACGACCAACTCCATCGACCAATTCCGGCGGGGTCTCGCAAACAGTTCAGACCTGAGCTACGAGTGTTACGAAAAGGCAAACGCGCCGCTTGTTTGATCGGGCCCATCGGGCCTACGGCTCTTCTGAATCGCACGCTGGCAATACGAGCTCGACCGCAAACGGTGTCCTGGCTCGGCATGCACCGAGCCAGGACTTCAAGCTTCAGCAGGATTCTCGATCGTTGGCTAATCGATCGAAGTTAGTGATATTTATATCTCGCCTCGATCCACACTTCACGGCCACCTGCTATCGAAGGCGCACTGAGGTCGCCGGGCGCCCCTCCAGCCGAGTCGTTTACGGTAGTGAACCAGAATTTGTTTCCTAAGTTACGTCCGTAAAGAGCCACTTCCCAAGGCCCCGCCTTCGGACCGGTCCGAACTCCGGCGTCATAGGTCCCGAAGCCACCTTCCTCCGCGTGGGGGATGTTGATTTCGGACGCATTGAACCGCGTGTTGTAGTTGGCATTTCCATAAAGGACGACGTGATAGTTCCCGACGGGGTGGTCGTAGTTGAAGCCCGCAACCCCCGACACGAGAGAGGAATGAGGCAATGGCGCGCCGGAGAGGTTTTGCTCGCCGCCGACACACCCCTGCGCCGGCGTTTGCCCTCCATAGCACTGTGCCGTGGCGTACGACACGAAATTCGCCTTGTTGTATCCCACTTTTGCATCCAACGTCAGCTCGGGGAGCGCGCGCCACTCAGTTTCCAGCTCCACACCTCGCGTCCGTGATTCGGCGGCATTGGCGTAGATATAGGAAACGGTCTGCCCGTTGAAAGATACCGTTTGTAGGTCGGAGAAATCGTACGTGTAAATATCACCGAGAACGCGAAGCGTATGATCGAGGAATTCTCCTTTCACCCCCAGCTCTTCGCCATGCGATTTTTCCGGCAGCATTTTTGTCGTGTCCGCCGTTTGCCCATTGCTGATCACGCTCGGCATTCCATAGGTGCCCGACTTAAATCCGGTCTTATAGGCTACATAGGTCATGATGTCCTGGGTGACATGGTAAGTGAGCGTCGCCTCGGGCGACCAGTTATTGTCGCTAAAGGAACCGGAGGTAAATACGCCTTCAGGCTGCAGAAAGGTCGCCCCCGCATGCACGAAGCTATTCCCGAGATGGCTGATGCCCTTTTGATCGTCCGTATATCGCGCGCCGCCCGAAAATTCCAAATTGCTGAGAATCTGGTAGCTTGCTTCGATGAACGGCGAAATGCTATGACCGTCGAGCTTCACCGCTGAGGCGGACGTGTACCACGCGCCGGTCACAGGATCCGGACCGAAGGGTCCGAGATAGCGATATCCCGTGTTCAAGAGTGAGTTCGCTTCGTAGTACGCGCCTGCTTGAAAATTGAGCGGGCCGTTCAGAGTCGTTGCCAATCTGAGTTCCTCCGACTCCTGATTGAACTTGATGCCGTTGAAGCCTCCAAAATACGGCAAAGGACCGACGTTGGCTCCGAAGCTTCCGAAGTCATAATAGGCATATGACGATATCGATGTAACCGAGTAGAGAGGCTGCGTATATACCAGCCGCAAGGTGTTGATCGTCGTATCCTGGTCCGAAAATGGAGCGCCACTGCTGACGCCCGGAATCCCCACTGCCTCGATGTCGGGAAAGTACCCGTTGTCGAGGTTGGGCCCTTGGAAGCTGCAGGCACCGCCCGGAATGGGAACCCCCAAGACCGTTGGCGTTTTTTGTCCGGGCGCACAAGCAACATACGAGTACTGCGCATCAGGGCCGTTATCATGGTAGTGTTGACCCAGCAACTTCGCGGTCGCGGTAAAATCGGAGGTGGGCTTCCACTCAAGGGTCACGCGACCATCGAGCTCGTGCTCGTTGGGAACTCGGCCCGATTGAGGGGCAATCGCCACACCGAGGATCGGGTCTGTGACCGCAGGAACGTTGTTGAACGTATTTCCGGATTCCGATCGGGCGCGAACGGCGACGCGCGCGCCGAATGTATCCGTGAGCGGCCCGCCAATCGCTCCTTCGATAAGCGGTTGCCGTGATTCGAATTCGTACGCGACCTTGCCGTATCCCTCGACTTGATCGGTCGGCCCCTTCGATGTGAACGAGACGACACCCGCCGAGCTGTTTTTTCCGAAGTACAGCGCCTGAGGGCCCTTCAATACCTGAACTTCATCCAGATCGAACAGACCCAAATTGACGAGATCTCCCTGACTCAACTGCGCGCCGTCTATCTGCAACGCGACCGATTGGGCGATACCTGAATCGATTGGCGCCGAGCCGACCCCGCGGATGGAAAAGACCGCGCCGCTGCCGCTGTACGCCTTGATGAGTTTTAACTGTGGGACTTCAGCGCTGATCTTCTCAACATCGTCAAGGTTGAGCTGCTGGATTGCCTGGGAGGTCAGCGCGGATACGTCGACCGGAGCAGATAGCAACGACTCAGTCTTCTTGCGCGCCGTAACGACGATTTCCTCGAGAGCACCGGAATTTACGGAGTCACTGGCCGGTGCAGCCGCATCGGTGGCCGTGGCATGCGCCGACAAGGTCAGCGCCAGAGTAGATAAGCCTGTCGTGAACAGGATACTGAGCCGTGGTCTCAGCGCTAGTTTGTTGCTTCGCTTAGCCATTACAAATACTCCCCCCTTGAAATTCTATATTAAGCGCAAAAAGCAGGCCCATTCGCGGTGAACGATCGGTATGACAAATGGGTCGTGAACGTTAATCGAATCGATTGATCATTCTGCCATTGGCGATCGCAACGCAATGTCTTCTCGGCGAAGCACCGGTTTCATCAATCCATGTGCTCCCCATGACTGTTGCGTCATACATACGCTTCGCCACGTCTTCGCGTACCCCGTCTTGTTTGATCCAGCCACGGTGAGATTTACGTTAATTAAACTCTAGCATACCATATTTTAGATGTCGTAGTGGGAAAGTTAGTACCTTCAGACTAAAAACACCAAAAGATTGTGGCCGCAGCGACACCCCGGAGAGGACGCTGTTGTTTGACCGAATGCTCTGTTAGGGAAACTCTTTACCGATAGAGTCTGATGGATCAACGATAACCACTCGGGCGGGATGATGAAGCAGCAGACTCTGACGGGATTTGAGCGATACGCGAAGACCACGCGACGAGCGCAGTTTCTCGCGGATATGCATGTGATCGTGCCGTGGACGGAGTTGACGGCGGTGGTCGAGCCGTTTTATCCGAAGATCAGCGAAGCAGGAGGTCGGCCGCCCCTGCCGCTGGAGCGGATGTTGCGGGTGTATTTTCTGCAGCTGTGGTTCAACCTGTCGGATCCTGCGGTCGAGGAAGCGTTGTACGAGTCGAACTCGATGCGCAACTTCGCCGGCATCGATCTGGGGGTGGAGGCGGCGCCCGACGAGACGACGGTATGCAAGTTTCGCCATTTGCTCGAGAAGAACAAGCTTGGGAAGAAGCTGCTGGGAACGGTGAACGAGCACCTCAGGCGCAGCGGCATCAAGATTACGACGGGGACGATTGTCGAGGCGACGATCATCGGGGCGCCGAGTTCGACGAAGAACAAAGAAGGCAAACGCGACCCCGAGATGCATCAGACCGCGAAAGGCAAACAATGGTATTTCGGTATGAAGGCACACATCGGAGTCGATAGCCGCACGAAGCTGGTGCACACGGTGCTGGCCTCGGCGGCGAATGTGGCCGATTGCCTTGCGCTGCAGTACTTGCTGCACGGAAAAGAAAGGCGGGTGTGGGGTGATCAAGCGTACCGCGGACAGAAGGCGGCGATCCGCGCCGGAGCACCTCGGG
>DATKPK010000147.1:0-35856 GCA_035524095.1 Binataceae bacterium (SeqCode) | reverse complement strand
ACCAGTTTATCAACTCGATTTGTTCACGCAGGGCGTAGCTGCTGTCGAGATAAACCTACCCCTAGTCCGCTGAACCCTCTATCTTTTATCGAATGAGTAAGTTGAGCTTTGATTGCGAGCGGTTGAGCGCAGCCTATCGCGATGGCGTCGTAACGCCGGAGCGAGTTATCGGGGAGGTGCTTCGGCGGATCGCGGATGCGGGTGACGATCACGTCTGGATTTCGCGACCTGATGACGCGGCAGTCTTAGAGCGGGCAAAAGACCTGACACGGCGGGTCAGGCAGAGCTCGCAGTTGCCGCTCTACGGACTTCCGTTCGGGGTCAAGGACAGTATCGACGTGGCGGGGATGCCGACCACTCTCGCCTGCCCGGCATATTCATACATGCCAGCGAAGAGCGCAGCAGTGGTTGAGCGGTTGGTCGAGGCGGGCGCAATCTTTGTCGGCAAGACCAATCTGGATCAGTTTGCGACGGGACTGGTGGGCGTGCGGTCGGACTATGGAATTCCGCGCAATCCATTCGACGCGACGATGATTCCGGGCGGTTCGAGTTCCGGCTCGGCGGTCGCGGTGGCGTCAGGTCTGGTGAGTTTCGCAGTTGCAACGGATACTGCGGGATCGGGCCGGGTGCCGGCGGCGTTCAACAATATAGTCGGCTACAAGCCTACGCGTGGACTTTTCAGCATGAGCGGGCTTGTGCCTGCCTGCCGGTCGGCGGATTGCGTCACCGTGATGGCGCTGACAGTTGGTGACGCGATGCGGGTCGCGCAGGTGATGAAGGGATTCGATGCCGATGATCCCTATTCGCGTCATCCGCCAGCGGGTTTCGCGCTCAATTACGGACAAGCGCCGAAGACCTTCCGTTTCGGGGTGCCGAAGCGCGAACAATTGCAATTTTTCGGCGATGGCGAGGCTGAGCGGCTGTTTCAAGTGGCGGTCGCACGCACCGCCGCGATCGGTGGCGAGATCATCGAGACCGATTATACGCCGTTCAGTGAAGCTGCGAGCCTGCTTTACGGTCCGTGGGTGGCAGAGCGGACGGCAGACTTGGGAGAGTTCATTGCAGCGCACCCGGATGATGTTAGTCCGGTGGTGCGCGAGATAATTCTTGGCGGCAGGAATTTTAGCGCGGCCGAATTGTTTCGTGCCGAGCATCGGCTGGCCGAGTTGAAACGCGCGGTCACTCCGCTATGGGAGACGATCGATTTTCTGCTGCTGCCGACAACCGCAACGACTTACAGAATCGAGGAGGTGTTGGCCGAGCCTGTGGCGCGCAATACGAATCTCGGCTACTACACGACGTTCACCAACCTGTTGGACATGGCGGGAATCGCGATTCCCAGCGGCTTCACAGCCAAGGGCCTGCCGACTGGAGTGACGTTGATCGGACCGGCCTGGAGCGATGCACGTCTGGCGTCGTTCGCCGATGCGTTGCAGCGAGCGGCGAACTTCACACTTGGTGCGACCGGTATCGAGATGCCGAAGCAGCCGCTCGGTACAGGAAAGAATCAAGAGGCCGTGAAAGATAGGGTACTGGAGATTGTGGTTTTCGGCGCGCACATGCGCGGCGAACCGCTGAATCAAGACCTGATAGGCTTGGGTGGAACGTTCGTCGGTAGCTGCCGGACTGCGCCACTATATCGAATGTTCGCGCTTGACGGCTCGGTCGGGCGGCCTGCCTTGGCGCAGTCAGGCGCTGAGGGCTACAGCCTCGAAGGAGAAGTCTGGAGCCTACCCAGCGATTCCATTGGTACGTTGCTGCCGAGAATCGCGCCCCCGCTGGGACTGGGTAAGGTCGTGCTTGAAGATGAATCGATCCGAATCGGCTTTATATGTGAGGCCGGCGCAATTGGGGGAGCACGCGATATCAGCGAGTTCGGCGGATGGAGGGGTTATCGCGCATCAAGCCGACTATCGGATTGAAATCCTTCTGCCAGCGTCCGCCACGAATTGTTCGCCGATTTGCGGTCGGTGGCAACCAGCCGGAGATGTCCGCCCAGCGCTGGTGACCGTCCGGCGGTAGTTGAGTAAAGCCGATTGGCGGTTTCATTGACGAGCCACATCCAGGCGTCGTAGGCGCGCCACGCGGCCGTCCCCAGGCGTTCCTGGCGTCGATGTTGATCGGCACTGAGCACCAGGCTTTGAGCTGCTGCGGCCGGCAGATCGAACAAAGTCGTCGCGTAGAATTCGCGCCACTTATCCAGTAGTTGGCGATTATCCATAAGTAATCATCTCCGACGTTTTGCCCCCTAAAACTTCGGCGCGACCGTATCCATGCGGTGAACCCGCAGTCACGCGGTGAGCCTAATCGCAGCAAAAGACGCGCCCTCTCGGAGCCGCGAAATGCTCTTGCTAAGTTCTGGGCGGTGCTCAAATCGTAAGCATTTGCTCATGGCTAACTCAATCGGGGGAGAGTCGATTGCATCGTGGACTAAACTTGAGATGAAGCGGCGCTAGCTTGCGTAGCGCTCCAGCCAGAAATCGTCGGGTACAACCGGTGCAATATGCGCATGTGAAGCGCGCCGGTAACGCTTGAGTAATTCGTCAATAGGCAGCTCTTGAAACATTAGGTGTGCGAATCATTGGGCTGGATAGGATAAGATGAGGTTGAGGCGGGAGTGATGGTGGTGCATAAGTCATCATGTTGAAAGTCGCAAGCTGGATTCGTGCATGTGATCAAGCGTCATTTGAGCGAGCGTTCGCTGATTTCCACGAGATTGAACTAGAGAATGCGCGGCTGGGGCCAATCGATCTGACCGCAGCGGACGGACTTTTGCTGAGCGGCGGCGAAGATATCTCGGCCAGCTTCCTGCACCAACCGGCGATTGACCCGGCTTTGATAATCGACGCCGATCCATTGCGTGACGAATGGGAATTCGAAGCGCTTAGAATTGTGTTGGAACGTAATCTTCCACTGCTGGCGATATGCCGTGGGATTCAAGTGCTGAACGTCGCACTGGGTGGAACGTTGCGGCTCGATATACCGAATCACGACGTGATCGAAACGGTTAAGGTTCATCCGTTGCGCCACAGTTTGTGTGCGCGCCATCGGTTTGAAGCGGTCAACAGCACCCATCATCAGGCGCTCGAGAAAGTGGCTGACGGCCTGACGGTTGAGGCATGGTCACCGGCCGATGACGTTATCGAGCAAGTGCGCATGGAGCGGCGGGCATGGACAGCCGGTGTGCAATACCATCCGGAGCGGCATCCGAGCTACCGGCCGTTGTTCCAGGATTTTGTAAGCCACCTGGCTGGTGCAGGCAAATGAAGCGAAACGTTGACGGTCGTTGCTTATAAGCGTGAGCCAATGAGTCTTACGATTGGCACGATCACGGGGACCCATCGGGTGGTGATTCGCGTCGGCTGTGACATGACGTTGGTCTGTCCGACCGATACGGTGGCCCTGCTAACGGTCAAACCGTTGCCAGACCCCCATCGGCCAGTCAAAGATGAGCGGCTCGAATTCGACGAGTTTATCCAGCCGCAGATGTTTAACGACTATTTCGGCAACATCGTCCATCGCGCGAACTTGCGCCAAGGGCCAAACCGGATCCGTCATGACGCATTGATCGAGGTGCCACTGCTGAGTGACCGGGCGGATTCGGTGGGGGATCACACGCCGCTCGAAGCGATCCCGCCGCAACTCCTGCGCTATACTCTGCCGAGCCGCTACTGCGAATCGGACAAACTGCTTGGGCTGGCGGCGCGCCAATTTGGGCATATCGTCGATCCGGGTCGGCGGGCGGCAGCGATTTGCGACTGGGTCCACGAGAATATCGAGTATCGCTACGGCTCGGGGCGTCCTGACATATCGGCCTTCGAAATAATCGAGCGCGGGTTCGGTGTGTGTCGCGACTTCGCCCATTGCACGGTGGCGTTGTGCCGCTCGATGAATCTGCCGGCGCGCTACGTCACCGGCCATCTGCCGGATATCGGCTACCTTGACCCTGGCTCGCCGATGGATTTCCATGCCTACGCCGAGGTTTATATCGGCGGCCGATGGCATACCTTCGATGCGCGCTATAACGTCCCGCGGGTTGGACGGGTCAAGATCGCGCATGGCTTAGATGCAACCGATTGCGCCTTTACCACGACCTACGGTCCGGCGGAGCTGAGCAATTTTGAGGTGTGGGCGTATCAGATCGATCCGGACGAGGTTGCGGTGGGTGATCCGGTGGACCTATCAAAGCGGCTCGATGGAACGCCGGAGATACGGTTGAGCGGCTTGGGCGGGCTCAGAGTCTAAGAACGCGTACGCGGGCGGAAAGCCCTTGCTCGCGCCTCTGGCCGCCTGCCAGTTAGAGGCTAAGTTCTTCGCCAGCAGATACCTCGCTCAGTTTCAGCTCATAGGTCATTTTCTGCTTGCCGCCCTCCGTCTTGTAGGTACCGGTGACCGGCGAGACATCACGATAGTCACGCCCGACAGCAACCCGGACGTAGTGGCGATCGGTGCGGCAGCGATGGGTCGGATCGTATCCGGTCCATCCGAGGCCTGGCAGCAGCACTTCGATCCAGGCATGGCTCGCGAGCTCAGGCGGTGGTCCAGCGGTACCGGCCCGGCGCGGCGCCAGATACCCCGAAACGTAGCGCGACGGTATGCCCGCGAGCCGGAACAGGCCAAGCGTCAGATGGGCGAAGTCCTGACATACGCCGCCGCCGGAGGTGAGGATATCGTCAATCGTCGAATGGACGTGGGTGGTCCCGCGATCATAGCCAAACTGGTCGCGGACCCAGGCGATGATCCGCTCGACATAGGTTTTGACATCCTCGTTCATCGCAGGATGAGCCGACCAGAAGCATCGGCGGAGGCGCGAACTGAAGGGGATATAGGTAGTCGGATTGAGGAAATCGCCGTGCTGGTGAGTGCGCTGATCGTCCTTGCGGAGGTAGTCCTTGAAAGCGATGTGATCGGCAATGCCCTGGCTGACTTCCGTTCGCTCGACCAGTGACTCAGCAGTGATCACCAGTCTTTGATGGGACTGGCGGACCTCGACGGTGTGGGCGGAGTTGCCGAAGCGGTCGCGAAACTCGCGAATCACCGCCGTTGGCTCAACGTTGAGGCGGAAAGCCAGCAAGCGCTGATGGCTACATTCGAGCGGCCGCAGCCGGATCTCATTAATCGAATCGAAGGCCGGCTGCTCGTAATGATAGTCGGTCTGGTACTTGATGCGGAAAATCACGTGTTTGAGGCGACCCAGGCAACAGACGTACTTTATTTAGCGCGAGTGGTCAAAGGTGGGTATGGCGTCTGGCCGCTCTAAATTACGATGTTGTCGCTTGGCGTTCGCGTCTCTTTTTGTCGAGGCGTAAGCCGCGCTTCCACCCTCAGTCTGCCTCTCACGTCACCCCGATAAATAAGTCAGCGGCAGTAGCCTGAGTCAATTCATCGACCCGGCAGAAAGCGGATACGGTCGCAGGCTTTCCCTTCGGCGATTTCGGCGGTCGTTAATGTTCATCGAAGCAGTTCGCGCAGGAGCCACCTGAAAATGAACGAATCGCGACCGGCATAGGTCTGCGCATTATCTTTTCTCGCGCGAGCGGCCCTCCGCCTCGTCCAGCCGACGCCGGGCCAATTCGAAGATATGCATGTTCCCTTCATTCCAGGTCACAGTCAGCTTGCACGAACGGATTTTCCACCCGTCAGCAGTCCGAACAAACTTATTCGTGTAATAGCCGTACATCACCTGATTGCTCCCGCCCGTTTCGTTTGGCAGATGATGACGTGCCTGGACGTAAGCGACGCATGTGGCTTCATCGCCTGCAAGCGTAATCACATGATTCGTAATCATGTGCTGCGTCGCCTTCATGCCGTTGATGGTTCGGCGGGCAAATTCAACCCAATCGTCAGCCTTCATACGCTGGGGCGGAGTGCCGACCGCCGACGAGAAATCAGTCTCGATCTCGTCGGTGAAACATGAGCGGTAAAGCGGCCAGTCGCGCATATCCACACCGGTGGCATAACGAAGCTGGATATCGCTGATGGCGGCGCGGTCAAGCAGAAACTGTAATTGCTTTTCGTCGATTGCCATGAAGCGACTTATAGCGCCGCCCAAGAGGCTCTGCCAGCCTTTGATTACATCGACGATCGGAGAGGCTTCAGCTACATGATCGCGTCAGTTGGTTTGTCGCCAGTCAGATAATTCGGCGGTAAAATTCCCGCCTCACGTAATTAAGATAACGACCTGACAAGCCAAGCCGTCTAATTATGAAATCGAATCGAACGAGTTTCGGACTTACCTTACCTCAGCGCGCCACGCTGTTCGGCGTTGGGAGCTGGGATCACATGCTTGAGTTGGCGCGTGAAGCTGATCGAAATGACCTATTCGATTCAGTTTGGGTCGGCGACAGTGTGATGGCGAAGCCGCGCCCCGAACCAATCGCGCTGCTGGGCGCACTGACCGCGGCGACGAAACGCTTACGCCTGGGCGTTGGTTGCATGGCGAGCTTCGCGCTGCGCGAACCGGTGCTCTTTGCCGAGCAGTGGGCGACCCTCGATTTCATATCCAACGGACGGATGCAGCTTGCGGTTTGTACCGGTATCGGACTCGGAGGCACCAGCGCTAAAGAAGGGGCAATATGGGGCGTCCCGGATTCAGAACGCGGCGCCCGCATGACCGAGAACATTACGATATGCCGAAGGCTATGGAACGAGGAGCGTGTAAGTTTTGATGGCGCCTTCCGTTCGTTCGTCGATGCCAGCGTTAATCCCAAACCGATTCAGCGGCCTTGCCCGATCTGGATCGCCGCCAACCCACGACCGACGCTTTCGGGCAGGCCGTTACGGCGCGTGGCGGAAGTCGCCGATGGCTGGATGCTGGCCCAGGTATGGCCGGGCTTATTCGGTACGCTGTGGAGTAAGCTGTCGAAGCATCTCGCCGCGGCCGGCAAAAGTGCAAATACGTTCGCCAACATCGCGTACCACAACATCAATGTCGCACGCGATCGGGCATCCGCACTGGCCGAAACCCGGCGGTTTCTCAATGAATACTATGGACCGGTCTTCTCGGCGGAACAGGCGGAAGGATGGACCGCCGCCGGCACGCCTGCTGAGTGTATCGAAGACCTAAATCGGCTGATTCGCGCCGGAGCCAAAGCTATAACTTTGCGTATCACCGGTTGGAATCAGAACGAACAATTCAATCGGATCGCCGCTGAGGTGCTGCCCTACGTCGATAGCCAGCCACCGTCATGAAGCCTTTAGCTGCAAGTGCTTTCGTGATTCTTCGCGAATCAGGCGCTCGAGGATGCGGCGTGCATGAATCGGCGCCGCATCACTTTGAATATTGACTAAAGGCGCGCCTTGCGTCAGCTCGTTCCATCGTTGCTGAGTCTCGAGCACTTCCCAATCTTCCAAGAAGGTTCGATGAATTTCCTGAAACATCGACTCCGTCGCGGCCTGATCGTTGGGAGCGCGATCCTGCGCGATCGCCCAGAAATAGTGAGAACTGGTCTCCGTTTCGGGAGTGATCGCGTCGAGGTTTCGTAAACCGATGCCACCCTGACGCCGCCCTTCGGGCGCGCCGGTCCCCGTATCAGTCGCGCCGGCGTAGAGATTGACGAACACGGGTGGCTCAAAGCGAATTATCTGCCAGCGATCGATGTTGCCCTTGAATCCCGCGCGGGCATAAGTCGGAGGAGGTTCGATATCGATCAGCCAACGGTTAACAGTGGCGGTATCTTCCGTCAGTTCGTTTCGCACCTGCGCTTTTTCAACATTCGCCGCCGAGCCAATCGTTCCCGGATGGACAAAAGTCAAGTGGCTCAAGTCGAGAAGATTGTCGAGAATCAGCCGGTAGTCACACTTGATATGAAGCAGTTCACTTTTGGCGCCCCATGCGGGATCGTCAAGCCAATGAAAGTCCACTAACGAGGATTCGTCAGCAAGCGCCGGATCACCCATCCAAATCCAGACCCAACCCCAGCGTTCGATCACTGGATATTTGCGGATGCCGCCTCGCTCCGGAATCTGGTTCTGCCCGGGAATCTTGACGCAATTGCCCGCGCAGTCAAAAACCAGCCCGTGATAGCCGCATTGCAATGAATCGCCGATCAGTTTCCCTTTGTGGAGCGGGTAACTGCGATGGCTGCAACGATCTTCGAGGGCAACCGGCTCGCCTTTTTCGGTGCGGAATAAGACTACGGGTTCATTCAGAAAGATACGGCCCAATGGTTCGCGGCTGACCTCACCGGCCAGCGCCGCGACATACCAGCAATTCTTCAGAAACATCAACTGACTCCAAACCAGGGAACTTAATCTGATCGAGAAAATCGTATCGCTTCAGTTCAAGCCGTAGTAGCGCTTGGCCCCGCCAGCCAAGACGCTTCGGAGAGTCGCAGGCGGCAGACCCAATTGCTTAATCATGTTCGGCGCGCCCCAGAAGCCGTCGAAATGAGGATAATCGGTGGCCCACAGGATGTTTTCCGGCCCAAGATAATCAGCCAGCAGAAGCAACGAGCGCTCGACCGGCTCAAATGAAATGAAACACTGACGGCGAAACAGTTCACTCGGCCGGGCAGTCAGGCCGGTATCATTCATGCCCTTATCATCGAAATGCCGATCCATGCGATCGAGCCAACCTGCCATCCAGCCGCCGCCCGATTCCAGGAAACCTACGCGAAGCCGCGGAAAGCGATCGCAGACGCCACACATGATCATGCTGGTTGCCGCCGCCATCATCTCAAACGTATGTGCGACACAGTGGCGGACTGCACGGCGGTCGCCTTCGAATCGATCCATCGCGAGTGTCGGCTGGCCGCTTTCGGCGCCACTGTGAATACCCAGCGCGACATCTAATTCTTGCGCCGCTTGCCACAACGGATCGTAATCAAGGGAATGAAGAACACGCCCGTTATATGGGTTAGGCCGGACGAATCCAGCTCGAAACCCGAGTTCGCCCACAGCAAAGCGCAACTCCTGCACGGCTAAATTGACAGCCTGCATCGGGAGCATCGCCACCCCAAATAATCGATCGGGATACGGACGGCAGTAATCGGCGAGCCATCGGTTGTAGGCACGGCAAATCGCGGCGGCTAACTCAGGCTCTGCGACTGCACCGAGGAATAATCCCAGGCTCGGATAAAGGAAGGCTGCATCGATCCCTTCAGCTTCCATATCGGGGATGCGCGCGTGCGGGTCGAAACCACCCCGACGCCCTTCCGCGTATTTGATCCAGACCGAAACTTTGCCCTCGCGAGCGCCAATTGCGCCGGTCGCCCCGACTTTCACGCGGCGGCGTCCCGGTCCATTATCGGTTACTTCCTGCTCTCCCAGTTGAAGTACCTCGGCGCCGTCGCTGGTGCAGCCCAATCTTGGCGCACGATCACGGAACTTGGGTTCAATGTAGTTCAGCCAGAGATCGGGCGGTTCGAGCACGTGGCCGTCGGCATCAATGACGTCATACTCGCTTGACATGAAGACTCCCATCTTTCACGAGAAGATGCCATCTAACCACCCGCGTCAGGCGCAAACAAGAATGCCACGCTTGGCAATCACGGCTGAGGATGGGTCAATCATCCATCAGTATTCGCGTCAGGGATGTACGAGCGGAGACTTTCTGCTGCGACGGTGTCCTAACCCGACAGTCGGCATCCTTTGAGGGAAACAATCTCCGGGAATGACGCTTGCGGCTCAACAGCCCGGCACGGCCTCGCAAGCGAGGCTTCGGATTCTTCAGGCCGGATCGCAGCCTCGCACCGGCACGGCCTCGCAAGCGAGGCCTATGGGGGGGTTAACCGTGGCCATCGATGAAGACGCGGCGGTACTTGAACAGCCACTCGCCATCGACTTTGCGCAATTCGTCCTGATAGCGGCCGATTGCCTGCAAAGCGGCCTTGCCGTTCTTGCAGTGATAGTAAGTCAAGTAGCAGCCACCCTTTGCCATATCACCTTCGATCCGGAAGGTAACGTTGGTCATCATATGGCGCACCTGGGCGTCCCCATGCGAGGCCGTGTAAGTCGAGGTGAACTTTGTCAGCGCTTCGTGGCCCTCATGGCGCCCGAGCCGGGGGCTATCAAATACGCCGTCGGCCGTGAAGCATCTGACCCATTCATCATAGGGGCCGTAGTCGATAGTGAACGCATAACGCGCATAGAGCTCGCGAATTTGCTCCCGGTCTTCCAAGGTCCCCGTGATGCTCATAGTCAACCTCTCCTGCCGAAACTAGACCGAACGACAACGCTTCCGAGACGCATCGCCACAATCAGAAGGCTACGCGCTAGATAACTCCACCTTCGCGCAGCCGTGCCACGTCATCCCAACTATAGTCCAATAACTCAGTCAAGATCAGTTCAGTATTTTCACCTAGTTCTGGCGCTCGTCCGCGGGCATTACCGGGCGTCTTGCTGAAGCGGACTGGTACGCCTACCAGCTTGGTTTTGCCCAGTTCCGGATGGTCATAGTCAACGATATATTCGTTGGCGAGCACTTGTTCATCATTCGGCAGATCGTTGATTCGGTTGACGACGGTATAAATAAAGTCGCCGCCATGCTTCAGGATGTTCATCCATTCGGCACGCGGCTTGGCCGCAAAAACGCGATCCAGAACCGCAACCAGTTCACGATGATTCTTCCCACGCGCGCGCATATCCTTGAAGCGATCGTCGTTGATCAACTCCGTAATGCCGAGCGCCTTGCAGAAATCACTCCAGTAACGATCGGTCTGCAGCATCCCGAGGCTGAGCCATTCGCCGTCCGCACATTTGTAGTGATTCCATAGCGGATTGTAGGCATCGTCGCGCGTGGTCCGCGCCATTTCCTTGCCCATGATCGTGCGCATCGAAACGTTCAGGCCCTGCAGCGCGATCATCGAACCGAGATGCGACGCATTCACTTCCTGGCCGACCCCGAGCCGTTCGCGCGCTACCAATGCGGTCATCACGCCGTACGACAGCATGATTGCGCCCATCTGGTCGGCAACCCCGCCCATCAGATAGACCGGCTCCTCGGACTCGATACCGGCAATATTCATAATTCCCGAGCGTGACTGCGCAAGATAATCAAATGACGGCTCGCCACTGTCGGGACCCTCGGGACCGTAGCCGGAAGCGCTGGCATAGATGAGCTTGGGATTGCGCGCGCTGAGGTCCTTGTAGCCAAGTCCCAAGCGGTCGGCGACGCCCTTACGGAAATTCTGCACGAAAACGTCACTTTTTGCGGCGAGTTTATAAACGATTTCTCGCGCCGCAGGCTTCGTCAGATCGAGCGTCAGGCTTTGCTTGTGACGATTATTAGCCTCGAAGTAAAAGTTGTGGCCGCTCTTGGACGTAGCGGAGGCCCCGCCGATCGCGAAGATTGCGCGGCCCGGGTCGCCCTTGTCGCGCTCTTCGATCTTGATCACTTCGGCGCCGAGGTCGGCGAGCATCGCGGTCGCCACCGGGCCTTGCTGCCAAATCGTCCAATCGATGACCCTAATACCTTTTAATGGTGCGTCCATGGATTTCCGTATACCACAGAACGCTCCTGATCGATTAGCGCTCAAGGCGACTGAATTCGGTTAAACAGGGCTTGAGTTTCGAGGCGGGACCAAGCATCTCTATTCAATCGAATTGATTGAGGCTCCGTGAACGAGACTCGCGATGCTGCGTTATCTGATCAACTTTCTCTATCCGCCGCGTTGTGCAGCGTGTGATCGGCGTTTAACGACAGACGCCCGCCAGCGTGTTTGCGCCGAATGCATCGGCCGGATTGAGCGTTTGCCGGAACCGGTCTGCGCTGTGTGCGGCGTACCGATCGCTTCTGCGATCGGCAGCAAAGCATGGTGTGGAAGCTGCACCGAAGCACCGCCTCATTTCGGGCGGGCGCGCGCGATTGCCCGTTATCGAGCCGGTGTGGATGAAGACGTACAAGTGCTCCCGTCGCTGATCCGGCGTCATAAGTATGGCCTCGATCAATCGTTGGCCCATGCTCTCGCCGAATGCCTCGGCAGTCCTCTACCAGTCGAAAGCAGTGATTACGACCTGATCATGCCGGTACCGCTCCATCGGGCGCGTTTGCGCTGGCGCGGATTCAATCAGGCGGCGTTGCTTGGCGATGCAATCGCGCGGCGCCTCGAACGTCCGCTGGATGCCGCTTCGCTGGTGCGTGTGCGCGAGACCGATCCGCAGACGGGCAAAAGCATGCGCGAGCGCCGGCAGAATATCCGCGACGCTTTCGCGATTCGGCGTCCGGCAGGTATCGCGAATCGGCGCGTCTTGCTGGTTGATGACGTGATGACCACGGGTGCGACGGTCGACGAATGCGCGCGGACGCTACTGGCCGCGGGGGCGCGGCGCGTCGACGTGCTGACGCTGGCGCGGGCGCTATGAATCAGGAGCGGCGCGCGGATTGGGACGAACGTCATCGCGAAGGCACAGCCGGAACCCCGGAACCGTCGCTGGTCGAGATGCTGCCAATGTTAGCGCGCGGGCGCACGCTCGATATCGCGGCCGGTCTTGGGCGTAATGCGATTGCGCTGGCATCGGCGGGGATGCGTGTAATTGCCGCGGATTACTCTGAACGGGCCGCTCTGGCCCTGCGTCAAACTGCCCGCGAGTATGGCTTGACGATTGAACCCGTTATAACCGATGTCGAAGACGGCTGGCCGTTTCGTCCGGGCAATTTCGACCTGGTGGTAAATATCAATTTTCTGAATCGCGCGATGGTTCCGCATCTGCTTGACGCACTGAAACCCGACGGGATGCTCTTTTTTGATACCTTCCTGATCGATCAGGCCGAATTGGGCCATCCGTGCGACCCTGCTTTCATGCTGCACCACTATGAATTGCGTGAGATGCTGTCGGCGATGGAACTGCTGCAGTACCGCGAAGGAATCGTGACCTATCCCAGTGGTAAACAGGCATGGCGCGCAACGGCGCTGGCGCGGCGGCGGAGTTAGCCGGTCCGATGGCTCGCGCACTCACATACAAGGATGCAGGCGTCGATATCGAGCTGAAGCAAGCGCTCGTCCCGCTATTTCAGCGGCTGGCACGCTCGACGACCGGTGCCAGTGTACTCGAAGGAATCGGCGGCTTCGGTGCGATTATCGGACTCAACGGAGCGGCGCGGATGCGGGAGCCGGTGCTGGTCGCTGGCGCCGATGGCGTCGGAACCAAGCTCAAAATTGCTTTTGCCACAGGAAAGCACGATACGGTTGGGATTGACTGCGTAGCGATGTGCGCGAATGACATCATCTGCCACAACGCGCGTCCGCTGTTTTTTCTCGATTACATAGGTTGCGGCAAGCTCAAGCGCGACGTCACACTCGAAATCGTGAAGGGTATCGTGCGCGGCTGCGCTTTGGCGGAGATGAGCCTGGTCGGCGGCGAGACGGCGCAGATGCCGGGTATCTATAAGACCGGCGAATATGATCTCGCGGGCTTCGCGGTCGGTATTGCCGATCGCAGGCGGCTTCCCGATCCCGCGCGGATGCGGCCTGGCGACGTGCTGGTAGGGCTCGCCAGCGACGGACTGCATTCCAATGGCTTTTCGCTCGTGCGCAAGGTGTTGCTTGAGCGTGCACGGATGCGGCTCAATGTGCACGTCGCTGAAATTGGTTGTACACTCGCCGAAGAGTTGCTGCGGCCGACGCGGATTTACGCTCGAATCGCGGCCGAGCTGTTCGAGCGTTTTCCGCTGCGCGGCTTAGCCAATATCACCGGCGGCGGGCTGCCCGAGAATCTTCCGCGTGTGATACCACCGAACCTGCAAGCGGTCCTCCGGCGCGGTTCATGGCCCGTGCCTCCAATCTTTGATGTGATCGCGCGCCTCGGGAAAATAAGCCGGACTGAGATGGATCGCACTTTCAATAATGGCATCGGCATGGTCGCGATTATCCCGCCCGCCAGGGCCGACGAGGCGATTCGTGCGATGCGGCGGCGAAAGCAGCGCGCGTTCGTGATTGGCGAGGTTCGCAAAGGTCCCGCAGGAGTGGTCTTCGCATGAGTGGCGGCGGTCGTGAGCGGCCGCGAGTCAAGCTCGGCGTTCTAATCTCCGGTGAGGGAACCAACCTGCAGGCGATGATCGACGCGATAGAATGCGGCCAACTTAAAGCAGATATTCGCGTCGTCATCTCAAACCGGGCCACGGCGCGCGGGCTGGAACGGGCGCGACGCCATGGGATCCCCGCCAAAGTGATTAGCCATCGGGGCAAGCCGCGGGAAGAATTCGATGGCGAGTTGGTTACGACTCTGCGAGGGCTCGGCGTGGATTTGGTCGCATGCGCGGGTTTCATGCGGCTGCTCTCTCCGGTGATGGTGCGAGCCTTTCCAAATCGGATCATGAATATTCATCCGGCGCTGTGTCCGGCCTTCCCCGGCGTTGACGCGCAAAAGGCGGCCACCGATTATGGCGTCCGTTTCACCGGATGCACCGTGTTCTTCGTCAATGAGGGTGTCGACGACGGCCCTATCATCATTCAGGCTGTAGTGCCGGTGAATCCCGAAGACGATGCGGCCGTGATCGCCGATCGGATTCACATGCAGGAGCATCGGATTTACCCCGAAGCGATCCGGCTCTACCAGGAAGGCCGCCTCGCAGTCCGGGGGCGCAAGGTTTTGATTCGTGACGCGGCCGCCCCAGCCGGACAGGTGTTGATTAACCCTCCGCTCGAATGACCCGTGCAGTAGGAGGCCGGTCGGATCGGCCCTTGCTCATGATTATTATTGGCGAGAGAATGCCGAAGAGAGGAATCCAGATGGCCAAAGTCGAAATGTACACTACCAAGGTCTGTCCCTTTTGCGTCCGGGCCAAGGCGCTGTTGAAAAATAAAGGCGTTGCATTCGAGGAAATCGACGTAACCCACGACGCGGATTTGCGGGAAAAGATGGTCGAATTGTCCGGCGGACGGCGTACCGTGCCGGAGATCTTTATAAACGGCAGGATCATAGGCGGTTTTGACGAATTGAGCGCCCTCGAACGTCAGGGACGCCTCGACGAGTTGCTGGCGCAGCCCGGCTGAGACCGCCAAGAGCGATCAAGTCGGCCTTCCGGGCTATAGAAAATTAGCGGCGAGTTGAATTGAACGACCTCTTCGACAGCGAGCGATTCCCGGATAACTTTTACAAAGGCATGATCGTGATGCTCGACCGGGTGCGCGGCCGCGGTCTCGTGAGGTCGTTCAGTGGCAAAGAGATCGCCTTTCGCTTTCCCTATGTGCAAGTGATCGGAGCACCGCTTGGCGGCAGGATGCCGGGAATCCAGTTGCTTAGCGAGGGTGACAGCGTTGGCTTCGACGTCGGCTGGACCTCTCACGGACTCTGCGTGACGACTATCCGGCCGGCGCCAGCATCCTCGTGAGCGCGACGCATAGTGCGTCGCAATCGGCCTAATGCAAAGCCAAAGCGATTCGCAAATGGCGCTCAGATTCTGACGCGAACGGCTCACAACCTTTCATTTCATACGGGTGTCGTGTGCCCGATGGGGGCATCGGGCTCGTTGGTCCCGAGTACGGGTTCGGATGCGAGCCCTATCTTTGCAGACCTTGAGTCGAGCTCAGCCGATTTTTGTTCTTGTCAAGGTCCGAGCGACCGCGTCGTGCCATAGTGCGAGGAGATGCTCGCGCTCGGCCTGGTGCATCGTGGGTTTAAAACGCTTCGGACGACCGCCGATGCGATCGCGAACTCGGTCCGGCGCACGCCATAATCCAACGGCGAGGCCGGCCAATAGAGCCGCGCCGAGCGCCGTAGTTTCGAGCATCGCGGGACGCCGCAATGGCCGTCCCAACAAGTCGGCCTGGAACTGCATCAGATAGTCATTCGCTGCCGCGCCACCGTCAACGCGCAATTCGCCAACCGCCCCGTCCATATCCTTCTCGATAGCCGCCAGCACGTCGGCGACTTGATAGGCGATGGAATCGAGCGTCGCGCGGACCAGATCGGCGCGAGTCGTCCCACGGGTCAGGCCGAAGATGGCCCCACGCGCTTCGCTATCCCAATAGGGGGCACCCAACCCGACGAACGCAGGAACGACGAACGGATGGGTTTGGTCACGGCTCCTTCGGGCGAGCGCAAAAGTTTCGGCAGAGGATCCGATAAGGCCGAGTTCATCGCGCATCCATTGGACCGCAGCCCCGGCAATAAAGACTGAGCCTTCCAGTGCATAGGAGGGCGCGCCCGACGAATCGAGCGCCGAGGTCGCCAGCAATCGGTTGCGCGAAGCGATTCGTCGATTGCCGGTATGAGCCAGCAAAAATGCTCCGGTACCGTACGTGACCTTCGCGTCTCCAGCCTCGATTCCGCCCTGGCCGAACAGCGCCGATTGCTGATCACCGATAGTGGCGGCAATTGGGATCGCGCGACCGCATAGAGTTCCACGTGCGGCCTCGGCAATTGGGCCACGCGAACCCACCAGCGACGGCAGCATCGAGGCTGGAACGCCGAGCATTTCGAGCATCACCGGATCCCATTCGAGACGGTCGAGGTTGAGCATCATCGTGCGCGAGGCGTTGGTGTAATCGCTGGCGAAGACCGTCCCGCGCGAGAGCTTGAAGATGAGCCACGTCTCGATCGTGCCGAAGCACAGTTCACCCTCCACGGCACGGCGGCGAAGCTTGCTGTCGCTATCGAGCAGCCATTTGAGCTTGGTACCCGAGAAATAGGGATCAGCCAGCAGGCCGGTGCGAGCTTGGATTTCGTCCTCGCGCTCGCGCAGGTTGTCGCAGATTTCTGCGCTACGGCGGCATTGCCAGACGATCGCGCGATGAACCGGACGGCCGGTCGCGCGTTCCCACACCACGAAAGTCTCGCGCTGATTGGTAATGCCTACGCCGGTTAGGTCGGAATCATCGATTTTGGCCTTGGCGATGGCTTCATGTGTAAGCCGGACCACCGAACGGTAGATCTGCTCAGCGTCATGTTCGACCCATCCCGGGCGCGGATAATATTGACGAATCTCGCCGTAGGCGCGGCTCAAAATGCGGCCGGACGCGGCGATAACCATCACCGTAGTGCCGGTGGTGCCCTGATCGATTGTGAGGATTGCCTTGGCCATGCCGGTGGAACAGATAGCCGAAATGAACGTCATACGGAATCAAAATTCACCGCTCTTACCCACGGTTGACTGCCTCGAATGATGGCTGCTAAACGGCGCTGATGGAGCAGCTCTGGCAACGGTCAAAACGGGTGAAAGCTGACTTGCTAATGGCCAAGTCGAAAGCCATGATAGGCGCGCTATGGGCGGGCACGATTGTAGCGTGCGGCGAATGGGATGAGTCGTATGAGTGAGTTGATGGAAGACCGCCAAGACCTGATTCAAGGTCGCGATGACCTCATCCGCTATTTCGAAAGCGGCGCCAAGCCACGGGAAAAATGGCGAGTCGGGAGCGAATACGAAAAGGTCCTGGTGAGAGTCAAGGATGGCCGCGCCCTGCCCTTTTCCGGTCCCGACGGCGTTGAAGCGCTGCTGAAACGGCTGATCGACCGCTACGGTTATACGGCTGACGACGAAGAGGAGCGTATCGTCGCGCTAAAGGGCGAACGTGCGCCGATCACGATCGAGCCGGGCGGGCAAATCGAGCTGTCAGGCGAGCAGTGTGAAAATATCCATTGCGCAAATCGCGAGTTCAGCACTCATGTTCAACAATTACTTGAAGTTGGCCATGACCTGGGCGCGACCGTATTGGCCCTTGGGATGCAGCCGATGAGCCGGATCGAAGAGATCGAACTGCTGCCCAAGACCCGCTATCACATCATGTATCCGTACATGGCCCGAAAGGGACGTCTGGGCCAGCGGATGATGAAGCAGACCGCCGGAGTTCAGGCCAATCTCGACTACGCCGACGAATCCGACGCGATTCGTAAATTCCGCCTGAGTATGGGGCTGGTTCCGCTGATCTACGCGATTTTCGCCAACTCGCCTATTTCAGACGGCAGCCTGAACGGTTACCACAGCTATCGCGGCCATATCTGGTACGATACTGACCCGGATCGCTGTGGCGTACCGCCTTTTGTCTTTAGCGATGAATGCGGCTTCGAGGATTACGTCGAATATGCATTGGACGTTCCGATGTACTTCCTTATCAGCGACCATCATTACACCGATCTGACCCGTCCCCCCGGCATCAGTTTCCGTCAATACATGGAGCGTGGATGGGATGGTCAGCGAGCCACGCTGGAGGATTGGTCGAACCATCTAACGACAGTTTTCACCGAAGTACGGCTCAAGAAGTATGTCGAAGTGCGGACTGCCGATAGTCAGCCTCCACACTTGATGCTCGCGCTTCCGGCGCTGTTCAAGGGCTTGCTTTACGACGATGATTGTCTGGACGCAGCTTGGGATCTGGTCAAGCGCTGGAGCTATGCGGAGCGGATGGCATTGACCGACTCGGCGCACAAGATCGGCCTCGAGACTCGCGTCGGCCGCGTCACGTTTCGCGACATTGGGCTTGAATTGCTCAATATCGGCGCTGCCGGTCTGATGCGCCAGCGGGCGTTGAATGAGCGTGGTGAGGATGAAAGCATCTATTTGTTGCGTTTGACCGACTTGGTGCGCAGCGGCCATTCCCATGCGAGCCTGGTGATCGAACAATGGAAAGGGCGTTGGAACTATACGGTCGAGCGGATGGTCGAGGGCTGTTCCTATGAGGCGGAGGTATCTTACTGAATGACGCTGAACCTGGAGCGTTACACCATCGTACTCAACGTATTGCTGGTGGCGGCGATAGCGTACTTTGCGGCCCTGAGCGTCAGTGATCTGTTTGCGATGAGGCTCGCAGCGAACGCGGTGCCGCCGGTCACCAACGACGAGAGTGCAGCGGCAGAAGGCGGCCAAGCCCGCCCGCAGGGCTATTACCAGCTGATTGTGCGGCGCGACATTTTCAATCTGACACCTGCCGCGACGATGGCGCAAAATACTGCACAGACAACTCCCGAAGACGATGACTTGCGCATCACGCTGCTGGGGACTTCGCATATCAGCGGCGCCCGTTCCTTCGCGATTATCGAGGATCAAAACGGTGACCAGGTGCTCTACCGGCAGGGCGACATGATTCCAGATGCCGGCGAGATCGTCACGATCGGCCACGATCGTGCTGTGATTCTGCATAACGGCCGTCAGATAGCGATCGAGATCCCAAGCCTCGGCGGTGAGCCGGGAGGGGCAGGAGGATCTCCCGGAGGTCCGATGATCGTGCCGCGTGGTGGCTTAGTACCGCGCTTCCCAGCGGACTTCCGTCATCGGCTGCGGAAAGGTCCGAACCTGCGCCGGCTTCCCCGGCCAGTACCCGGGAGCAATACCGGCGTAAGCCAGGTCGCCCCAAACAAATATCTGGTTGATCGAGAGAAGGTGAACAATGACATGCAGGACATGGCCAAGCTGTTTACCCAGGTTAGGGCAGTTCCGAATATTCAGAATGGCTCGTCGAATGGTTTCGCCCTCTCGGAAATCCAGCCTGGCTCGCTCTTCGAGGCGATGGGATTACACGACGGCGACGTGGTTACATCGATCGGGGGTCAATCGCTAAGTGATCCGCGCAAAGCGATCGCAGTCCTCCAATCACTCCAGACCCTTAGTGACCACTCGATCAACGTAAGCGTCGTGCGTAACGGGGCGCCGGTCAACTTGATGTACACCGTCCACTGATCACTGCGGCGATAGTTATTCCACGCGCATCTCCTGAGTTTTCCTTCTCCCAGACAAAATCTCTTCCAGACCAATTCGCGCCGCCGATAGGCCGCGCAGTATTCGGCTTATGGCAACTTATCCATAGACGAAGCACGCCTTGGCCGCGATCCTGTGCATAAAATTTGTGATCGCCGGATAAAATCTCAACCCTATCCGCTTTGAGCTATTGTCCTGCGGCGCTGATCGCTTCCAAGATAAAAATGCTGGGTGTGATTAAGCGGGAGGATGGCGGAAAGGTGGAAGCGGAGAAGTTCGATCGCTCAAGCCACGAGGGCGTGTCCCTAGCGAGTGGCTCGGCAAAAGGACCATTAGTCACCGACGAGCCGATCGCTAAGCCGGTCGCGCGGCGATCGTTCGTGCGCGCCGCTTTATGGCTCTCTGCCGTTGCCGTGACCGACCTGATCGCAGGTCCCGCACGCGCCGCCTTGCGCCATTCGCACACCGCTCAGACTTCGCGCGATTCCGAAGCTTCCGCGACGACGGCGAATTCCAGCGGTTTAACCGATCCCTACACGACCGCTTGCGTGATGGAACCGACCACGCGCACGGTTATCTTCGACAAAGATATGGATCGGCCCTGGCCTACCGCATCGCTGGCCAAGATGATGGTCATGCTGATAGTCGCCGAGAAGTTGGCCGACGGCAGCTTGAAGCTCGACGATAAAGTCACGACCTCTGCAGCGGCATCAAAAATGGGCGGCTCCCAGGTCTATTTGGCTGAAGGCGAGACTTTCACGCTCGACGATATGATGAAGGCAGTCGTGGTCCATTCGGCCAATGATGCGACCTATGCCGTGACTGAATACGTGGCCGGTTCCGCTGATGCGTTCGTCGTTCTGATGAATGAGCGCGCCGAGACGCTCGGACTGCGCAACACGCATTTCTATAGCGTTCACGGGCTGCCGCCGGCGCCTGGTCAAGGTGAAGATGTCTCAAGCGCGTATGACCTAGCGATCATTGGCAGCGAACTGGTGAAATATCCCGACGTGTTGCGCTGGTCTGCGATCGATACCGCGCCCTTCCGTAACGGCAAATTCGAGTTGCGCAACACCAATCATCTTGTTCGCACTTTTCCTGGATGTGACGGCCTCAAGACTGGCTTCTACGACAAGGCTGGCTTCAACGTTGTCGCAACGGCCCATCGCGAGGGCCTGCGAGTAATTGCGGTAGTCCTCGGCTCGCCGCGCAAAGAGGAGAACTTCGAACAGGCAGCGACGATGATGTCGCAGGGCTTTCTCCATTACGAAATGCGCACCCTCGCCAAGCAAGGCGCGCCTGCTGGCCGCACGCTGGCGGTCAAGGGTGGCACGGTCTGGACCATCACGCCGGTCTGGGGAGCCGACGCCTCGATGCTGGCTTTGCGCGAGAGGAGCAACATTGCGCCATCAATCGACTATAAGTTGCCGACTTCCGTCACCGCGCCGATCAAGGCAGGGGCTCAAGTCGGCAGCGCTCAGATCATCGTCGATGGCAAACCGCAACAGACCGTAGCGCTGGTCGCACCGAACGACGTTGGACAGGCCGCGTGGTACTGGCGAGTGATCGAGCGCTGGTACTAATTGCTCATCAGTTAATCGTCGTGAGGTTGTAGACGGCTTTGCGGTCGAGCCGTGCAGCGTTCACAATCACGCAATGACGCTGAAAAGAGTCGGGATCGCGGCTGGCGCAGTGATCGTGGTCTGGATCGCGATCATTCTCGCGCTCCACTTTGGGCAGATCCATCACAACCATCTCGATTTCGACGCCGACACAGCATTTCCGGCGGCTCAGCCATTCATGCCGGGTGAGATTTATGCGACCACGCTCGCTGAAATTGTCGATCACGAATTACATACCGGCTTCGGCTGGCGCCCCAATGATCTTTTCATTTGGGGTCCGACCTTGATGGCTGACAACAATGCGAATCGGCAAATCGGGATTATTATGGCGGTGCGCGAATCGACGCGTGTGTTCAAGGATGATCTAACGAAGATTTCATCGAACGAATACGACCCGAACCTGGTGATTGCCGACACTGATTTTCGCAACGACGCACAGAAATGGATCTTGCCGTCGGCTGAAAGCAAGTACGCTGATGGCGTCAAGCATCTGCGGCTGTACGTTGCGGGACTGCATACGGATCCTGAGACCTCACGCGAATTGAATCAGCGCAACGTCGAGTTGGTCACGCTGTTCGAGGCCTGGACCGATTTGCTGGGCGACGCGCACGCAATGCTTTACATGCAGAATAATCCTGACGGCAGTCCGATCCGGCCATGGCAGGACGACAACTATTTCTATCACGCGCAGGGTTACGCGCACGTGATGTACTACCTGATGCTCGCGATCAAGCGCGAGTACCATCAATCGCAAACGATCAAGCCGGTTATCGGTCAACTATTCGACGAGACCATCGTTCCGCTACACGACGCGGCAACGCTCAAGCCGCTGATCGTGCTCAACGGGGCGCCAGACGGAGTTTTCGCCAACCATCGCCGCAACCTCGACAGTTATATCTCGGAAGCGCGGCAGAAGATGTTTTCGATTCGTGACGAACTAGCGCATTAGCCTGAGTCGTCCTCGCCTCATTCGATGATGGGACAGATCATCATCAGGCCGCCGCGCGCGAGTAGATGAATCAACGCGGGGACCCATCGCGCTGGCAGGCCAGTCAGACGCGACGCCATGCCGAGCGGCCATGATGAGTCGGCTGCGAACACGCCCGAGGAGCTGAGCGCCGCCATCACGCCTGAGGGCGGATACGGTACCAATTCGTGCGCTGTGCCATCGGCGATGCCAGCTTTTGATCGCGCGATAGCGACCGCACGGTCGAGTCCGCCTAACTCGTCGATGAGACCACGAGCCTTGGCTGCCGCGCCACTCCATACACGCCCGCGCGCAACCGCTTCGGCCGCATCCGCATCGAGCTTGCGACCCTCAGCTACCTTCGCCGTAAAGTTGCCGTAAAGCTCGCCGACGACCTGATTCAACTGCGCAAGTTCCGCCTCGGTCATCGGTCGCGCAAATGAAAGCGCGTCAGCGATCGGATCAGTTTTGGCAACGCCGATCGCGACGCCGGCATGTGCCAGCAAGTCGCGGATCGAGAACTTGGTGTAGACCACGCCAATCGAGCCGGTAAGCGTCGCCGGTTCAGCGACGATTGCATCGGCGCCCATCGCGACGTAGTAGCCGCCTGAACCAGCCACGTCGCCCATCGAGACTACGACCGGCTTGCCGCGCTTTTGTGCCTCGCTGACGGCCCGCCATACGAGATCAGAACCGACAGCCGAGCCGCCCGGCGAATTGACGCGGAAGACGATCGCGCGAACCTGCTCGTCACGTGCCGCCCGGAGAATTTCTGCCGCCGTGCGCTCGCCGCTGATGAATTCACCCGCCATCGGCGGCTCACCCGCGATGACCGGCCCGACACCATGGATTAGCGCGAGCCGCGCGCGATCGCCGCCGCGGGTTTGATAGGCTATCCGGCGCAGATAACGCGGCATTGAGATGAAGCACGTTTCCTCGTGCTCGGGATCCAGTTCAGCGCGGATATCCTCGATATAGCCTGTGCGATTAGCTAGTCCGGTCTCGCATGCAGTCCGCGCGCCGATAAAGCCACGGGTCAAGAGGTCCTTTGCGACCTCAGGCGCAAGCTTGCGCCCGGCCGCCACGTGCTCGACCAAAATCGCCTTCCAATCGTTCAGAATCGCGTCGAGGCTCTCGCGCAGTTCCGGCGACATCTCGTCGCGGGTGAACATCTCCGCCGCGCCTTTATATTCTTTCCATTGCAGGGTCTGGGCTTCGACGCCGAGCTTGACCAATGCGTTACGCAAAAAGAAATTGCCCGCCGCCACACCGAGCATCATGAAGGCCGAATCGGGATTGACGACGATTTCACTGGCACCGCAGGCGACCAGATAGTCGCGCACGCTGACATTGTCGCCGTCCATCAGCGCGATCACGCGCTTGCCGGCTGCAACGATTGCGCGCAGGCGATCGTGGAGCTCCTGCGCCGTCGCGAGGCCGATTCCGGGCGCGTTGAGCTCGACCACCACAGTCTTGATCGACGAGTCGGTGGCCGTATGTTCAAGCACGCGACGCAAATCATAAAGCGTTGGCGCGCCGCGGCTGCGCAGCTGTTCGATTGGTGAGCGCGGTGGCTCTTCACGCAGGCCATCGCCAATCTTGAGCATCAGCGCCGAGTCCTGAGGAATCCGCGCGGGCCGCAAAATCAGCAGGTAGAAGGCGGCAACTATGCCGGCAGCGGCCAGCAGCAGCCATACCCCAATCACGTGCCAGCCTGCATCGAGGCCGATGATGCCCAGCACAATCAGTGCGGTCACTAAAGTTGCCAGCCGAGTTTCGCGGCTCAGCCTGATTTGTCGAAGTCGAGACAGCTTCATCACCCGCTCCAATCCGATTATGATCGGAAGCTCAAGCGTAGCGGTTTTCGATGCGCCCGTCTGTCCTCGCAATCTTCACTCTATGCGCCTTGCTGGCGGCGTCTTGCGCGACTCATAAGCCGCCGACGCTCCCGCCGTTCGAGGCGCATGCGGGAACCCTCGGCATCACGCGCGGGATTAAAGTCGCAGCCTTTGCGCGCCTACCCGACGGTTTCACGCCAGCCCCGGGCGTACCACCGATGTGGCTGCAGCAAGGCCTCGAAGTGGGCGTCGTGGGCATGGTTAACGGCCAATCGACGATTCTGGGGCTCAGAGGTCCCGGCCTAGTGCATGGACGAATCCTTGCCGCCGATGGTGGCATGGGTGCGCCGGCGGGCAAGATTGTTGATGCGGCGCCGAACCTCGACGGCTCGCTGCTCGCGACCCTCGTGGCAGAGCCTGCGGTTCCGCGCCTCGATGTCTACTTGCGAAGCATGAATGACGCCGACTACGGCCAGTCAATCGCATCGTTCGACGGGAGCTATAATCGCGCGTCGCTCGCCTGGCTCGGCCAACATCTGCTGGCGATCGTACTCCATGCCGGCGCGCAGCCTGCTCCTTCGGCAGCTCCGGACGGCACCTCAGGTGATGATACGTCAACGGACGAGACGATGAGCCTGCCCGCCAATGGCATCTACCTGATGGATGTCACGGCACCTCAATCGCTGTTTCATCTCGACGGTGTCGATTGCCCGGTGTCCCGCCTAAGCGTCGCGCCTAACGCGCAGCTTGCAGTGAGTACCGGCGCCGATGGGGTCGCGCCGGCGATCTTCGATTTGAAAGCGCATAAGTGCCGCGCGCTGAATGTCACGACCGCGATCAAACCGCTCGGATGGGCACCGGATTCGTCTTCTTTCCTTTTCGCGACGCTCGGACCTGGTGGGGTGATCGGCGCTTTCCGCTATGTGATCGCTACCGGCGCGACTTCCACCGTAGTCATTTCCTCGAAGTCGGCAGCGATCGCGAGCGATAACACCATCGTCGCGATCGGCAATCGTGAACTAACGTGGCAGTCGGCGGCGGCGACTCCCAATAAGTCAATTAAGGCCGAGGTTGCCTTGACCAATCCTGGCACCGGTCAGCTTGCGCTTAATTCGCTGGGTTATGAGACCACGCCATTACTGCTGGGGGGAAGCTCGATCGCGTTTTCCCAGGCTGCTGATCATGTTGCCATCGACGCCCTGACGCCCGGACTCAATGGACCAGAGCGACAGCTAATCGAATATGCCGCGCGGAGCCAGAGCGCATTTGTACTCGGGCGTGGCCCCGCCGATCATCCGATCGGTATGAGCTGGTCACCCGACGGCGCTGCTCTGGCGGTGGTCACGATCGGGCCATCATCGAATGTGATAACCGTCTTAATCCCGCCCCGCTGATCCTCCACGATAGAACCAGCTGAAGGGTAAGGACTAATTCTTAAGAGTTGGTGTGGGCTGACCAGTAGTCGTGGCTGACGCGGATTGCAGCCGCAGCGCGCTCGAAACTCTCGAAGACGACCAACCCGTGCTCGCGGGCGAGTTGCTTGGCTCGTGCGACCGCAACTTCGGCATGGGCTGGATGCAGAATCACAACAAAGGGCTTCACGCTGGCATTGTTGAATTCCGCGACTTTGTCGAGCAGGTTGACCAGTTCTTCCTCGTGAGACGTCCAGCGCTGAGCGCGGAAGCCTGTGCCGATTTCAAGCACGATCGCGTCGATGACGGGGTCCCGGTCAAGGATCTTGAGCACCCGGCTTAGATTGCTGGTTGCCACGCCAACGCCGATCGTACCGCCGGCATCGAGGGGATTCCGATAACTGCCGCCGATCGTATTGAAGAAGCTTTGCAGTTCGTCGTAAGAGCCTTGCGAGAGTGCGGGAATCTCAAGACCGGCGCTGGCAAAGGTATCGGTGATGACCACTGACTGGCCACCGGTCATCGCGACCAGACCCATCCGCTTGCCGTTGACCCGCCGTCCGCGCGCCAGCAGTTCGACCGCGTCGAGCATTGCGTCGAGGCCGCTGACACTGACCGCACCACTCTGGCGCACCATCGAGGACCACATCGCGGCCGGCGTCGCGAGCGATCCGGTATGCGAAAAGGTCGCGCGTGCACCGGCCTCGGTCATGCCGCCTTTCCAGACGACGACCGGATGGCGCGACGCGGCGCGGCGCAGGCTTTCAAAGAAGCGGCGGCCGTCGCGCACACCCTCGACGTACATCCCGAGCACACGCGTAGCCGGGTCATCGCTCATAACGTCGATAAAGTCGGCCGCTTCGAGCATCAGGACGTTGCCGATCGAGGCCGCCTTGTTGACGCGAATTCCACGCAACGGCGCCTGCGAACAAAAATTGATCGAATGAGTGCCGCTCTGTGAAATGAAGCAGACGTCACCGGATTGACCTGCGTTGAGGTCGGGAAAATTGCACATGCCCGTTCCGGCGTTATAGAGGCCCATGCAATTCGGTCCGACCAGCGCGATATCCGAGGCCGTCGCGATCTCGCGCAATTCGTTTTCGAGATTGATGCCCAGCTCCTCGGTCGTTTCCGAAAAGCCCGAAGTAAAAAAGCCGATGCCCCTTACCTTGTTCGCGACGCAATCCTTGAGGATGCGCGGCGCGACCTGGCGCGGCACCGCACTGACGGCATAGTCAATCGTTTCGGGGACTTCGGCTAGCGACTTGAAGTTCGTGATACCCATGGCCTCGATCCCGGGAATTTCGTTAGGATCGATTTGAACCGAATAGAGATGGCCGCTGTAACGCTTCATCGCGCGCAGCCACATGTAGCCGCCCACGCGCTTGTCGCCGATCACAGCGACCGCCTTGGCGTTGAACGCGCGCCACAGATTTTCGACGCGAGCCTCATGCGACGGATCGGGGTTCGCCGCCTTCGCTCCCTCAGCCGTGAGCAGGATGCGCGCGTCGAGCACTTTGACGCCATCGGCATAGGCCGCGACCGGATTCAGATCCATCTCCGCAATTTCCGGATGGGCCGCCGCCACTTCCGACAGCTTCACGATCAAGTCGGCAAAGGCCGTGCGATCGATCGGCGGGTTACCACGAGCACCATCGAGAATCGCACCGCCGCGCAGTTCGGCAATCATCGCCAGCGCCTCGCGCCGATTCACCGGCGCCAGTCGCAGGGCAGTGTCTTTCATCACCTCGACGAAGATGCCACCCAGTCCGGCGATGACCGTCGGGCCGAAGCGGGGATCGCGTACGATTCCGGCGATCAGCTCGACGCCAGCCTGCGCCATCGGCTGCACAGCGACACCCTCGAAGCGCGCACCGGGTGCTCTCGCGGCGAGATTGCGCTGGATTTGCGCGTACGCCTCGCGCACCGCCGCCGCAGAGGCAAGGTTGAGCATCACACCACCGGCTTCGCTCTTGTGCACGGCGTCGGGCGAGAGGACTTTCAGGACGACCGGATAGCCGATACGTCCGGCAGCCTCTGCCGCAGCGTCGGCGCTGGATGCCGCCTCCGCCATCGCCACCGGGATTCCGGCGGCCGCCAGAATCTGTTTCGACTCGACTTCAGAAAGCGCCGAACGGCCGGCCGCCAGCGCGCTAGCAAGCATCTTCGCAGCGTTGTTGTCGTCCACGTTTGTGGCGTATAGCAAAGGTTTTGCATAATGAAAACGCAGTCATCATGAACTCATCGAAAGCCCCGCCGAGCCATCACGTTTTCGTCACCCGTCCGATCGCCGAAGCGCCGCTCAGGCGGTTGGCAGAGTATGCGCGCGTCGATTTATGGGACGACGACTTACCACCACCGCCAGAAGAGTTGAGTGCGCGCCTTACGCATTGCGACGGCGTGCTCAGCATGGTCAGTGACCGCTTCGATGAGGCCACGATTAGCGCGGCGCCGCGGCTCGCAGTGATCAGCAATCTGGCGGTGGGCGTCGACAATATCGATTTGGAAGCCGCGACCCGTATCGGCGTTGCAGTCGGCCACACGCCAGGCGTCTTGAGTGAAACCACCGCCGATCTCGCCTTTGCGCTGATGCTGGCCGTTGCCCGCCGTGTCGCCGAAAGTGATCGTTTCGTGCGCGCTGGCCGATGGAAAGTATGGACGCCGCGGCTGATGCTCGGCCGTGATGTCTGGGGCGCGACACTCGGCATCGTTGGCTTTGGCGCGATCGGGCGGGCGGTCGGGCGGCGCGCCGCCGGCTTCGGGATGCGCGTCCTCTATACAGCTCGTGGCAAGAATCCGGCAGCATCAAGTTCGCCCGACGCAGCAGAATCCCAACCGCAGCCAGTCGAGCTAATGAGCCTGCTGCGCGAATCGGACATCGTCTCACTTCACGTGCCGCTGACGCCCGCGAATCGCCAGCTTATCGGCGCGAAGGAACTGGCCGCGATGAAACGCAGTGCCATTTTGATCAACACCGCGCGCGGCGCGATCGTCGATCAGGTTGCGTTAGCGGCGGC
Source organism: Binataceae bacterium (SeqCode) (assembly GCA_035524095.1). GTDB lineage: Bacteria > Desulfobacterota > Binatia > Binatales > Binataceae > DATJUF01. The sequence goes on along the minus strand of DATKPK010000147.1, from coordinate 7,430 downwards.
GCTGAATGCTGGACGGATCGGCGGCGCGGGCCTCGACGTCGCCGAAACGGAACCGATCAGCCTCGATGACCCACTCTTGAAGATGGCCAACGTCGTAATCACCCCGCATATTGGCAGCGCCAGCCATGCGACGCGGTTGCGCATGGCCGAACTTGCGGTCGATAACCTGCTCGACGTCTTCGCGGGACGCTTGCCACGTCATTGCGCGAATCCGGCGCTCAAAGCGGTCGGGCGCTCAGTTCGTTGACTCAATGGACTTCGGCGCCGCCCGCGACGTTGAGTGCGACGCCCGTCACATTGTCGGCCTGGGCAAGATAAACCACGGCGTCGCCGATATCCGCGGGTGTCTGCTCGCGCCCGAGGAAGGTACCGGTGCGCGAAATATGCGTCAGATTGTCGACATCGCCACTGGCCATCCCGAGCAACCCTGGAACCTTGTTGAGCACTTCGGTCCACATCGCAGTGCGCAGGAAGCCCGGACATACGGCATTCACGCGAATATTCGCATAGCCGAGTTCTTCCGCGAGCGCTTGGGTCAGGGCGACGACCGCAAATTTGCTCGCGCAATAGGCTGAAGCCCCAGCCCGTCCGCGCTTACCGGCAATCGAGGCTGTATTGATGATCGCACCCTCTTTCTGACGCGTCAGATAGGGGATCACAGCCTTGGCGCATAAGAACGGCCCTTTGGCGTTGACATCCATCACGCGGTCCCATTGCTCTTCGGGGAAGTCGGCGACGAGGCCAACTGCAATGATGCCAGCGTTCGCAACCAGGATATCAATGCCGCCGAAGGCTTTCGCGGTCTCTCCCGCCATCCGCTGGCAATCGGCGAACTTGGTGACATCGGCGAGGACTGGAATCGCTTTGACGCCCAGCGCTTTCACTTCCTCGACGGTCTTCAACAATTCGGTTTGTGCTGCGAGATTATAGGTAAGCGCTTTGTCGGAAGGATTACCCATATCGACCAGCGCGATATTGGCGCCTGTGGCCGCCAGTTTGAGAGCGATACCACGGCCAATGCCCCGCGCTGCCCCAGTTACGATCGCATTTTTACCTCTAAGTTCCATCGCCGCTTGATCCTCATTATTAGCCTTGCAGAATTTCGAGACGGAAAGTACCACGCATAGCTTTCCCTTGTCATAGGCCGTGCTTGCGCAGCCGTTCAGCAACAGATTCTCAAGCGCGATGCTCGCAGCCGAGCGCCAACTCACATTTTAGGCGGACTGTTCGCGGACTGACGTCGGCGCGGGTTCGCAGGCGAACCCTTTCTCTCACAGGTGATAGTTATATCTAGTCGAAGGCGGCGGCTCCGGTGATGTCGCGTCCCAGAATCAGCGTATGGACATCGTAGGTGCCCTCGTAAGTGTTGACCGTTTCGAGATTAAGCATGTGCCGGATGATCGGATACTCGTTGACGATGCCGTTGGCGCCGAGCATGTCGCGGGCCGTGCGCGCGATATCGAGCGCGGACTGCACGTTGTTGCGCTTGGCAAACGATACGTGCTCGGGACGATACTTGCCTTCGTCCTTGAGCTGGCCGAGGCGCAGGCAAACCATCTGAGCCTTGGTAATTTCGGTCAGCATGTTAACCAATTTTTGTTGAACGAGTTGATAACCCGCCAACGGACGCGAGAACTGCTTGCGCGACTTGACGTAATCGAGTGCGCACAGATAACAGGTGCGCGCCGCGCCGATTGCACCCCACGCGATTCCGTAACGCGCTTGAGTGAGACACGCGAGCGGCGCCTTGAGGCCGCGCGCGGTTGGCAGATGACTGGAAGCGTCGAGCCGGACGTCATCGAACATAAGTTCCGAAGTGATCGATGCGCGCATCGAAAACTTGCCGTGGATATCGCGCGTGCTAAAGCCGGGCGCGCCCTTCTCGACGATAAAGCCGGTGATGCCATCTTCAATTTTCGCCCACACGATCGCGACATCGGCGATTGAACCGTTAGTAATCCAGCGCTTGGTGCCATTCAGCACCCAGCCACGGCCATCCTTGCGGGCGCGTGTCTCCATCCCGCCCGGATCCGAGCCATGGTCAGGCTCGGTCAAGCCAAAGCATCCAATTAGCTTTCCTTTCGCCATCTCGGGCAGATAGCGATTCTTCTGCTCCTCCGAACCCCACGCATAAATCGCATACATCGCCAGCGCGCTCTGAACCGAAGCGAAGGAGCGAAGACCAGAATCTGCCGCTTCGAGTTCCTGCATAATCAGGCCATAAGCGACGTTGTTCATCCCGGCGCAGCCGTAGCCTTTGAGATTGGCGCCAAAGACGCCAAGTTCCGCCAGCTGCGGGATGATTTCGAGGGGAAAGGTCGCGTCAGCAAAATGGCGTTCAACCCCGGGCATAAATTCGCGCTGCACGAATTGCCGGACCGCGTCTCGCGTCATCTTTTCTTCAGGGCCGAGCAGGTCGTCGAGATGAAAAAAATCAAGATCTTTCAACAAGTCGGCCATCGTAATACTCCATAAGTGTGAGCCGCGTCAGCTATCAGTGTGGCTACTTTAGCGGATCTGTGAGCGCGGCCAATTGGGATCGGCAAATGGCGCCATAAGTTTGCCACAGTTTTTGTCCGGCACCCAGTTGCGTAAGCTTTGACCATCAAATACGCTTATATCAGAACGTAGCGTTATGCACATCGAAACGTTAAAGGTCTTCTGCGACATTATCGAAAGCGGTAGCGTTTCTTATGCTGCCTCGCAAAATTTCGTGACTCAATCGGCGGTCAGCCAGCAGGTCCGGAGCCTTGAAGATAAGTACGAGTGCCGATTGTTGGAGCGAGCGCGGGCTGGAGTCAAGCCGACTGCCGCGGGCCAAATTCTTTACAATTCGAGCAAAGAAATCGTCCGCCGCTTTATCGAATTAGAAAACCGTTTGCGCGAAATCGGATCGGTGGTGGCAGGGTCGATCCGGGTCGGCACTGTCTATAGCGTGGGGCTGCACGAATTGCCGCCGTACCTGTCTGAATTCCTGCGCGCTTTCCCGCAGGTCAACGTTCACCTTGAGTATCTGCGCTCAAACAAGATCTATGAAGACTTGGTTGAGGGCAAAATCGATCTGGGCGTCGTTGCTTATCCGGCCAAGCGCAGCCAGATCGTCACGATCGCCTTCCGGCACGACGAACTGGTGTTGGTCGTGCCGCCCGAGGACTCGCTGGCGAAGTCGAACAAGGTCAGCGTCAGCCAACTTGTCGGGCAACGCTTTGTCGGTTACGAACGCGACATTGCGACGCGCAAGGCCTCCGATCGCATCCTGCGTGAATACGGGGTCAAGCCTAATTATACGATGGAATTCGACAACATCGAAACGATCAAACGCGCAGTCGAGATCGGACAGGGAATAGCTATCGTACCGCGCTCCACGGTCGAGCAGGAGACGACGCGCGGCTCGCTCAAAATGCTTGAATTCAGCGAAGGGCCTTTCACCCGTCCGCTCGCAATCATCTATAAGCGGGGACGCGAACTATCGCCGGCTGTCCGCAAATTCATCGACGTGCTGACGGCAAGCAAGCTGCCGATACCGGGCGGTCACTCGCGCAACAATCGAATCGAGCGGGACCGTATCGATCGCATCGAGGCCGCCGAAAAGGCCGCCTCGACCAGCTAACCCTCAGCGGCTAACCCTTTAGAGCCTCGCGCAACGCATCGCGATCGAAGCCGGCGATAATCTTCTTCCCGGCTACCGTCACTGGACGCTTAATCAGATTCGGCTCCTGCGCCATCAATTCGAGCGCCTGAGTTTGCGTCAGCGGTTTACCCTTCAAGCCCATCGCCTTGAAAGCTGGACTTTTCGGATTCATGTAATCGCGAGGGTCGGCACCTTTGAAGATTGCCTTCAACTCGTCGAGGCCAAGCGGCTCCTTGGCATAATTGCGCTCTTCAACCTCAACGCCGAGATCGTTCAGGATAAAGCTGCGCGCATCGCGGCAGGTCGAGCAGGTGGATTTCCAATAGAAGCGCGGCTTCGCCATCGAACGATCATGACCTCTCTGACGAGCCGCTACTCGATATTGGTGTCCGTACGCGGCGACAGGTTGCCGCCGTTGACCGGACCGGCGCCACTGTCGATAGGATGTGGTGCCGGATTCACCGCGGGACTAGCGGCAGGCAGCGTCGAACTGGCGGGATAACCGGTATTCGCTACGGTACTACCATTTTCATTGGCGTTTGCCTGTGGCGCAGTCTCCGTCGGTCCGCTGAAGTTGACCGGCTGCTTACCGGCGACCATGCTGGGTGTTAGAACGTAATCACCACCCAGCGAACTACGCCAGATCGTATCTGCTACCTGCTTATTGCCACCCGTCAGGACATAGCCTGCGCCACCGACGATACCGCCGCCGATGCCGTACAGCAGCTTGGCCGGCATATAAAACAGGTTACCGACAACGGTGCCCGCGCCGACCCCGACGCCCTTCCAATTGACGCCCGGGCTTTCCTGCGGCTGAGGCACCTGCGGATTGGTGCCAACTCCAGTGCTGTCTTGCGCCAACGCCGCAGCCGACAGCGCCAATGCCAGCACAAGAACTCCCATCGTTAATCGACTCGTGTTTTTCATTGCGTTCTCCTCACCCCCACCGCTATTCCACCTTCACCACCGCGTCCTTGGGCAAGAGTCCCATCAAATGATCGAACGCCTTTTGCAAATAGTCAACGTCCTTTGATTCCAACGTCAGCTTCACCCGGTAATTGCTATCGCCGATCCTTGGATAGGATCCTAGAAGGAGGCCCGGGTAATGTTTCAAACATTCATTCAAGTGCTCGGCGATTAGCCCTTCGCTCGCATCAAGGAAAATGCTGCGAATAAAGTAAGGATCAGTCGTAAATCGCCCTACGAGCGCCATCAGCTTCGATTCGAAGATCTGAGGAATCCCTGGCAATATATAGACGTTTTCGAGTTGGACCGTCGGAAAACGCAAATCACCAGCGGCATTCAGTACTGCACCTTCTGGCACTTCAGTCATCTTGAGCCCAGCGGCGTTCACTCCACCCTTGAAATGATGCAGCACGATCCGTTCCAGCTCCGGATGCTGGACAAGCTTGCGGCCAAAGGCGACCGCTATCGCCTCAATTGTTATATCGTCATGCGTCGGGCCGACACCGCCCGAAGTGAGCACGAAGTCAAAAGTCTTGGCGCAATAACTGACTTCATCCGCGATTGGCTGGATTTCATCAGGCACTACCGCGATACGCTTGAGGGCGACGCCAAGCTTCCGCAATTCGCGCGCGGCGAAATAGGCATTGGTATCCTGGACCTTGCCAGAGAGGATTTCATTCCCCACCACCACCATCGCGCAAGTTCGCTCATCCATTCGCGCAACACCACCGTCCCGATGCTAGCTCACTTTTCCTTTTCAGGCACTAATTCTTTATATCCATCGTCAGCGTTGGATAGCTAGCGGGCATAGCCAACTGCAGGATTGAACTCCTGCATTTACGTAAAACCCTAGTCAATGCACTGCCGAACTGCCGCCGGGACGCGTCCGCTTGAGAAGCAGGAATCCCGGGGAAAAAATCGCGGCCGCCAGCGCCAGCGTACGATAAATATCATTATAAGCCAGCAGCGAAGCCTGCTGCTGCACTACTCGATAAACCATCGCCAGCCCTTGTGACTGCTGCGAGATCAGGCCCGTCACCATATGAAATTGCGGCGCACCCGGCATCAGCGGCGCGGCCTGATCCATCTTCCAGGCGTCAAAGCTGGTGAAATGCTGCGTCAGATACGCCTGATGGAGCTGCTCGCGGCTGCTGAGCATATTGGTCACCAGCGAGATGCCGATCGCAGAACCGGTATTGCGCATCATATTGTAGAGACTGGCCGCATAACCCATCCGCTCCCGCGCAACACAGGCGAGCGTAGCCGCCGACATCGCGGGAAAAATCAGACCTGACCCGAGCCCGGACAATATCATCGCAAAGCGTACATGGCTGATTCCGACGTCGAGCGTCCAATGGCTCATCGACCATAAGGAATACGCCATTAGAACGAACCCCAGTCCGACCAGCCAGCGCGTATCGAAGGCCCGGCGCGAGAGCTGCCCGATCACAAACATCCCGGCCAAGGTGCCGAAGCCGCGCGGCAGGACTGCGATACCCGATTCCCACGGCGAATAACCGAGCAGCTCCTGGAAAAACAGCGGGTTCAGCAAATTCATGCCGAACACCACCAGCATCATGATCAGGATGAGCATTACCGAGATATCAAACAGAGGGATCGCCATGATGCGCAGGTCGAGAATCGGTTCGGGGAAACGCAATTCGTGATAGACCAGCAACGCCAGCGCCACGACCGCGATGGCCGTAAAGGCACAGACCCAGGTCGAATTAAACCAGTCCGCCCGCTGGCCGCGATCCAGAACAATCTGCAATAGGCCTAAGCCGAGCGCCAGATACGCGATACCGATATAGTCAATTCGGCGCGCCCGCGCCTGTGACTTGCGGATATGTTCGGGGTCATGCACGAAGATGCTGACCATGATCGCGGCGAAGATCCCAATCGGCAGGTTGATATAAAAATTCCAGCGCCAGCTCCAGTTATAAGTAATCCAGCCGCCGAGCGTCGGACCCAACATGGGGGACGTAAGCAGTCCCATGCCCCAGACCGACATCGCGAGCCCCTGCTCCTCGGGCGGAAAGGTCTCCATCATGATGGCTTGCGATGACGGGATCATCGCGGCGCCGGCAGCACCTTGAATCAGGCGGAAGATCACCATCTGGACGAGCGTGTCAGCCGCGCCGCACAGTCCCGAAGCAACCACGAATACGACCACCGAAAAGAGGAAATAGCGCTTGCGGCCGAATCGTGCCGAGATCCATCCGGTCAGCGGAATCATGATCCCATTGGCAACGATGTAACTGGTGAGAATCCAGGTAATCTCGTCGCGGCTGGCCGAGAAGCTGCCCTGCATATGGGGCAACGAAACGTTAACGATTGAAGTATCGAGGACTTCCAGCGTCGCGCCGAGCATCACAGCAACGGCGACGAGCCATTTGTGCGCAGCCTTCCGCTCCGGTATCGCCGCGCCTGTTGCTACTTCTTTAGCTGACGATGCGGTGGGTGCTGCACTCATGCAAAATTATCCAGTGAGACGGAACACCAGAGTATATTTTGCCAAGCCTGTGCTGTCAGCACTTACAAGCAAGCAGAATGGTCACCTTTGTGTCAGTTAAGTACTTATTGAGGCGGGATTTATTTGAATGACGTACCATCCGCAAACGAGAATGGGGCGCTCCGATCTACGGAACGCCCCATTCAACTCAGTAGTCAGGGCCTAAGCCTGATCAGATCATCGCTTAGGCGCCGACGCCGTGGCGGAGGACCTGGCCGGGGGTGGCGCCGGTGCAGCGCTCGCCCTCGAAGGTCACTTCGCCGTTGACGATCGTGTACTTGTAGCCGTCAGCTTTCTGCACCCGCCGCCATTCGTTGCCCG
>DATKPK010000146.1:0-5215 GCA_035524095.1 Binataceae bacterium (SeqCode) | reverse complement strand
AAGATATACGCAGATTCCAGTGGGGTAGCAGGTAGGTCATGAACGCCGAGTTTGACGATGCTATAGCGGCTGAGCCAGAAGAAACTCTCGCACTTGATACAACGCTGCGATCGTCTTCGCATCGACGATTTCCCCGCGCCGCACCATATGCAACGCCTCGTCCAGCTTGACCCGATCGACGTTGATCACTTCATCGTGATCGAGATCACGATCAGCAGGCGCCAGCCCGCGCGCAAGCCAGATCGCAATCCGCTCGTCGCAAAAGCTCGGGATCGTCACGATCGTCGCAATCTGATCCCATTGCTTCGCCGTCAGCCCAGCCTCTTCGCGCAATTCCCGCTCAGCGCATTCCCTCGGCGTCTCACCCGGATTTACGCATCCCGCCGGAATCTCACGCAGCCAGCCACCGTAGGCGTGGCGATACTGTGTTAGGATCGCGACCATCCCGTCGTTATCGAGCGCCACGATCGCACTCGCTCCCGGATGATGAATTACCGGAAGATCGACCGTCACCCCATTCGGTAAGGTGGCCCGCTCGATCCCGAAATCGACAACGCCGAGCTTGAGGATCGGCTGGCGGTTAGAGTCCATGCGCCAAGGATGAGGTGCGGCGGCTCCGCGCGCAAGCAAGCCGCATCGAATTGCCCCCACTGAACGGCACGCCTATATTCAGCGAAGCATAGCGAATTGTGGCGGGCAAGCGGCCTGCCTCGTCCACAATCACCGCCCCGCGCACCATCACGATGCCCAAGGTTATCATTCCCATCTACTTCGACTATGCCTCGACGCTCTGCTATGTCGCTTGGCGGATCGTCCGTGAGCTCGAAACCGAGTTGGACTTTCTCCCGCTATGGAAGGGCGTGCCGATCCGGCTCCGCGACGGCCGCGACCGTCCCGGCAATCCCCTCGGCGCCATCGAGCGCATGAAGGTGATGACGGCGCTGGCGGAAACTGGCATTACAGTTCAGCCGCTCGAGCAATGGATAGACTCAGGCCCCGCCCTCGAGGGTGCCGAGCTTGCGCGCGAGGCTGACGCATTGCCGCCTTATCACGAACGGGTTTTCCGCGCGCTTTTCGAGGATCGTTCCGATATTTCCCAATTTGATTTGCTGACCCGGATCGCGCACGAATGCGGCCTCGATAATGAGCGTTTCCGGGCCGACTTGGAGGCCCATCGGATGGCCCCGCGAATCGCCGCCAACAAAGACGAGGCTGACCGTCTCTCAGCCCTCGGCTACCCAGCGTTTATCCTTGGTGATTTCCCGCTGATCGGTATTCAGCCAATCGCTACGATGCGCCTCCTGTTGCACCGCTATATCGCCAAGCGTTCGCAGCAACTCGCCAACTGACGGGCTTGCCGCCAACACCGTAATCAGCCGAACTCCCGCCGTCTCGATCGCATCTGCATGCGTCGCTCCGACTCGTAAATGGGCCGTTCTAGTCAGGGTAATCCTGATATATGATGGCTGACAGCAATCCTTCGCCCGCGACACTCACATCCGCTAACGATCAACGGCTGCGGACGCGAGTCTTGGGGGCGTGGATGGGAGTGGCGGATGGGTGATACCAAAAATGCGCGGATGGTCCGCTTGGTCGACGAACTTGCCGACGCCGCCAAACGGGTCGGCATCGAGGTGCGGCGCGAAAAAATCATGCGTGAAGTCGGTTATCGCGTGCGCGGAGGCCCCTGCCGGCTCCGCGATCAAGACCTGATTATTCTCGATCGCGAGCAGCCACCCGCCGACCAGATCGAAGTGCTGGCCGACGCCTTGCGCAGCCGCGATCTTGAACGAGTCTACCTTTCGCCCGCCGCGCGGCGGATACTACACGCAGCACCGGATTGATTGGCAAATTGTGTAATGACACGGGTCATGGAGACTACTGAAGCGGGCCGTTCGACGGTCACGCGCCGCAGTAAATCTGAAAAGCGAATGGATCTCTTTCATTCGCGCCTGCGCGATCGCGGCCTCAAATCGACCGGTCAGCGCGACGATATCGCCCGTGTCTTCTTCGAACTAAGCCGTCACGTCAGCGCCGAGGAACTCTACGCTGAGGTGCGCAAGGTCAATCCTCACGTCGGCTATGCGACCATCTACCGCACCCTCAAGCTGCTGAAGGAATGCGAGCTGCTTTACGAGCGCCACTTCGACGAGGGCCAAGCCCGCTACGAAGTCGCCGGCGAACATCATCACGATCATTTCATTTGCGACCGCTGCGGCAAAATCATCGAGTTTGAAAATGACGCGATCGAGGAACTTCAGCAGCGGATGGCTGAAAAGCTCGGCGTGACGCTCACCCATCACAAAATGGAGCTCTACGGCATCTGCGGCGATTGCCGTCTCAAGCAATAGGCTCCGCTCCTGCTCAAAGATCGCTGTAAGGGAATCCGCCGATGCGAATCGTATCGCTGCTGCCGAGCGCAACCGAAATCGTTTGTGCGCTGGGTTTCGAAAATGCTCTCGTCGGACGCTCGCACGAATGCGATTTTCCGCCCGCCGTCACCCGCTTGCCCAGCCTGACCACTCCCAAGTTCAATCCCGAAGGTTCGAGCGCCGAAGTGAATGAGCGAGTGCTCACGATTCTTCGCGATGCGCTCGCGGTTTATCGTGTCGACGCCAACCAATTGCGCGATTTGCAGCCCGACGTGATTGTCACACAGTCGCAATGCGACGTCTGCGCCGTCAGCATGCGTGACGTTGAGGACGCAGTTGCGCAATGGACCGGCACCCGTCCCACGATTGTCTCACTCGCGCCCTACGCTCTCGCTGACATTTTTACCGATATCGAGCGCGTCGCAACGGCGCTCGGCGTTGCCAAGCGCGGGCGCGAAGTTACTCAGCACCTTCGCTCGCGGATGGATGGAATCGCCAAGCAGGCACACACCATCACTACCCGTCCGCGCCTCGCGATTGTCGAATGGATCGATCCGCTGATGGCCGCCGGCAATTGGATGCCTGAATTGGTCGCGATGGCTGGCGGTCAGAATCTCTTCGGCCGCGCCTCCGAGCATTCGCCATGGATGAAATTCGACGAGCTTGCTGCCGCCGATCCCGAAGTCATCCTGCTCTGCCCCTGCGGCTTCAATATGGATCGGACTTTGGAGGAGTTACCCGCACTGACTCGCCATCCGGCCTGGCCCCAACTTCAGGCCCTGCGATCGCACCAGATTTTCATCGCCGACGGCAACCAATACTTCAATCGCCCTGGACCTCGCATCGCCGAGTCGCTGGAGATTCTGGCCGAGATTCTCCATCCCGAGGCTTTCAGCTTCGGCCATCAAGGCTACGGCTGGCGCCATGTCTAAAAGCACGCCAGCTTATCGCCGTCAGCTCTTCTTTTGGATTCGCACCGGCAAGGGGACGCCGGGTTGGATCAGAATCGACTCAGATTTGACGCGCGCGCCTGCGCCGTGAACGTCTCAATCGCTCCGGCCTATTCACCGGAGCCACCGCACCTGATGGCTGCGGTTCGCTCAAGCTGAAATGCGCGATTTCCGGTCTGCAATTCAGCCGTATCCGCAGCCAGAAAGTTCCAAGGCCGCGATTCGTATAAATATAAAACTCGTTGTAGCGGTTCAGTCCGGCATAGTATTGCTTGCCGATCCGCAGGATCGAGCGCAGTGGCGAGCCGTAAAACGGAATTCGCACGACGCCGCCATGCGTATGCCCCGACAGCATCACACCGACGTTGAACGCATTCAGATAGGCCGCAGTATCTGGATTATGCGCAAGGACGATCGTGCAGTCATCCGCCGCAACTTCGCGAAACGCCCGCGACGGCTCCGCCCGCTTCGACCATAGATCGTCGATCCCGACAATCTTCAAATCGCCGCCAGGCAACGTCAACCGCACACTCTCGTTGGCAAGCACGCGCACTCCCGCCGCGCGCAGCGCCTGTTCAATCAACGCGAACGACGCCCAGTGGTCGTGATTGCCGGCGACCGCGAATACCCCCAGGCTGGCCTTCAAGTCCGCTACCCGCTCGCGGAAACCGCCGAGATGGCGCCGCATCGCCTCCGCATCGGAGAAATAGTCGCCGGTCAGAAAGATCAGGTCCGGACGCTGCCGGTTGATGGCCTCGACTACACGATCCAGCCGCGCCAGGTCCTCCGCGCGATCGAGATGAAAATCGCTGATCTGGCAGGCAGTTAGCCCTCGTAATCCTTGCGGAAGATTCCGCACCGGCAACGCGACTCGGCATATTTCGACCTGATCGATCGTGCGCCGCCATAACCGATGCAATGGAATCAGCGGCAAGGGCGTACGATTCTTCGCTCTTAGGGCTTGTGGTGCGGGGGAATCGTCGACGATGATTTCGTCGAATCGCGAATGGGCAGTAGACATCGAGTCCATGAGTCTAGAACACTTCAAGCAGCCGGGGAAATGCTGTGACCGTCATTACCCGTCCACAACCGTGGTCGATCTCCTCATGTTCGAGTTCCCAAGTATGCGGATACGGTATGTAAACCGCGTGTAATCCGGCCGCCAGCGCTGGATTAATGTCTGATCGCGGGCTATTGCCAATCATCACCGTCCGGTCGGGATCGAGTCCGGCCTGCGCGATTAACAGTTGATAATTCGCCGGATCTTTTTCCCTCGGCACACCGATTCGGCTGAAGAATCGTCGCAAATCCGAGCGTTCGAGTTTCGCTAATTGCTCACCTGGATGGCCCTTGGTAAACAGCAGCAGGCGATGGCGCTGCGCCAGAACTTCGAGCGTCTCCGCCACCCCGGGCAGCACCTCGCATCGCCGGCTCATTAGCCTCTGCGCGATTTGCTCAACTTCGCCACGCAAAGTCTTGTGGTGATGCTCCGGCGCAAGTTCCGGGACGGCGCGATGAAGCGCTGTAACATAATGAACGCGCCCATAGCCCGCTTCAGCAATGATCTTCAACTCGTGATGCCGTAGCGTATTGCGAATCGCCTCTCGCTCAGCCACGCCCACGCGCCCGAGCATCGCAATAACCGCTGCTTCGGCTTCCAAAAAATGAATGTTGGACTCCCAGAGCGTGTCGTCGGCGTCGAAGATTAAATTAAGCCGCGTTGCGCCGGTGCCGAAGACCATCTCAAAGAGCCTAGCTTCCCCATCGGCGGTCAGCAAACCGGCCAATCGTTCGCAACAGGCGTCCTTAAATGTGAGGGATCGATGCGGTGGTCTACCGGTCCACGGTTCTGTTGGCCTTGAGCCAGCAGAACCGCAGTACCGGGCTAACGCC
>DATKPK010000145.1:0-29374 GCA_035524095.1 Binataceae bacterium (SeqCode) | reverse complement strand
TCAGCAGAATGCTTCGGGTTTGCGAGGTGGGCCATTTTAGAGCATCGAAATGGGCCGTTGTACGGTATCGAAATCACACTATCATTCGGTTCCAAATCATTACCCATGTCGCAAAAACAACGTCCAACAGGAATCCTTGTTTATGCTGAGAATGATTCTCAATATCTAAATCAAGATTGGCTGTCAACACTCTAAGGAGCCTCACAGCGAGGCGTCAGGCATAGTTATGGCGAGATTTCCTTCAAAGAGGGCCAGAATGGGCGCAAGAGTGGAATAAAGGAGACATGGTCGATGTTTTGAAACATCGACCACCATTTCTGAGAATTGAAGCGTCTTGCGGCTCGGAATTGCAGCCTGGGCCGCAACGGGCAGGCGACAAGAGGCGTTAATTACAAGAGAGCAGCCGGAGTTTCACCTGAAACACCCGCTGCTCTCTTGCGGCGTCACGCTTATCGCGTCCAAGAACGCGATAAGCGATGTTAGTTTAACGCATCAACCTAGCTTCAGGCCTTTCAACTGGCCGTCGGCGCGCCAATTCCGGATGATCTCATGGAACTCAAGCGGACCGCCGCCGTATTGCTCGCCCAAAAATCCGGCGCCCTCAGCCGGCTTACCTTCGTTATTGTAATAGCCCGGCGTGCATTCGCTCTGAAAGCGCTGAGCGTGTATCGCCTTCCGCCGGATAGTCGATACCCATTCGGCTTCCGCCTCGGGCGTAGGCTCGAGGCTCCGTGCTTCGAGGTCTTTGGACTGTTTGATTACCTCGCTTATGTGGCGCGCCTGCTCCTCGAGCATGTGCGGGAAGTTCGCGGTCAGACCATTCTGCGTCAGTCCCATGTGGAAGCAATTCGGAAAGCCGGAGCTGTAGAAGCCGTGCAAAGTCTTGAGACCGTTTGCCCAATGCTCCGTCAGGGTTTTGCCGTCGCGGCCATAGATTTCGAAGCCCGCCCGCCGCGTATAGGCCGTGCCGACTTCGAAGCCGGTGGCGAAGATTATGCAATCCACCTCGTACTCGACGCCATCGTACACGAGTCCTTTCTCAGTTATACGATCGACTCCGCCATGGGCGCTGGTGTCGACTAGGGTTACGTTTGGACGATTGAACGATGGCAGATACTCGTCATTGAAAGTAGGGCGCTTGCAGAAGTAGCGGTACCACGGCTTCAAGGCCTCAGCCGTCTTCTTGTCCTTAACGATCGCGTCAACGCGAGCGCGGATCTGATTCATCTTCTTGAAATCAGAGAGCTCGATGATCCCTGCGCGCTCTTTCGGCGAGAGGCCTGCGCCGACCTTTGACGGCAAAAGGCCGCCAAGGTTGCGGAAGATGTCGGTCCATCCGTCGCCGACAAGATCCTCATCCTGATCGCCACCGGATACCAGAATGTTGAAGTTATCCATCCGGCGCCGCTGCCAGCCCGGCTGCAGCGTCTTGACCCATTCCGGATCGGTCGGACGGTTCCGACGTTCATCGACAGAGGAAGGCGTTCGCTGAAAGACGTACAGTTGCTGCGAGTCCCTGGCTAAGTGTGAGACGCATTGCACGGCTGTCGCCCCGGTGCCGATGATGGCCACTCGCTTGTCGGCGAGCTTATGCAGATTGCCGGTGGTATCGCCGCCCGTGTAGTCATAATCCCAGCGGCTGGTGTGGAAAGTATGACCTTTGTAGCTGTCGATGCCGGGAATCCCGGGTAGCTTAGGCCGGTTCAGGGGTCCGTTGGACATCACCACAAAGCGCGCCCGGAAACGGTCGTCGCGGTCGGTCGTGACAATCCATTTCGATGCCTCGTCGTCCCATGTGATAGCTTTAATCTGAGTCTGAAAGAGTGCCTTGCTATATAGATCGAATTTCTTTCCGATCCGCTGCGAGTGCTCCATAATTTCCGGTGCGAAGGAGTACTTTTCCTTCGGGATGTAACCGGTCTCCTCAAGCAGCGGCAGATAGATATACGACTCAATGTCGCACTGCGCGCCCGGGTAACGGTTCCAATACCAGGTGCCGCCGAAATCGCCGCCCTTCTCGATAATGCGGATATCGTCGATTCCGGCCTCGCGGAGACGCGCCGCCGCCAGCAAGCCGCCGAAACCGCCCCCAATAACCAGCACGCCGACCTCGTCGGTCAGCGGCTCGCGCGTGAAGCCCGGGTCGACATAGGGGTCGTCGATGTACCGCCTGAAGTCGCCCTGAACTGCAACGTATTGTTCATTGCCGTCGGGACGGATGCGCCGGTCACGCTCCTCGCGGTATTTGGCGCGCAAGGCTTCGGGGTCGAAATCGATGGGACTATCGTTGGAAAAAACTTCAGCAGTCGGGCACATGGGCTGGGCTCCTTTGCCGCGGCGGCATCCGAATCGTGTCGTTCAGGTGCGGTCTGGGCATTGTTAAAAGGGTTAATCAATTGACCTCGAAAGTTCAAGGAAATCGCATCGAGCTTGACGACGGGCACAGACTCTAAAATGACCCAGAACCCAACGCCTAGCCGGGGTGAATTAAGCATGCGTTTGGAATCCTGGTTTGCGTAAGCGCGAACATTGGAATCCAAGACGCAAGAATACGTCTGAGGGGGCGCATCGCAATGAAAATATAGATGCTTTAGAACAGCCATCCGATTATTTTGGAAATCGCTCGCGTGAATAGCCGGGGCTGAGCCGTCTTTCGACCGAACGGATGCAACCCGGTAGAGCGAGCGCAAACGATTCAACCGGCGTGGCAGTGTGAGCGACGCGGACATTGAGGCGATCAGATGGCTGGTAGTGGTGGCAGGCGATTTCGCTGGCTAGTGACCGGGGGAGCCGGCTTTCTGGGTGTCCACTTATGCCGTGGTCTCGTCGAACGCGAACAGGATGTCGTCGCGTATGACGTTGCCGAATTCCCAAGAGAAGAAAAGGTTGAAGGGATTCAATTCGTGCACGGTGATATCCGCGACGCAGACGCCTTGAAGCGCGAATTGTCCGGTGTGGATTTCGTTGTGCATGCGGCTGCCGCACTTGCTCTGGCTTCGTCCAACGAGATTGACCAGGTGAATGCTGAAGGCACGCGAATCGTGCTCGCAGCTTGCGCTCAGGCAGGCGTGAAACGTGTCGTCTACATCGGCACGACCGCAGTTTATGGGATGCCGCGGTATCATCCGATTTTTGAGGATGCTCCGCTCAATCCAATGGGTCAGTATGGGATCGCCAAGGCCAAGGCGGAAGCGTATTGCGAGGCGGCAAGCGGAATCCAGACGGTTCGCCTTCGGCCCAAGAGTTTTATCGGGACCGGAAGGCTGGGAATTTTCCAAATCCTCTTTGACTGGATCGAGTCGGGGAAAAAGATTCCAGTACTCGGAGACGGAAACAATCGCTTCCAGCTAATGGATGTGCGAGACCTGGTCGAGGCGATCTATCTGGCCACACAGTTCGGGCGCGATAAGGAAGTCTACAACATCGGCGCTGGCACCTTCGGTACGGTCAACCAAGACCTTGGGGCGCTGCTAGCGCATGCTCGCACTGGCAGCCGCATTCTTCACATTCCGTCCCAGTCAACCAAGATGCTGCTCGCGATACTTTCAGCATTGCATCTGTCGCCCGTCTATCGATGGGTCTACGGCACAGCAGATCAGGATTCTTTCGTTAGTATCGAAAAGGCGCGAACAGATTTGGGGTGGGAACCGCGCTTTAGCAACGTGGACGCGTTGATTAACACGTATGTCTGGTATTTGGCCGAAGGCAAAGAGATGGCCAAGCATATCGGCACCAGCCATCGCGTAGCGTGGAAACAGGGCATGCTCGGGTTGGCGAAGGCGGTGATGTAAGCCGTGCTTGCGGAAAGTATTGCGATGACCGGGGAGCGGAATCGGTATCTGCCGGACGCAAGCGCATTTCAGGCGCCATTACGACTCTCAGTTGCCGCGCCAGCTTATAATGAAGCTGAAGGAATAAAGCTGGTTGTCGAAGGCTGGCGCCGATATCTAGCATCCTCAGCGGACGTGGCAACGTTCGAGATCCTCGTATGCAACGATGGCAGTTGCGACGCGACCGGGGATATTCTGGATACGCTCGCGCGTTTACATAGTGAGGTGCGACCAATTCACTTCACGCGCAATCAAGGCGCGGCGGCAGCTCTGACGGCTGCTATCTCGGCCACTACGCAGGATTGGGTATTGCTGATCGATTCCGACGGCCAGTTCCCGATCGAAAATCTGGAACTGATGTGGAAGACTCTGCGACGTCAGCGGGCGCCCGTGGCGATTGGCATCAGGAACAAGAAAGACAGCCTCTTTGCACGCTTCGGAACGGCGGCTAGCGGCATGTTGTGCAATTGGTTTCATTGCAGCTCGATTCGCGATTTCAACTCAGCCTTCAAACTTGTTTGGGGACCATTGTTGCGAGAGTTGAACTTCGAAGCGAAGGGCATGAATTATTCGACTGAGGTGACATCGCGCTTGCTGGAGTGCGGGGTGGCGATCGCAGAAGTAGAGATCGATCATCGGCCTCGAACCACCGGCGCCAGCAGTATGCGATTGCTTCGCGGTGCGGCGCATCGATGCTTGTTCGTCAGTTACGTTGGCATGCGCCAGTTGCTATTCGGAATCGGCGTTCTGAGGAGGCCGCTGTCCTAATCAGGCAGCATAATCCAAAGACAACGATGGCAATCAAAGTAGCAGTGTTCTGTGGCGGCCGCGGCAGCGCGACAATCATCCGGGAACTGCTCAAATCCGCTGACGTCCAGCTCGCCCTGCTGGTTAACGCCTACGACGACGGGCTTTCAACGGGGGCGCTTCGCGATTTTATTCCGGGAATGCTTGGGCCATCGGATTTTCGCAAGAATTTCTCTTACTTGCTCGATCTTTATTCAGACGAACAATACGCATTGAAGGGGTTGGTTGAGTTTCGTCTGCCGAAGTCCTTCGGTCCGACTGAAGTGGCTGATCTCCGGAATTTCGTCCAGAGAGGTGAAGCGCGCGCGCTGGCTGAACCGCTGGGTGGAATGTTGGCGCGCTTGAGCGAACTAGCCTCACGGCAAGTGCGACAGCTAATCGGCGCCTTTCTCGACTATGCCGACGCCTCGGGCCGCGTTTTTGATTACCGCGATTGCGCGGTGGGAAATCTATTGTTTGCAGGGGCGTATTTGAGCCAGGGGCACAATTTCAACGCCGCCGCCGAGATAATGAGCAGACTCGTCTGTTCGCAGGCGGTGCTGGTGAATGTCAGTAATGGTGAGAATCGCATTCTGGTCGCCCTGAAAGAGAACGGCGAACTGCTGCGGCATGAAGTTGAGATTGTCGGCGAGCAATCGGCGAGCCGAATCCGCAGGCTTTTCTTCCTGCCTCAGCAGATCGGTGACGAAGAACTTGAAGAGATCAATCACTGCAAGGCCGTTGAGAAATACAGATGGCTCGCGCAAAGAGAATCCCTGCCGCTTTTGTCGGAAGAGGCTCGCCGATTTCTACATGACGCGTGCATAATCATCTATGGCCCCGGCACGCAACATTCATCCCTGCTCCCTAGTTACATGATTGCCGGGTCTGCGTTGAAAACCTCGCGCGCGGCGGTCAAGGCAATGGTCGTCAACCTCGGGCCCGACAACGATATCCAGGGATTGACCGCCAGCGATCTAGTGGACGGAGCGCTAGCGTGTATCGGGGATCAGGACAACTCACACCGCTCGATTACGCATATTCTGCTGGATAATTCGCGGCCAATCGAAGGAATATGGCGTTTGCAACCGGGCATGCTTGCCACATCGGGATCGTACCGGAGCGCTACAATAGTCAAAGGCGAGTTCGAAAATAAGATTTCAGGAGAAGTCCACAACGGACGAGCTGCGGTAGCGAAGATACTCAATCTGTGGGAGCGCAACGGCGCATCTGAGGAGAAGCCATCGCTAGAGATATTTTATGATCTTTCCCAGCGGCCAGCAGCTGGAGCATCGTTGATCGAAGAATTTTTGGAGTTGGAATGGAGTGAAGCGTTTCGCCGTGTCGTATTGCGTGTCCTCGGCGAAATACCGGCACTTCCGTTTCTGCCATCGCATCTGACAATCGAGCAATGGCATTCCAGCGAATTGTTTCCCGAAGTTGCAGTCACTGCTCATTGGCTGCGAGCGGGCGGTAGCGATTATTTGGCTACTATCACTGGCGACGGCGAGTATCGGTTACGGGACATCATGTTTGGCGTACGAGTCCTTGAGCGGAGTTCCTTCGGAACGGTATTCGGATCACGCACGCAGAGCCGCCGGCAATTCAACTCGTCGTTGCTCGCTGCTTATGGTGAACGCGGCTTCGCCTATCGTGCCAGCTTTGCCGGGGCCTTTATTCTCAGCATGCTGTTTGCCCTACGCTTTGGAATAATTTTTTCCGATCCGATAAGCGGCTTTCGGATTTATCGACGGTCCAAACTTCAACCGCTGGACGCGTTATTGCGACCGAACGTGCGGATGACGCCGACGACGATCACCAAGATGTTGGTACAGAATCGGATCGAGATTGCTGAGCTGCCGGTTCACTATCGGACATTCGCCGGCTTCACCGATCCCAAATTGCGGCTGAGGCGCGGAATGAGCAACTTAATTGGAATCGTTCGCTGACCAGAATGAGCGGGATCGATGCGCTGGCGTAATCTTCTATTTGACTTTGACGGTACCCTAGTTGATTCGTCATCACTTCACGCGGAGGCATATCATAGGGTCTTGGATATAATGGGTCGCGGCGAACGTCAAAAATTCGATTACACGCATCTGATGGGATTGACTACGCGTGCGGCGTTCGCGCGACTAGGAATTCGCGATCCAAGGGAGCTCGACGCTTGCGTCGCGCGCAAGCAGTGGTTGTATCGTGAGGCCGTCAGCGCTGGAGGCCTGAAAACGTATGAGGGAGCCCGCGACTTGCTCAGAGCGTCGAAAGAGGGAGGTGCGTGCAATTTCCTAGTGACGTCTGGGAGCGCGGATTCTATCAACCGGGCGCTTGAGGTTGTCGGTATCAGGGAACTTTTCACTGGCTTCATAACGGCGGGTGATGTTGCGGCGAGCAAGCCGGCGCCTGATCCTTATCTGGCGTGTCTCGCCCGTTACAAATTAATACCTGGGGACTCGATTGTGATTGAAGATGCGCCGTCGGGAATAGTGTCGGCGCGGGCTGCCGGATTGAAAGTTGCTGGAGTGCATAACACGGAAGTGGCGCAAATGGCCGATTGGTATTTTCCAACGCTCGCGGAATTGAGTATCGCCCTCGAACTATGAAACTTTATCTGTCGTTTGCTGGCAATAATGAGCGCGTTGCGGCGAGGATAGCGGCCGCATCGCGAAGGGCATATTCAGCCCGGCGGCGCGAATACCAGTGAATATTTGCGCAGTGGTACCGGCGGCTGGCCGAGGTACTCGTCTCGGTGGCGAAGGGCCGAAGCTTCTCACGCAGATCGGCAACGGCCAGACGATCTGGAGCATTTTGAGCCGCAATCTGCTGGCCGTCGCGGCGGAGGTCAATGTGGTCGTTTCGCCAGAGGGCGAACCCGCAATACGCGAAGCGGTTGAGCGCGAGGGCTTGGCGAATCGAGTCTTCTTGAGTATCCAGGCCAGTCCGACCGGAATGGGTGACGCAATCTTTTGCGGGTTTCCGATATGGTCCCACGCGGATATGGTGCTCGTCGTTTGGGGCGATCAGGTCTTCGTTTCGCAGGACACGATGAGGCTCACGTGTGCGCTTCACGGAGGAGCCGCTCGCACGGTGATTCTACCAGTAGTCAGATTAGCTCAACCGTACGTTGAGTATGTTTTCAGTAGTGATGAGCGCCTCGAAGCGGTGCGGGAAAGCCGTGAGGGCGACGTCTGCGCGCCGGACGGCTTCGGCGATATCGGTACTTTCGCACTTTCAGTTGAAGGTTTGCGCGTCGCGTGGACACAGTATCTGAAGCAGATGCATCGAGGCGCTGAGACCGCCGAAACCAATTTTCTGCCATTCCTACCTTATTTGGCCTCTGTTGGATGGACGGTGAGGCGGCTGGCCGTGACTGACCAACGCGAGGCGCGTGGAATTAACACCCCTGACGATTTGGAATTTTTCCGCCGAACGCTCGCACATGAGCCTCGCCGCGCGAGCGCGAATAACACGTAAAGGTACGCTGTGAGCGATTTGATGCTGGTGACAGGAGGCGCCGGATTTATTGGGAGTTGCGTGGTCGAGCGCCTGTCGGATCGCGGCTACCGCGTGCGCGTGCTGGATAGCCTGATCTATGGTGAGGCAGCGTGGGTGCCTGAGACGGCAGAATTTATCGAGGGCGATATCACCGATTTAGCTACCTGCCGTCGCGCCTGCGCCGGCGTCAGTGGAGTATTCCATGCGGCTGCGATGTCGCGGGCTGCGCCGTCGCTGGAAGCGATCGATGCTTGCACACGACAGAATATTATTGGCACTCAGAACGTACTGATCGCCGCGCGCGAGGCAGGCGTCAGGAAACTCATTTACAGCGGCTCTTCGACTTACTATGGCAATCAACCTGGGCCTCATGTCGAGGATATGCGGCCGGACTTGCTGAACTTTTACGCGCTCAGCAAATTTGCCGGTGAGGAATATTGCAGGCTGTTCGAGCGGGCGTACAACTTTCCCACAGTCATCCTTCGCTACTTTAACGTCTATGGACCGCGGCAGCCTCAGACTGGTGCTTACGCTTTGGTGCTCGGAATCTTTCTCCGGCGATGGCGCGACGGTCTTCCCCTCGAGATTCACGGCCGCGGCGATCAGCGGCGCGATTTCATCCACGTGCGCGATGTTGCAGATTGCAATATCGCAGCCTACGAAAGTTCGGTACGTGGCGCGGCTTTTAATGTCGGGAGTGGTGTTAACATTTCGGTTAAAGAGCTTGCCGATCGTATCTCCTCGAAACAGATCTTTGGGCCACGGCGAGCCGGCGACGCGGAAGTGACGCTCGCTGATATCTCGCGAACTACGACTGCTCTGGGATGGCGGCCGCGTATCTCATTCCTGGATGGGCTAGAAGAGTTGAAAAAATCGATGCAACGGGAGTCCGCATAATTCCTACAGGCGAGGTATCGACGAATATCCGAGTCAAGCCCGGAGCCCATAGCTGCGCGGATAGGGACCGCTTTGGCGCAGTCCCCTTACTTATCTATTTTGCGGCTTCACTTCTAACCTTCGGACGTTCTTTAGTTGGGGACTGGTCCGGCCGCTATATAGGCAATGGCGCCGATCCAAGTCAATTCATGTGGTACCTGCGATGGTGGCCGTACGCGATCGCCCATCAGTTGAACCCGTTTGTGCCGCGGATTATCTGGCCGCCGAGTGGCGTTAACATCGCCTGGTCGGCTTCGATCCCATTACCTAGTATTGCCGCCTATCCACTGACCGCAACGCTCGGTATTGTGCCGACCTTCAACTTGCTTTGCCTGCTATGTCCTGCTTTTGCGGGATGGGCCACGTTCATCTTGTGCCGCCACGTCTCGCGATCATATTGGCCGTCGGTTCTGGGGGGATTTATATTCGCCTTCTCAGCACACATGCTGGGGAAGACCTTCGGCAATCTGAACGATGCGCTGGTTTTTCCGGTACCGCTGGCCCTATATCTCGCATTGTTGTGGATGGGCGATAATATTCGTTCGCGAACCTTTGCGCTGCTGCTCTCAGCGCTTCTGGTTGTTGAATTTCTTTGCTTCACGGAGACATTCGCAACCATGATCCTCTTCGGCGGAATCACCTTGACTGTGGCAATCGCGATGTATCAGGACGAACAAAGGCGGCGCCTGATAGCGATGGGCCGGCCGCTCGCGCTGAGCTTCGCGCTCACTCTCGTAATTCTCAGTCCTTACCTATACTTCCTCCTTGTTCATGGCTTGCGCGGCGCGCAGATCATGTCCGCTGATGCGTTCTCTATCGACCCAATTAATTTTCTTATTCCGAGTCCGCTGAATGAATTGGGCCGCATTCGATGGTTCAGTGACATTTCCACCTCGTATATGGGCGGATTGATGGAAAGTGGCGGATATCTCAGTCCGCCGCTAATCATAATGGCGATACTCTTCGCGATTCGTTACTGGCCGGAGACGCGCAGCCGCTTGATGATCGATCTGCTGATTGTTGTGCTGGTGCTTGCAATGGGACCGCGACTGCATATTCTTGCCCGAGCGACGAGGGTTGTGTTGCCTTGGGCGCCTTTTACTTCCTTGCCATTGATTCAGAAGGCGTTGCCCGCCCGTTTCATGTTGTATGCGTTTCTTGACCTCGCGCTGATGGCGTCGTTGTGGTTAAGCAAGCTGGAGTTGCGCACGATTGGAAAAGCCACGATAGCGGCGGTGATGGTAATCTTCCTAATGCCGAATCTGTCCGCAAGGTATTGGACCGTCAAGACGAGCATTCCCGAGTTCTTTTCGGCTGGATTGTATAGGCAATATCTCGCGCCCGGCGAAAACGTCATCATAACTCCGTACAGCGTCAATGGCGATGCGATGCTGTGGCAAGCTTTCTCGAATATGTACTTCAACATGGTCCAGGGCTGGACAGGATTTCCTTTGGTCCCCGCCGAATTCGAGAACTGGCCGATCATGGATTCGCTGCTGCCTAACGTCGATATCCCCGGCTTCGGCGTTCAGCTCAGGGCCTTTCTGGCTGAGTATAACGTCAGTGCCGTGATTGTGGCGGAGCAGGGTGATTGCACCTGGCAATATCTGCCGCGACGCTTTGCGCCGCGAACCTGGAGCCGCGCTCCGATTTCAGAGCATGACCTTGACCTTTGGAGAGGATGGTTCAGTTCGATGGGCGTTGCACCGATTCACGTGGGTGGGGTGATGCTATACAAGACGCCATTGGAATGGCTAGCTGCGAAGAATTCAGTGGGCGTGATGAAGCTAAAATCGGCGGAAGAAGAGCAGCGCTTCCCGGTAATCCTGAAGGCAGCCGCAGACTACGTACAAAGTCATAATCCGGCTGATCTGAGCCCAGTTCATGCAGTTGAGGCGAACGTTCTCCCCTCCAACTGGATTAGCCAGGATTTGCTCTATCCCGATCCTGAGACGGCCCCTCTTCAGAGCAACATCGTCCTTTCGGGAGAAGACAATGCGAATATCGCGGTTGGGTTGGTGGCCCCGTACGACGCAGTCAAGTCAATTGTTGCGAAATATAGCGGCCTCGCCTCTTCGGTGTCTTACCTCTCGATGGACGTGCCTCATGTCGTTGTGAAAGATCCTGGCGCGACCACGGCGCCATTGCTCTTGATTATGACCTTCGATCGCGAATCATTAATTGAGGAAGCTGCGAAAATAAACTCCCTTCAACTCGGAGGCGCTAGTAAATCCCCGCCCGGGCTTTCCAAGGAAGTGAGAGGCGTAATGTAGGATTGCGGTCATATCAGAACAAGCGATTTTCCGCAGCCGCCATCGGGTCGTAGCCCGGAGCGCGAAATAAATTGTGCAGTTGCCGGCGCCGAACTCCCATATTGCCGCCATCGTATAGCGGAAAGCAGAGAGCGTCTTGCATCAGTCCAGCCAGCGGCAGCATATCGGTATAACTATCAACGCCGACGAGGCGCATCGCGTCATATACGACCTGGACGGCGAGTTCTGAGCAATAGACTTTGGCTATCACGGGAAGTTCTAAGCCCTCGCCGGACGTCGAATCGAAATAGTGACATGCCTTCCATGCGAGATAACGTGACGCTTCGATGCGCATCTTCAAGTCGGCGAGCATGTAACCGGCGTTCTGATAATCAATTACCGGAACGGACCCGGATCGTGTGTCGGTTCTGGCGAATTTGAAGGCGCAGTCGAAGGCCGCGCGCATGACTCCAGTACAGGCCGCTCCAATCAATGCCGCAGTCCATGCAAAGGTCTTCGCCGTCATCGTGATACCGTCGCCGGGCCGGCCGATTATATTCCCGGCAGGAACGCGGACCTCGTTGAAATGAATCCGTGGCGAGGCCACGGCGCGGTGTCCTACGGTATCGAGTATGCCGGCGATTTCGATTCCCGAACTGTCGCCAGGCACCAGGAAGATTGCCAGAGATTCTTGGGGCGGTTTTTCCGGATCGGTGCGGCAAACAACACTGAAAAGATCAGCACCCTTGCCATCCCATCCGGTGCCGTTGGTGGTGTAGTGTTTCTGGCCGCTGATTACCCACTGGTCGCCTTCGCGGCGTGCGAAGGTCCTCACGCCGACGCCTGGATCGGGTGCGTCGAAATTGGCGCCACCGGTAACTTCAGTGAAGGCCAAGGCGGCCAGCTTCGGTTTGTCGTCTGCGAGAAATGATGGCAGGAACTGGCGCTTCTGTTCAGCAGAGCCAAAGCGGATTAGCGGTTCGAGGCCGAGTCCAGTGGCAAGCAAAGCGCTCGGAACATTGATATCGACTGCGGCGAGTTCCTCGGTCGCGATCGCAAAATCGAGTGTAGACAGCCGGTTGCCGCCATACTCTGCGGGGATGAGCGCTTTCATGAAGCCAGCCGCGATCATCTTCTCGTAGAACGGCCGAATCGCGTAAAAACGATCTTCCGGCTTTGGTATACCCGCAATTACTTCCTTAACTGGACTCAATACTTTGTTGGCGAAGTCACGCGCATCTGATTGCAGTTTTGCCTGTGCGCTGCTCAAGCTGAAGTCTATGGCCATTTCACTATTACCTATCAATCTCGGGTTTCAATTTGCGGTTGAGTGTCATATAGCGAAGAGCGTTTTGCGAGCACTCTGTAACTCTAAGCGCATGT
The DNA here is from genome assembly GCA_035524095.1 of Binataceae bacterium (SeqCode). GTDB lineage: Bacteria > Desulfobacterota > Binatia > Binatales > Binataceae > DATJUF01. The sequence goes on along the minus strand of DATKPK010000145.1, from coordinate 16,695 downwards.
GCGCCGAGGCTTTTTAATCGGAAAGAGTTTGGAATTTTTGCGGATTCTTGCGATAAGCCGAAATGCCATGGGAGGATCGAAGCATGTTTAGAATCAGCAAGGAATTCCATCTGCTGCATGTAGTAAGCGATCTCGATGCCGCCGATGAATGGTACGATCGCATTTTTTCGGTGAGGCGGTTCGTCCGCAACTACATGAAGGCAGCGATGCGCAAGGCGTCGCTGGTTTTGATCGGCGACTTCGTGATGGAGCCGGCGCAGCCGGTGCAAAAGCCGGGCTGGGAGAAGTCGGCGTTGGGCAAGTTCTACACACGATACGGACAGCATTTTCATTCGATTGCCTGGTATGTGGATGACCTGCGGCAAACGTCCATCGAACTTAGTTCGCATAAAATTCGGATGTTCGACATGGTCGGAAATCCGGTGACAGAGGCCGTGCGCGGAGACGCCGTCTGGACTCATCCTCAGGACACCCACGCGGCCTTCGAGTTCGCGATCGCGCCTAAATTCTTTATCGACCCGCGTTTGCAGCCGGCCTGGTCGACCGAATTCGCCCGCGATCAGCATCCTTTGGGGATCGAGCGGGCCTCGCACATAACGGTCTTGTTCAGGAATCTCGATGACGCCCGTGGAGTGTACGGTGAAGCATTGGGAGGAAAGCTGATTCATCAGGAAAGCTCGGAGCGCAAGCAGAGCCTGTTCTTTGCGGTGGGTGAGGACACGGTTATCGAGGCGGTGCGACCACTTGCGACGTCGAGTCCGGAAGGGCAAGACCTCGAACGTGCGGGTGAAGGGATTTTTTCGGTGACGTTCAAAACGAAAGATTTGAACCGAGCGGCAGACCATCTGCGCGCGCACAAGCAGAGAATAGAATTCGATGGCAAGGATACACTGGTAATAAATCGCGATGACGCCTTTGGGATGGTGATTGGCTTCACTGAGCGCCTGATTCCAAACGATCCGCGTTAGAGCGGAAAATTAGCTGGGGCGGCGCGCCTGCACGACTTTTTTCCGCGTAGCCGCGACTCTATTATAGTGCCGTGGTGCCGTAAGTTGAGCTTAATTTCTTGAGCGGCAAGTCGGTCGCGCCTCGCGTCTGGATGCTTAAACTTCGTGCCGCGAGGTAGAAGGGTCAACTGAATGGGCAGACTGGTACTGGTGCGTCATGGCGAGAGCGAAGGCAATGTCGTGCGCATTTTCACCACCACTCCTTTGACACTGGCGTTGACCGCGCTTGGCCGCCAGCAGGCACGCGAGGCCGCCGGCATCATTGGGGCGATTGCGCGCCCACGTATCGTGATTGCGAGTCCGTATGTCCGTGCGCGGGATACCGGATTAATTATCGCCGAAGTGCTGCAACTTCCATTCGAGATTCGAGAAGGACTCCATGAACGGGAAGCTGGCGCCTTCGCAGGGCGGTCGTACGACGACTTGGCGGAGGCTGATGGCTTCGATCCTTTGCGGCCGTGGGTCTGGGTTCCGCCGGGTGGCGAATCCTACGAACACGTGCGGAATCGGGTTGGTCCAATACTCGACGAACTGGTGGCCCGTTTCCCCGATGACGATATCGTGGTCGTGAGTCATGGCGGTGTGATGGTCGCGATGTGGGCACACATGACGGGCCGCTGGGAGGACGCTCCTGTGCCACCCAATTGCGGTATCGTGGTTGTAGAGCATCGGCATGGGCGGTACCTCGAACCTAAGGTCATCGGAGACTGGCATTCGCCGCGCGCCGCCGGTGGTTGAACTTGATCGACCGTATCGCGACGTCGAGGCGAGATTGAGGTGAGTCCTTAATGGTGCTCGCGGGGGAGGATTTCAATGGAACAAATGCGTGCCGTGGTGGTCGATACAGCTTCATCAGGACGTCTTGTGATCAAGCCGTCAACGCTACGCGCGCCGTTGGCGTCGCAGGCGCTGGTCCGCGTCAAGGCGATCTCGCTCAATCTCGGCGAGGTCAGGCGAGCGCTGACGATGGCCGAACCGGGATGGCGTCCTGGATGGGATCTCGCCGGGGTAGTCGAGGAGGCAGCAGCCGACCGTTCGGGGCCGGCGGCGGGAACCAGGGTAGTCGGGTTTCTGCCCGCGGGCGCGTGGGCGGAGATGGCCGCAGTGCCGACCAATGCGCTGGCTCCTCTACCCGATAACGTTTCGTTCGCTCAGGGCGCAACTTTGCCGGTCGCCGGTTTGACTGCACTCTATTCGCTTGAACAGCATGGCGCGATTATCGGCCGCCGCGTGCTCGTCACCGGAGCTTCGGGCGGCGTTGGCCACCTCGCGGTGGAACTTGCCCGCCACGCAGGTGCGTTCGTGGTAGCGTCAGTCAGGCGGCCCGAGCGCGAAAAGCATGCGCGAACCGCGGGCGCACACGAGGTCGTCGTTGGCGAAGACCCATCGGCGCCGGCGAAATTTGGCCCCTACGATCTGATTCTCGAATCGCTGGCCGGCAATTCTCTCGGGGCCGCGATGAAGATGATAGCTCCGGGTGGGATGTGCGTGCTCTACGGTGTTTCGGCAGCCTCGGAGACTACCTTTGACGCGGCATCGTTCATGCGCACCGGCGGTGCGAGTCTCTACGGCTTCATCCTGTTCCATGAGATTCCCTACCGCCCGGCCGCGCAGGGATTGACACGACTGGTCGAGATGGTCGCTGGTGGACGGCTTCACCCACAGATTGAACTGGAAGCGCCCTTCGAACAGATCGCCGAGGTTGCGGCCAAGCTTTACAATCGCGGGATTGCCGGCAAGGCCGTGCTTCATCTGTAAGTCCGTGGTGGCCGACGCAGATTGGATAGAGCTGAAGCGCCATCCCTCGACAGCCGCTGAAGCAGTTGGCGGAGTTCAAGTATCTCTGAACCGAGCGGCGGGCGGTGAACTGCTTATTCGCTACCGCCTTGAAGGAGAGATCAGCCGAATACGCATTCCTCCCCCGAGCGTGCCACAGATTGGCAAAGAACTCTGGCGGCACACCTGCTTTGAGGTCTTTATCGCAGTGGACGGGCAGGTGGCATATCACGAGTTCAATTTCGCCCCGTCGAGAGAGTGGACCGTTTACGCTCTGCGGGCTTATCGCGACGGCGTTCCTCTCATGGACCAGATGATGCGCCCGGACATTGCCGTGCGTTCCGATGGCAGCCGGTTTGAGCTCGATGGGGTTGTGCGGCTCAATCTTTTATCGGCGATCCACCCGGGCGCTTTGCTCCGTGTGGGGCTTTCGGCGGTTATCGAAGCCAGCGACGGGATCTCGTATTGGGCACTCAGCCATCCAGGCAGCAAACCGGATTTTCATAACGCCGAAGCGTTTGGCTTGGTGCTTGAGCCATCGGACTCGGACGGCTGAGCTGCGACCACATGCTAGGCTAGCATCCGATGAAGCCACTCCAACCACGAGGTCTGGATCGGCGCCGCGTGGCGAAGCTCATAACCGAAACGAAAAGTGAGAGCTGCCTTGGCGATCGCATTGAGGCGCTCTCTCGCCACTTCGTTGGGCATCCGTATCAGTCAAATCCGCTGATCGGCTCCGCGGATACATCGGAGGTGTTCGTCGTCAGTCTAGACGGTTTCGATTGTGTCACATACTTAGAGACGGTTTTGGCGCTCTCTCTCTCGTCGGACGTTGACGAGTTCGCCGAATGGCTACGAAAAATTCGGTATGAAGAAGGCCGGATCCAGTGGGAACGGCGTAATCACTACATGACGAGTTGGCTGCGCAATAATGGCCGCGCAGGAATCATCAAGCCGATTATCATGCCGGGTGTTCCAATCGTCAGCAGGGAGCGCATTCTGAATGTGGTGCCGGGCCTCGCGGCACGGCGGGTTAGTGTAAAATCCGTCCCAAAGAAGGCAGTATCGCGTCTCACAAGGCATCTGCAGAGCGGCGACGTGATTTTTTTTGCCTCTACCCGGAAGCATCTTGACGTGTTTCATGTTGGAATAGTCGTGCGTGATGGCGAGCGTACCCTGATGCGTCATGCATCGCGCAGCCGGGGCGGTGTGGTGGAGCAGGAGTTGAGCGAGTTTCTTCTGGCCAATCGGATGTCCGGAGTGATCGTGGCACGACCGCGGGAGATCGCGCCGCAGGCTGCGACCCAATCAGGATTATGACGCATCCAGAAATGAAATGGATTTCCACATATTAGTGAAGAAGGCGAAGGGGCGGGTGGAATGTGAAGATCGTCTATCCAAATGACTATTCGTCCGCAACGATTCAAGGACTCGTCGCTAGCGCCGATTCTGACATACTATTCATTGGCGATCCGCGTGTGAATATTGAGCCTGGTCTGCGAATGTTAGATCGCATGGCGCAAGTCATGCGCGATACAGGCGCGGGATGGGTGTATGCGGACGCGCGCGGCCATCCGCGTATCGACTATCAAAGCGGCAGCATCCGCGATTGTTTTGATTTCGGTCCAATAATCGGCGTATCGGCTGAAGCGGCACGCCAGTCGAAAATCGAGGCCGGCTGGCAATGGGGCGGATTATATGATCTACGGCTCCGAATTTCGGAAAAATACCCCATTGTACGCATTCCCGAGCCGCTGTATAGCGCGTCAATAATTGATCAACGGCCGACGGGCCAAAAGCAATTCGACTATGTAGATCCGCGCAATCGCGATTATCAAATTGAAATGGAGCATATCGCGACGGCGTATCTGAAACGAATCGGGGCGTGGCTTCCGCCTCACTTCGACAAAGTTCCGGCTTCGACGGAAAGATTCCCGGTAAAAGCCAGTATCATCATACCGGTTCGCGATCGTGAATGGACTATTCTCGACGCTGCCAAAAGTGCCCTCGAGCAGAGCACTGATTTCCCGTTCAATGTGATCGTTGTAGATAATCATTCGACCGATCAAACCACGGAGATTCTGCGGAAGATTACCAACCCGCGCCTTAAGCACATCGTCCCCGAACGCCACGATCTAGGAATCGGCGGCTGCTGGAACGAGGCGATCTACTCCATTGACTGTGGACAGTACGCTGCTCAGCTTGATTCAGACGACTTGTATCTTGACGACGGCGTCCTTGGCCGAATCGTGGCGGAACTAGAAGAGGGATCATATGCGATGGTCATAGGTTCGTACACGATGGTCGATTCTTCGCTGGAAGAGATTCCGCCGGGTCTGATTGACCATCGTGAATGGAGCCGCGATAACGGAAGAAACAACTCGCTGCGCATTAACGGCCTGGGTGCACCGCGCGCATTCAATACTTCGATAGTGCGGCGTATCGGATTTCCGAATGTAAGCTATGGCGAGGATTACGCAGTGGCGCTGCGTATCAGCCGTGACTATGAGATAGGGCGGATCTACGAACCCATTTATCTTTGCAGGCGCTGGGAGGGTAATACCGATAGCGCCTTGTCGCTCGAAGTAGCGAATCGCTACGACCACTACAAGGATTGGCTGCGGACTGCCGAGATTAAGGCTCGGATGGAGAGATGACCGAAGAACTAGAAGAGCTGTTTGAGCGACAGGTGCGGGCATGGCCGCAGCTTGCGAATGGGATAGAAGGTCTCGCCCATGCACAGACGCGTCAAGTAAAGATCGATTGGTTCGATATTTTAGTTCGCCACATACCTCATCGCGTACTTAGTACGACGGCTGCGGTCGATCGCGAGTCGGTTGCGAAACGTCCATGTTTCCTGTGTGCCGGTAATCTGCCTCCTGAAGAGGAAGGGTTGGCATTCGGTGCCGACTTCACAATCTACTGCAATCCATTTCCGATCGTGGATCGGCACGTTACGATCGCTCACCGAGAGCATCGCCCACAGGGGATCGTGAATCAGTTTGGTAATATGCTGGACCTTGCCGCGGCGCTGCCGGGATACTTTGTCATCTATAATGGTCCTGAATGCGGCGCGTCCGCGCCAGACCATATGCACTTTCAGGCCGGATCGCGGCGATTGTTTCCGATCGCAACAGATACTGCGGGACTGACCAGCGGCGTCGTAACGAACTATCGGCGAAATGTATTTCTGCTTCGCGGAAGCGAGCGGCCGGCGTTGATCGACCGCATGAATCGAATAATCGAACGGCTAGCAGAAATAACAAGTAAGCCGCTAGAGCCGATGGTCAATATTGCTATGTTCTACGAAAGAGACGAGTGGGTGACGTATCTGTTCCCGCGGAGAAAGCATCGGCCGGAGGCGTTTTACACAAAGGAACTGACGGTGAGTCCGGCAGCGATCGATCTATGCGGAATATTTGTGGTGCCACTCACAGGCGATTTCGAGAAAATTACCGGCGAGGCAATTGCCGGTATCTTTCGCGAGGTCACATTGCCCGACGATCAATTTGAAGAAGCCGCCGTGCGATCGGAGATTGAGCGTTGAACGTCGCCGTAGGGCTGATCGAGGAAAGACCCGCCGTTGAAGTTGAATTGACGGGGACGTTTACCGACGCTCGCGGCAAGGCGTACGCTCCCGGACGCTATAGGTTTACTTCCGAAATCAGTCTTGCGCCGTCCGAGTTATCATCGTGTGCGTTTGCCCTGGACGACGTGACAATCGGAATCGGATTTCATTGGGAACGCAAGGAGCATCAGGTATTCCGCGGGGCTTTTCGGCTTCTGAATCGGGCAGTGGGCTTGACTGTGGTAAATGACGTTCCGCTCGAAGAATACGTCACGAGCGTGATCTCATCGGAGATGAGGGCATCGTGTCCGCGCGAACTGCTGAAAGCTCACGCGGTGATTTCGCGCAGTTGGCTCTGGTATTCGAAAGTCAATTCTGTCCTTCCCGCGGAGGCACGAAGTGAGAGGCTTGATGATCATGAAATTCTTCGCTGGTACGGCCGCGAAACTCATCCGGATTTTGACGTATGTGCCGACGACCACTGCCAGCGTTATCAGGGCATCACTAAGGCGTTCTCGCCGGCGGCGGCCGAGGCGGTTCGGGTGACCAACGGCGAGTTTCTTCGTTACAATGGAGTTGTCTGCGATGCACGGTTTTCCAAGTCATGTGGCGGCATAACTGAGCGCTATGCGACGGCCTGGGAAGATCGAGATATTCCGTATCTAGAATCTGTGTATGACGCTCCGACGCAAGCGCAATCGGACAATGCTGAGCGTTGGATCCGATCCAGCCCACCAGCCTACTGCAATACAAACGATGCGGCTCTCCTCGCGCTTGTGCTTCCGGGCTTCGATCAGGAAACCCATGATTTCTATCGGTGGCAAGTGGTTTACACGCCGGAAGAACTCGCAAAGATTATCGAAGCGAGAGTTGGCGTCGACCTTGGTCCGATTAGCAACGTCGAGGCGCTCGCCCGCGGACCCTCAGGCCGGATATTTCGGCTCAAGATCACTGGGGAACGCGACTATCTAATTATCGGCAAAGAACTAGAGATTCGCCGCGCTCTTTCGCGCAGCCATCTTTACAGCTCAGCCTTCGTTGCCGATGAGGAGTCAGGCCGTCTGGTTTTGCGAGGGGCGGGCTGGGGACACGGTGTCGGGCTGTGCCAGATTGGCGCGGCAGTGATGGCAAACCAAGGCAAGACTTACACCGAAATTTTGCAACACTACTATCGAGGGACGACCGTCAGCCGCTGAAGAATAGCAACCACATGTCTATTGGGCTCGCGCGGGGTCGATTGGTCGGGGCGGCCGGATTTGAACCGGCGACCACACGCACCCCAAGCGTGTGCGCTACCAGGCTGCGCCACGCCCCGACCGAACCTTAAGATACTGAACGCCACTTCGCCGATCTCATCTGGCATGCGATTAGCGGGGCGCGACCACTAAGTATAACCGGCGGCGCAATTAGAACGCTATCCGGCCGCTCGCCACGGCGCGTGACCGGTCAGACCTTTTTCTTGGCTGCGACACGCGGACGCCACTGCCAGTAGGAACGCAGGTCGAGTGCGAAGGTCCAGGCATTACGCGGCTGTCCGATCACGTGAACGAGTTCGTTGCAAATCGCCTCGGTCGAGACGAAATGGTCCTCCTCCTCATCGTGAGCGGCGTCGGTCACGCGCTGGAGTCCGACGGCGCCGTCGACGTCGAGTGCCACGGCATGCACCCCGCGATGCATATACTCGTAGGCCACGGACTCAGCGATCGCGCGTTGCGCTACCTTCGATGCGTTATAGGCGGCGTAATGTAGCGGTCCGCTGCGCGACTCCGACCCGAGTACGAAGACAATCGTGCCGCCACCGCGATCGGCCATGCCGGCGACGACGGCCTGTGTGCAAAAAAACGGTCCGAAGCAGTTCACCTTTAGCTGAAAGTCAAAATCTTCTTCGGTGGTTTCGACCAGCGGCTTGCGCAGATAGGCGCCGGCGTTATTGATCAGCACCGCGATCGGTCCGAGTTCCCGTTCGACCGTCGCGACGGCTTCGATTACCTGGTCACGCCGCGTGACGTCAGTCGGGGCAACTAACGCAGTACCGCCCGCGTGGCGGATCAGGTCCGCGGTTTCTTCGAGCTGGGATTTGGTCCGCGCGATCAGTCCGCATGCGTAACCTTCACGCGCCAGACGTTGGGCAATTTCGCGTCCGATTCCACGGCCCGCACCTGTAACTAACGCAACTTTGGTCTCTGGCATGCAGCGCATCTTAACCTGCCCGCGTCATTCTGCAAACGCTGGCAGTGAAACGCTTTGACATGCGGCTTGTGGAAGTCTCGCGCCAGCGGTGCCAATCTCGCCTATCAGGCAAAGAAGAATACTCGATTGGCCACGCTAAAATGCCCTTGGCGTGCAATCCGCACGGTGTTAGGCTACGAGCCACGTAGCGCGATGACGGGATGGAAGCACAATTCGATTCTACGCGGCTTGCTAGGCTCACTTTCAGTGAGTTTGCTTTTCGTCGTGGCAGTTTCGTTCTCAAACCCGCGTCGTGCGTCAGCTCAGTCTTCTGCTGCGGATGTTGCAGACGACGGAACGGTCGCGGCTATTGCTGCAGACGACGATTCGGCAGGTAACATCGATCGGCCCGCCCCTGCCTCAGATTACGATCTCCCGGCTGATGGGGCAGCGTCCGCTACCGCTGATACAGAAACGGCAGACGATTCTGACGACCAGGTGCTTGAACTTCCCCAAGTAATCAATCCGGCGACCTATTCGACCGTGAGCTATGCGCCAGCGAGTCACGTGCCCGCCCTAGCATCATCCAGGCCGAACGATGCCGACGGCAGCGCCGATCCACCGGATGTGGTGACCAGCAATGTGCCTGCCGATTCACAGGGCGACCCTGACGTTCAATCGGCTGATGCGAGCGGCAGCGGGAATGCCGATGACGTCCAGAATTACGTTGACCAGGCGAATAGTAGCGGGCCAGTGGTGGTCTATGCGGCGCCGGTTTATGTCCCGATGTACCCGGTAGCCGCTCAGCCAAACCCGCTTCCGCGGCCCTATACCGCGCTTCCGATGTACTCCGCACTCAGCAACCGCCAACTACCTATCTACTCGGGATTGGGTCCGGTCACCCCTAGCCGCTATGGCGTTGCTGGCGGCTCACGCCTGTGGGGATCGCCGATTGGACAAGGCTTCGGCATGGCGCGGGGTACGATGATGGGCGGCTTCTCGCACGCTCGCTGAAGCCCGTGTTTTCTCGCGGTTACTCCCAATAAATTGAAATGAATGCACGGAGGGCATGGCTCACGAGCACCAGATTTCCGTTGCAGATTCAGTTCAGGGCGCGGCGATGCTGATCACTATCGACGTTGGCAACACTCATATTGTTATCGGGATCTATGATGGCGAGCACCTGATTCATCACTGGCGTATCTCCACTGATTCGGAACGCACTACCGACGAATACGGCGTGATGCTCACGAGCTTGCTGCAGGGGGCTGGGCTGCGGACGCCGCTGGAGCCGGAAGGCGTGATCATCGCGTGCGTCGTCCCGCCGCTCAACCCCACTTTCGAGCAACTTTCCGAGCGTTATTTCCATTGCGTGCCGCTTATCGTCGGTCCTGGGATCAAGACCGGCATGCCAATCCTTTATGAGAATCCCAAAGAGGTCGGCGCCGATCGGATCGTCAATGCGGTCGCAGCTTTCGACCACTACGGCACGGCCTGCATCGTCGTGGATTTTGGTACCGCAACGACTTTCGACTATGTCAGCGGACGCGGCGAATATATTGGCGGCGTGATCGCGCCCGGCTTGGGAATCTCGATGGACGCGCTGGTCAGGCATGCGGCCAAGCTTTACCGGGTCGAACTGACGCGTCCGCGCGACGTAGTCGGCCGGACCACTGTCACTGCGATTCAGTCAGGACTCATCTATGGCTACACCGCATTGGTCGACGGCTTGGTCGAGCGCATTATTCGTGAGCGCGGCGAACATACGCGGGTGATCGCAACCGGTGGCCTTGCCGAGCTGATCGCGCCTGAGTCGGAGACGATCGAAGAGATCGACGAATTCCTGACGTTGAAGGGCCTGCGGTTGATTTTCGAGCGTAACAAGCGCAACTAATCGGGCATCGCACTCAAGGCTGAACAGTAGGGTCTACTCGCTGTATGGGCGTCAGAGCCCGCCTGCGGTAGGTTTCGCTGAAGGAGGATGCAATGGAAGAGCCACGACGAGTCGTCACCGATAATATGATGGGGCTCAAGCTGCCCGACTATGCGCGCTATTCGCCGCGGGTGGCGACCGTGCTCGGCCATAATCCTGGACCCTTCACCGGACCCGGCACGAACACCTATATCGTCGGAACAGGCAGCCGGCCGCTGCTGCTCGATACCGGTATCGGCGTGGCCAAATGGGCGGAGAATCTGCCGATCGCGCTGCGCGAACTCAGTCAGGCGGAGGAATTGGATCGCATCGTCCTGACCCATGCTCATCAGGATCATATCGGAGGCGTCAAAGACGTCCATCAGCGCTTTGGCAAACTCGGCGTGCTGAAGAAGCCGTGGCCGGTGCCCGGTCCCGATGATGCCGCCGGAGTCCCTCTCACCGAAATCGATGATCGCGACGAAGTGGCCACCGAAGGTGCGACGCTGCGAGCAGTTTTTACCCCCGGCCACGCGCCGGACCATCTTTGTTATTTGCTCGTGGAGGAAAAGGCGCTATTCACGGGAGATGTGATACTGGGGGCGGGTACCACGGTGATTCCAGATGAGACTGGCGATCTTGGGCAATATATGGATTCGCTGCGCAATCTACTCGAACTTGATGTGGAGACGATTTATCCCGCGCACGGGCCGGTGATCCGCAATGCCAAGCAGAAAATTCAGGAGTACATTGCCCATCGTGAGTTGCGCGATCGCCAGGTGCTCAACGCAATCAAGGACGAGCCGTTGGAAGTGATGGCGATCGTCAAGAAAATCTATACTGACGTGCCGGTTTTTCTCCATCCGGCGGCAGCGCAATCGGTAAGGTCGCATCTGAAGAAGCTACGCAACGAAAAACGGGTTGTGCAGCATGAAAACGCGTGGGGGCTCGCGTAGAAGAGGGTGGAAGATAGCACCGGCATGCGCCGCTGCTAGCCTCACATTACTCATTCTGACGAATGCCGCATTAGCGGACGCTACGCCTGCGTCCTCTATCAGTGAACCGGCCAATGCACCGACAGGAGTGCTGCTGGCCCCGGTTCCCGCGACGGTGCCAGCTGCGAATCCGGTGACGGCACCAGCCACTAATCCGGCGGCGGCTCCGGCAGCGATGGGATCCCCCACAGCCTCAGCGCCGGTTGCGGCACCGGTCTCACCCTCCGCCGCTAGCAATGCTCCTTCCGCGGCGCCAGTAAGCACTTCGCCAGCCTCCGCTCCAGTTGCCGCGCGCACCCTTGCATTGCCGGCAGGAACGGTCGCTGTTCCGCCGCTCACCGGCCAGACTTCGACGCTTGACCCGAATGATCCCAACGCAGCGGGTTTCAACGCCAACGCCGATATCGTCAACTACGAGCGCTACCAGAACCCCGACACCTATCAGCAACAGCAGATCCCTTTGCAAGAGTTCATCAATGAGGAGGACAACACTTCACCGCTCGGCGTAGACCTGCGCGAAGACCACCGCAAGCTCAAGTCAGGTGAGGACGCGACGGGTCTGCTGGTAGTAGGCGTAATTCCGGGTAGTCCCGCGGCTAAAGCTGGCTTGCATGCTTATAGCGATACGACACGCACCGTTCTCACTGGCGCCGCGGTCGCCGGCCTGATGTTTTTCCCGCCAGCGGCGTTGCTGGTACCAATCGTTCAATCCGTGCCGCTCGGCGAGAGCTATGACCTGATAATCGCGGTAGACGGCTGGCGGGTCATGAATTATATCGAGTTCGCAGATCGTCTGCATGACCTTCAACCCGGCGAGATCGTTTACCTGAGCGTGATTCGTAACGGGATTCGGCAACAAATTCCCGTTGAGGTGCCGCAGGACGCGATCATCTCTACTTCCAACTATTGAGCGAATTTCGTCTTTTCCTGCCTTTCCCGCAGAATTGTCCTTTACCTCGCGAGAGGTTCGCGCTAAAAGGTTTCGTCCGCCGAGGAGTTGACCCGGCGAGGCGTTAGAATTGAAACCGCTGGAGTGAGTACTCCCGGGGTCAAAGACATAGGACCGAGCTTAGCGCCTGGATCCATTGCGGACCGGGACCCCGAGCGAGACTTTAGCGCGTCGTCATGCGTATGATGCGGGGTTGCCGGAACTGGTGGCTCCGCGTTTTTTGTGGCAGATAAACGCTCCTAACGTCGATAGGAAAAGGGTAGGCGGTACCATGGGAAAGGATAAAGTTCGCGTTACCGACCTCGCTCACATGAAAGCCGAACAGCAGCCGATAACGATGCTGACGGCGTACGACTATCCGTTCGCGCGCATTTTCGATCAGGCAGGCGTTGATGTGCTGCTGATCGGCGACAGCCTCGGGATGGTCGTCCAAGGCGCCGACAGCACGCTGCCGGTCACGCTCGGCGAAATCATCTATCACGTCAAGATGGTCGTGCGCGCCCGCCAGCGGGCGCTGGTCGTGGCCGACCTGCCGTTTCTCAGCTATCAGGTCAATCCCGAACAAGCGCTACGCAATTCGGGCCGTCTGATCAAGGAAGGCGGTGCTGAAGCCGTTAAGCTCGAAGGCGGTATCACGATGGCGAACACGATTCGCCGGCTAGTCGATGTCGATATCCCGGTGATGGGCCATATTGGGCTGACGCCACAATCGATCCATCGTATGGGTGGCCATCGCGTACAGGGCCGCCGCGCAGGCCGTGGCCCCGGATGCCGCGAACGCTTGCTCGAAGATGCCGCAGCGGTCGAGCAGGCGGGCGCGTTCGCGATGGTGCTCGAAGGGATTCCGGCTGAACTCGCCAGCGAAATCACCTCGCGCGTCACGATACCAACGATCGGAATAGGCGCAGGTCCCGAATGCGACGGGCAGGTGCTCGTGATGCACGACGTTCTCGGTCTCAGTGAATCGTTCATCCCGCGCTTCGCGAAGCCCTACGCGAATCTATGGCAGGATGCGAGCGCTGCAGCGACCAGCTATATCCGAGAAGTGCGCGAACGCAGCTTCCCCAGCCGCGAACATTGTTACAGCACCAAGGGAGCCTAAAGCCATGGAGATAATCGCATCACCAAGTGAGATGCAGCGATGGTCAGAAGATGCGCGCCGGCGTGGGGCAACGATCGCGTTTGTCCCGACGATGGGCTTTTTGCATGAAGGCCATCTTACGCTGATGCGCGAGGGGCGACGGCGCGCCAAGCTGCTGGCCAGCTCGCTCTTTGTGAATCCAACGCAGTTCGGCCCCAACGAAGATTTCTCCCGTTATCCGCGCAATTTCGAGCGTGATTGCGAGTTGATGGAGACCGTGCCCGTCGACGTGCTATTCGCCCCCGAGCCTGAGGTGATGTACCCGGCAGGGTCGCAGACTTGGGTGGAAGCAACTGAAATTACTCAGGGGCTGTGCGGCGCGCATCGGCCGGGACATTTTCGGGGCGTCACTTCGGTCGTCGCGAAACTTTTCAATATCGTGAAGCCGCACGTTGCCCTGTTTGGCGAGAAGGATTTTCAGCAACTGCGCACAATCGAGCGAATGGTCAAGGACCTTAACTTCGATCTGGAAATCGTGCCGGTGCCAACGGTCCGCGAACGTGATGGCCTCGCGATGAGCTCGCGTAATGCCTACTTGTCGCCCGACGAGCGCGAACGGGCACTCGCTTTGAGCCGCGCGCTTGAAGCAGCGAATAATTGCTTTCGCGCTGGCGCCTGCACTCCTGTTCAACTCGCATGCGCGGCGCGTGCGGTGCTCGAACGGACGACAGGGCTGGAGATCGAATATATCGAGGCGGTTGACGCTGAGACCTTGCAACGGGTCGAGCGCAACGACCGTCCGATCGTAGTCGCGATCGCAGCACGGGTCGGCAAGACTCGGCTAATCGACAATATGGTGTTCGCGCGCGAGTTGGCCTGACCGCCGCAGATCAGCCACTGCGAATAACGAGGAGTACGGTTATGCGCATCATGTTCAAGTCGAAGCTTCATCGGGTGCGCCTGACGGGTGCCGATCCGGATTACGAGGGCAGCATTGCGATCGATACCGACTTGCTCAACGCGGCCGGGATTCTCGAATACGAAATGGTTCACGTTTGGAACGTGAGCAACGGTGAACGCCTAGAAACCTATGCCATCGCGGCGCCGGCTGGTTCCGGCGAGGTTAGTCTGAATGGCGCTGCGGCACGGCGTGGTACGCCCGGCGATATCATTATCGTCGCGACCTTTGCACCGATGGATGAGGTTCGCGCGCGCCGCCACGTCCCCACGGTTGTGCTGGTTGACGAACATAACCGCCCGCGCTCGTTGCCCGTCCACGCCGCCAGCTAGGACCTTATCCGCCGGATCATTGAGGGTTCTTTCACGCATCTCCGCAAGCTGTCTGAGCGCAAAAGACACTGCCCCGCCGGCGATGGCGATCAGGACTGTTTTGGTAAACTCGAAATCCCAGTTGATGGTTACGTCGCGATTCTTCTCTTGTCGCTCATAAAATGAAAACGGGTGACAGTTTAGTCCCCCGTTTTGTCCGCTGATTTATCGGCGCTGATTCATTCCGCGCGGCCTAATAGTAATCGACCGGATCGACCTGACGCTTTGCACCGTACCAGAACAGCATATTCTCCGTCAGTCCCTGCCAGGTGAACTTATTCGGCGGCATCAGCAGGCGCTTGAACATCGACTTGAATGAATAGAACTCTTTCGTGCAGTTCCACACGCCCTCCTCGACTTGTTGCGGCGACAGATTCTTTGGCACGAACATGCAACGGAAATTATTCGTGTACATATCCGCATCGGGGATAATCACACGGCCCTCAGCCTCGAGCTGGTCGCGCATCGGTGTACCCCGCCGCGGCGTGACAGTATTGAAGAACGCCTCGGGGGCTTTGACCTCGTGGAGGAACTTCATCGTGTCCTCGAAAATTCGCGGATGGTCCTCTTCCAGGCCAAACAGGAAATTGAGCGAATAGTAGATCCCGTAATGCTCAAGGCGCTTCAGAAGCTTCTTGTAGTCTTTGGTATGGTTCTGAATTTTGTTCATCGACAGCAGGCTGTCCTGGCTGATCGATTCCACCCCGATATTGACGTGGAAGACTCCCGCCTTCGCAGCAAGTTCGAGCATCTCCTCGTCGTGATTCGAGTTCACCGTCCACAGGCATGAGAAGCGGATATTCAGGGGTGCCAGTGCGCGGAACAGTTCCTTGGCGAACTTATGCTTGCCGGTGATCTGATCGTCGATGAACTGGAAACGGCGGAAGCCGGTGACTTGCATCACCTGCTTGATCTCTTCGACGATCTCCGCGACCGGCCGAGTGCGATAACTGCCACTATAGAAGACTGGTATTTCGCAGAAGGAGCAGCGATAAGGGCATCCCCGGCTTGCCTGGACGGGCACCGCCTTGAACAGGTATCGGTTTAGCTTCAATAGTTCATGACGTGGCCGCGGTAGATTCTTTAGATCGTGCAGCTTGTCGGCTTTGTAGGTCTGCTTGAGCTTGCCGTCCTGCCAATCGCGAAGCAGCGGTTCCCATACCAGGTCAGCCTCGCCCTGCACCACGGCGTCCGCGTGTTTGAGCGCTTCTTCGGTCTGCAAGGTGGCATGAAAGCCGCCCATCACAACCGGGACGCCGCGCCGGCGGAATTCATCACCGAGTTGATAGGCTCGCAACGACGCACCGATTGTCGTCGTCATGCCAACCAGATCCCAGCCGCCGTCGAAGTTGATGTCCTCCAGCCGCTCGTCGCAGAGTGTGACGTCGAAGTCGTCAGGCGTCAGACCGGCCATCAAGGGGATCATGAGACCCATAATCAATCGCCAGCGCGTCTTATGCGGCGTACCGTCAAGATGAACCGTCGTCGGTTGAACCAGGAGAATCCGAGGCTTCTTCACAACCCCTCCTTCAACAAGGGAGCTACTAAACTGATGCGGTCTTTGCGCCGACGGCCTTACGGCTCCTGCTCGTCAGCCACCACAATGCGGTGGCGAACAGATAGCTGCCGAACGCAGCGCCCCACGCAAACCATTCGAGCCGATTGATGATCGCCAGCACCACGACCAAGTAGGCAAAATCGCGGCCCGTCACCCGTTCAACCCGTTCGATCCATTTTTCGGCGTTGATACCATCGCGCTTGAGCGCGCGATGACTGGTGATGGCGCAGGCCACAAAGCCACCCGCCAAAAGTGCCAGCAAATAAAAGTAAACCGGACTATGACTCGTGCGATAGCATCCGATCATCAGGCCGATAAAAATAACGATGCGGACTAAGTTGTCGGTGAAAA